>JBJYWZ010000578.1:0-8995 GCA_046259725.1 Promineifilaceae bacterium (SeqCode) | reverse complement strand
GCACAAGATGCGGATGCACAAAGTGCGGACGCAGAAGATGCAGCCGGTGACGCTGCGGCGGATGGAGCCGAATCCAACGTCGAAGCAACTGCGGAGAGCCTGCTGGCGCAGGCGCAGGAGCTGTTGGCCCAGGTCACGGGCGAGGCGGAGCCTGTTGACGATCAGGCAATCATCCAGGAGTGGATGCCCAGCATGCCCGATTGCAATGCAGCCCCGGCGCCGATGGTCAACTGGAGCATGTGCGACAAGTCGGGCATTGAACTCGACGGCGCCAATCTCGAGGGGGCTATCCTGGTCGAAACCGACTTCAGCGACGCCATCATAACGAACACCGACATGAGCGGCGCCAATTTGAAGATGGCCGACTTCAGCGGGGCCACGCTCGATAACGTGCTCCTGCGGGACAGCAATCTCGCCTGGGCTGACTTTACGGACAGCCTGATCTTCTTCGTTGACCTCTCTTACGCCGATGCCGCCGGCGGCATGTTTGATGGCGCGGAAGTTTACGCCACCACTGCATTGGGCACCAGGCTGCCCGGCGCCGATTTCAGTAATACGATTCTTTATTACAATGATTTCAGCCTGGCCGATCTCAGGGACGCCGATTTTTCAGGCTCGCTGCCGGCAATCAGCTTTTTCCGCGGCAGCAACCTGGAAGGCGCCAACCTGTCAGGTATAGAACTCTTCCTCGTTGATATGACAGGAGCAAATGTCCAGATGGTTGATCTCAGCGGATCAACCCTGCTGGGTATCTGGTTCAAGAGCGCCATCGGAGAACCCGCCGACAGCACGGCTGATCTCAGCGCATCGGAATATGTTTGCCCGGATGGCACTTATTCCGCGGGGCCGACCACGACCGACGCTGCTTCGCTCTGTGCCTGGGACACCGCGCCCTCCATAGCGCCCGCGCCACCTGACATCCCCGACTGCAATGCTGCGCCGGCGCCTGGCGTCAACTGGAGCGGCTGCGATAAATCGACCTTGAGTGATGATGGTCTGGATTTGCGCAATGCCAACCTGCAGGGGACGATTTTCTCCGGCAATATCATGTACATGTGGGATCTGAGCGGAGCAGACATGAGCGGCGCGCAGCTTGACGGCGGGGAGACGTTGTTTTCCGCGCTTCGCGGTGCCAATCTCAGCGGCGCCACACTCGACGGCCGTTACATAGAGTATTCAGACTTGAGTTCGGCCGATTTGCAGCAAGCAAGCCTGGCCGGCGCTTACCTCTACTTCAATACTGCCAGAGACGCCAACCTGACTGAGGCGGTCCTGGACACGGCCTCCATCAGTATCGTGGACCTGAGTTACTCCGACCTGACAGATGCCTCAGCCGTGGTCCTACTCCAGGGGCTGATCCGTATGCGCGGCGCGGACCTGAGCGGCGTGGACCTGACCGACACCGGGCAGGACATGATCGACGCCTCACGTTCCGTGATTGAACAGACCGATCTTTCAAACAATCTCTTCTTTGACGGCATCTGGTTCAAGTACGCCAATGGCGAGCCGACAAGCAGCGTCGACCTGACCTTGCAGGAAACGCTGATCTGCCCCGCAGGCGACGCGGTCTTTGGACCGTTGACGACGGATGCCGCTTCGCTATGCGCGTGGAACGAGTGTGCTGAACTTATCGAAGACGGTGATTTCGAACAACAGAGCGATGTTTGGGACCTGCCGGTCACCGAGTACACGGCCGAATTCAGCCAGGATCAGGCGCACAGTCCCGATTGGTCGGTGCGTACAGGCATTGTCGACCCGATGGATAACACCTACAGCTTCTCCTCGGTGCGCCAGACAGTGACCCTGCCCGCGGGCATGAGCAATGCCGTCCTCACTTTTTATCTCTATCCGCAGACGGACGAGCCCAAGAACTTCCTGATTCCAAATTCCATGGAAGAAGCGTTAAGCATCAAGGGCGCGATGTCCTCGATGGGTCCGCATGGTGCCCATATCGGCGACGCGCAGTGGGTCATTATTTTCGACGACATGGGACGTGAACTGATGCGCCCAGTGAGCATGCGCAGCAACGCGCAGACCTGGGAGTACTATGAGGTCGATCTGACTCCGCTCGTCGATTCGATGATGGATCGGGAAATCATGATCTACTTCGGCACGTTTAACAACGGCTATGAGGGCGTTACCGCGATGTATGTCGACGATGTCTCCCTGAGCAACTGCAACGCGGTCCCGGCGCCACCTCTGCCGGATCTGCCTGAGCTCGTCTGCGCCGATACAATCGTCAACGGCGGCTTTGAGACGCAGGACAGCTCCTGGCTGCTGCCGATTACACCGATGCCCGCCGACTACAGCACGGCGCAGTTCAACAGCGGCGCCTGGTCGATGCGCACGGGCATTGTCGACCCTGCCATGAACGTCAACAGCTTCTCGTCGGCCCTGCAGCGAGTGACCATCCCTGCGGACGCGACGGCCGCGGACCTGAGTTTCTACCTGTACCAGGAAAGCAGCGAAGCGACCAACCTGCTGATACCGGAAAGCATCGAAACGGTGCTCGCTCCGACGGCGATGAAGATGAATTACGGGGACGCCCAATGGGTCCTCATTCTCAACCAGCACCTGCAGGAGTTGGAGCGCCTGGTCAGCACACGCAGCAACGAACAGAGTTGGCGGCAGTATGAGTTCGACCTCTCGGCTTACGCGGGCAGAACGATCCTGCTCTACTTCGGAACCTTCAATAATGGTTGGGACGGCCGTACAGCGATGTACGTGGATGACGTCGTGCTCGACATCTGTTCGCCGGAAGTCAATTAACGGCGCGATTCGAATACACGCCGGCCATTAGCGACTCCTGATCAAGGGGCCAATCATCACGATTGGCCCCTTTTTTAGATCCGGCCGCCCCGGGTTGATTCCTTCAATTTTTCGTTGAGAATCTCCGACAGCGTGTATAATCAAGAAGGCATGAACTACGAACTGAGCCAGGATGAAAACCTTGCCGACGGGATAATGCGCATCCTCACCGAGTGCGTCGACAGCGTCTACGAGCTGATGACGGACCCACAGCCCACGCCTGAGGACGCGGTGCACAATGCGCGCAAGACTTTCAAGCGCATTCGCGCCGCGCTGCGCCTGGTCCGTGATGAAACCGGGACGGAGTGGTACCGGCGCGAGAACGCATTTTTCAGGGATGCCAGCCGCATCCTGGCCCCTGTTCGCGACAGTACCGTGCTGGTACTCTCCTTGGACGACGCGATAGAAGCCGAGGCCGGTATGGTGCCTGCGGACCGCTACGCGTCGATCCGCGAGAAACTCGTGCGGCGACACGAGGAAATCGTCACGGAGCTCCTGGAGAGGCGGAATGTGATGGACATTGTGGCCAGGCGCATGGAAGACGCCCGTCAGCGCCTGGACGAGATGCCCGTCAGCAGCACGCTCATTGATCCCATCGGTCAGGGACTGCGCAGGGTATACCGCCAGGGCCGCCAGGCCATGGAGCTTGCCTTCGAAGACCCTGACGATCCCGCCAAGTTTCACGAATGGCGCAAGCAGGTCAAGTATCTCTGGCATCTACTGGAAATTCTGGCCCCGACCTGGCCGCTCATCCTAAGAGATACGGCCGGCCAACTGCACCTGCTGTCCGATTTTCTGGGCGACGCGCATGACATGGTGGTGCTCAAAGAAACGTTGTCGACCGAACCGCAGCTGTCCGCAGGTGAAGATGATCTGGCGGCGCTCTATACCCTGCTCGATCGCCGCCGCCGCACCCTCGAGGAGGCAAGCCGGACGCTCGGAATGCGCCTATACTGCGAAAAGCCATCCGATTTTAAGGCGCGTTTCGTGGCCTATTGGCATGCCTGGCAGCAGGACCCGCCCGCCACAAGCGAAGCCTTGCAGAAAAGCCTCGAGTTTAAGCAGCAGGGGAGCCTGCTGAGCACGGGTGAAACGGCCGAACTATTGGCCATCACTCCCGAGCAGGTCCGGAATGCTGTCGAAGACGGCCGTCTAAGGGGCTTCAAGGTCGGCCGTTTCTGGGCCGTCGACAAAGACTCCCTGCCCGGGAAAGTGCAAAGAGACGAGAAGCCGGCAGAGAGAAGCCTGGATGAAATCATTCCCGCCGGCGGCTTCCTTGGCGTCAGCCTGATCCTGCGCCAAGACGGCCGGTACTTATACGGCATGCGCCCCGCTCGCCAGAAGGATGGCCTGCAAATCCTGGAACTGACGGGCATCGGCGGCAAGCTGGAAGAGGACGATCAGTCGCTTACGGCCGGCGCGCAGCGAGAAGCGCTTGAAGAGATCGGCTGCACCGTGAATCTTCTGCCCTGCCCGGCGACCATTATCGTGCGTGGCGAGGATGATATTGAATGGGTGTCCGTGCGCGGCGAGGAACAGCCGGCGGCCGTTGTTTTCCGCTACCACCGCACGCCGGCCCACCAGCCCTGGCACCCTGAAAACCAGGGGCAGGGCTGCCTTGTCGTATTCTCTGCCGAGATCGTTGGCCGCCCGCATCCCTCAGCAGAGCTTCCACACCTGATCTGGCTAAAGGCGGAGCAAATCCTGGAGACGGGCAGGCGCGACTTACTCCTGAGTGAGCTGCTTGAGGATGGCGCCAAGATGATGGGTGAAGACCTGCCGCTGCCGGCCGATCACTACGTTGCCAGGTTAACTGATTCGCAGGAGGCAATCGTTCTGGCGCTGGGCGAGGGCGCGTCCACCTTCTTCCGGACAACCTGTTAAAAGAGACCCGCCTTCCGGCTTCAATATGCGCCAACTATGGTACAATCTGATTTAATCCCCCTGTTGGGGTTTTTCAACCATTCAAACAAACAGTGATAAATGAAAGCGTGACCCTTTGAGAGTCACCGAGTTTAACAGGAGACAACGATGGCCCTGGCGATACCCAGCATGCTGCTAAAACAGCTTTACACCTTTGGAAGTCTGAAAAACGAGAATGGCAATGTAAGGTTTTCCGTGAAGAACCGTCTCAGTGACGCCACGATCACGAGCATCGACAGCCTCAGCTTCGATGGGCAGGAGGTACCGCTGGAGGAAATCACGCTGGTCGTGGACGACGGCCGGGTCTTGACCCCGGATGAACTCATGGTCGATCCGCTTGACTTCCCCCTGCGTAAGGAGCTGGAAATTGTTGCCGGCCGTGAATCGCTGCCCCTGGGCAAACATCGCATTGAAGTCCAATTCTCGTCGCAGCCATTCGGCAAATTAAAACTGAAGGTCGACGGGTCGATCAGCGAAGAAGTAGTGAAACGGACGGTCATTCCGCGTGATCGTGTTGATGATTATAGTGAAGAAGCCATTCGCGAGCGCCAGGAATTTGTAGAGGAGTGGACCGGCGAAAAAATGGAACATTTGCCGCAGTATTCCTTCGATCCCCACATCCTCAAGGGCAACATCGAAAACTTCACCGGCGTGGCCCAGATTCCCATTGGATTTGCCGGACCGGTGACTATCCACGGCGAGCACGCCAACGGGGACTATATCGTACCCATGGCC
This sequence comes from Promineifilaceae bacterium (SeqCode), assembly GCA_046259725.1. Taxonomy (GTDB): domain Bacteria; phylum Chloroflexota; class Anaerolineae; order Promineifilales; family Promineifilaceae; genus JAACFF01. Next base: position 3,529 of record JBJYWZ010000578.1, on the reverse strand, counting down.
ACGACGGAGGGGACGCTGGTTGCCTCATACAACCGCGGCATGAAGATACTTAATCTTTCCGGCGGCGTGACGTGCAGCGTGGTGGGCGATGCCATGCAGCGCGCGCCGGTCTTCGTCTTTGAAAATGCGCGAGAGGCGCGGGAATTCATCGCCTGGGTCATGGAACATTTCGACCGTATTCGCGATGAGGCGGAGGCGACATCAAGCGTGGCTAAACTGCTGTACATCGATCCCTATACGGCGGCCAAATTCGCCTATCTGCGCTTTAATTTCACGACGGGTGATGCCGCCGGGCAGAATATGGTCGGCCGTGCCACCTTCGCCGCCTGCAGTTGGATCATCGACAATTATCCCGGCATCCAGCACTTTTACCTGGAGTCGAACCTGGCCACGGACAAAAAGGCCTCCCAGGTCAACATCATGCACACGCGCGGCAAGCGTGTCACGGCCGAAGCGGTGGTCAAGCGTGACGTTTTGATCCAGCATATGCGTGTCGAACCGGAATCCCTCTTCTACCACTCCGGCATCGCCAATGTAGGCGCTATTCTCTCAGGGGCCAATAACAACGGCGCCCATTCGGCTAACGGCATCACGGCCGTTTTCATCGCCACCGGCCAGGACGTGGCCAATGTATCCGAATCCTCGGCGGCCATCATCTACACCGACCTCACGCCGGAGAAAGACCTTTATATGGCGATCACGATTCCTTCGCTGATCGTGGCCACCTACGGCGGCGGCACGGGCCTGGCCACGCAGAATGAGTGCCTGCGCCTGATGGGCTGCGCCGGTAAGGGAAAGGTCTTTAAGCTGGCCGAAATCATCGCCGCCACCGTCCTCGCCGGCGAAATCTCTCTTGCTTCGGCTATCTCATCGTCCGATTGGGTATCCAGCCACGAGAAATACGGCCGTAATCGGTGAACAGTTATCAGTAATCAGAATTAAGCAGGTCAGACTGAAAACTGATTACTGAATACTGACTATTGATCAACTGCCTACAACGTTGCCAGGTAGCGCGCCTGGGCCGGCCAGTTTGCCGGCTTGAGCCCGTTGAAGCGCGCGCCGCTTTCATCCAGCAGCTTCTGCAAGCGTTCCCCTTTTGTGCCGGCCAGTTGGGCGTACGTGAAGATGCCCTTCTCGTTCAGGACCTCCTGCACCGCGTCGTCGATCCCGTGCACCCTCGTCAGGTCATCGGTGCGTTCCGGCCGCCTGGTCTTTGCTTCGCTGAACTGCGGCTTTTCAAAGTTCACCACCTCCGCCTTTAACAGATCAAATTCATCATAGAAGTACTCGATGATCTGGTCGGGATCAGGCACAAGGCCAGCGTCCGTCATGATCCCCAGATATACCTTACCGGCATAGCTGAGGATGCTGATCCCGACGCCCAGCCGGCCCGACTGCGGCACCCAGAACATGATGTCATCGATCTCGCTGCCTGCCAGGAAAAGAGGCATCGGCGGGCCGGGCACGTTGGTCAACACGGCCGTTGCCTTCATGGCGAATATCGAAAGGATCAGGCTCTGTATCTCGGCCGCGGATAATCCCATAACGTTTAGAATACCCAGGGCGACAGCCGCTTCGGAGGAGTCTTTCAAGGCGGCCATGCGCCGGCTCACTTCGGCCAGCCGCTTCATAGGATCGGCAATACTCACGGGCAAAGAGAGGAAGACCAGACCAAACTTATTGCCCAGCTTGCCCATTTCTTCTTCCGTGCGCATATTAACGGGCACGACGGCGCGGAAATCTTCCGCCTCTTCGCCTTTTTCCAATAAGTAGCGGCGAATCGCCCCGCTCACGGCCGAAACAAGCACGTCGTTCACGGTCGTGTTGCTGAAATTTTTAACGATCTTGACGTCCCGCAAGGGAAGTGGCAGGGACCAGGCCGCGCGCTTCATCACACCCAGATCCCCCTTAAACGGGGTTGGTGGGTCGGGAGTCAGCAGCATGAGGCGGCTCGCGGCGTATGTCGCGTCGGCGCCCTGCTGCATCAGATCCAGCGCATGGCTGGGGCTGGTAATGATTCTGGCGGACTCTCTGGCGGCCCGGCTGCTAAGATGGGCGGCGGTTCCCACGGCCGACGCGCCCTGCTTAAACAGGGAGAGTGCGGACCCGCCGAACCAGGTGCCATTCTTGTCCTCCTCGCCGCCGTCTTCAGCCGCTTTAGGCCACGGAGCATCCGGCGTCATGTCAGTCAGGGAGAGCAGCACAAATACAAGGGCCAGCCCGTCAGCGATGCTGTGGTGCAGGCGGGCGATCATGGCCGCGCCTTCGCCGTAGTTCTCGACGATGTGCACCTGCCACAGCGGCTTAGATGGGTCCAGAGGCGTGCTCGCCAGATCGCTGACCAGGCGCTGCAGAGCTGCCTGGTCTCCCGGTTCGGGCAGGGCGACGCGGTGAATATGCGCCGCGACGTCAAAATAGGGATCGGTTTCCCAATGCGGCTTGCCGATGGGCAGGCGCGGTTTCTTAATGCGCTGTGTAAAGCGATCGAATTTCAACCAGCGATGTTCGACGACCGCCAGAAAATGATCGGTGTTGATCGGCGTTTTAAATGTCATCACGCCGGTGATCATCATCAGGTTGGTTGGATCATCCATGCTGAGCCAGGCAGCATCTACATTGCTGAGTGGTTCCGACTGAGATGCCATATCATCCTCTCCTATTAATACGCCAAAGACTATACGCACGAAGGCCAGAACGATTCTGCGAACTATAGAGAATATTCCGGACATTTTCTAGTATACCCCAGTTGTGGGATAGTCAGGTGGTCAATTTGCCGGGTTTTCAGTCTGGCTAACTGTCTGCTGAAATACTGAAAACTGATCTACTGAAAAAATGAAAAACTGAATCCCTTCCTCATTCGACCCCGATCAAGTGCTCCGTGCGGCTGTGGAAATGCAGCCGCCATGTTTCGCGCAGAGGATGCTCGACCAGTTCAAAATGGGTAACGGCCGTATTATTGCTCCACACTTCGCAGCGCCGCCAGGGGCCGACGTTGAAGAAGTGGTCGAACGTGATCTCAATCACCCCGCCGTGGCAGATGGCGGCCATCGATTTACCGCGGTAGATGTCGATCATCTCCTCGATGAAACTGCCCACGCGAACGCGGAAATGCATCAGGCTCTCGCCCATTTCGCGATCGGGCGTGATGGAAGAAAACGGCCGTTCGCTGCCCCACGTTTCTCCGTATTCGGGCAGGTCTTCACGGGGCCAGGCCACGTGATCCAGGCGGTTGTTGCCGACTTCACGCAGACGATCATCGAAATAAATCGGCATGCCGTAGGCGGCAGCCAGCGGTTCGGCCGTTTCCCGGGCGCGCAGCATGGTGCTGCTGTAAATCGCATCCAGTTCTGGGAAATGCTCCGGCATCCACCCGGCCAGGGCTGCCGCCTGCGCCCTGCCACGATCCGTCAGACCCTCATCCAGGTTGCCCTTATCCCAATCCTTCAAATTAACGTAACTTTGCCCGTGGCGGATCAAGTATAGATCCATCTTCGATCGTCTCCCTGCTCTTTTTCTGCTGCCAAAAGGA
>JBJYWZ010000577.1:0-2124 GCA_046259725.1 Promineifilaceae bacterium (SeqCode) | reverse complement strand
GAACCCTTGATCGGACTCCTGATTAATGAATGGCTGGATCGCGTCGAAGAAAACGCTCCGTTATAAATCGCCAATCTATCGCTCCAGAAAGCATTCCCATCCAGATTGCGCCTCGTAGCTAAACAGCATCCACAACCAGGGCGGCATGACGCTGATAAAATGCTCCCATGTCCCCGGCTGCGCATCTGGGTCGCCATCATCCGGTCGTTCCCACATGCCTTTCAAGACAAAACCGAGATCTGCCAGGTAGGTCAACAGTGGGCCGAGCGCATGCTGAAATTCACGCGGACCGATTATGTGCTGCAGCGACCCGTCGGCGGCCGTCACATCCCAATGAGGATCGTCAACGATGTGTTCGCTGCCATCTTTGTAAATCGTGTTGAGCGCGTATCCTCTTTCATGCCATGAATCTTCCCAGATGCTTCCGGCAAAAGGGTTTGCGATATCGAGCCGGTAACAGCCGCCTGGGCGCAGCACGCGGGCCACGCCGTCAAGGACAGGCCGGTAATCGGGCACGAAGTTGATGGAGTAGGGCTGCCAGACGAAGTCGAAGGCATCGTCGTCGAAGCGTGACAGATCGCGCATGTCGCCCTGTTCGATGCGCAGGTCATAACCGTAATGTTCAGCGGCCAGCCGGTCGCCTGCCAGTTGAGCCTCGGTGAGGTCCAGAACAGTCACGTTGGCGCCCAGGAGGGAGAGCGCCGCCGTCTGCTGCCCCCCGCCGCCGGCCAGGACAAAGATATCTTTGCCGGCCAGGTTGTCGATAGCCTCGTCCGGCAGTAAGGCCTCGCCTGTGACCCAGGCGCGCGCGGATTCTTTGTCGAGGTCGAGCAGCGGACGGCCGTATTCAATCCCCGCCGCCACCAGCGCTTCCCAGCGCTCCTGGTTGTATTTCGCTAACTCATCCATAGAGAGTGAAAATTAACCCCTTTCATGACAGACTGGTGCGCTGTCTGCTATTCATACGCCAGTACTTCCCTGATCGTCAGCCGCGCCGCGCCGCGCGCCGGCCACATGCTGGCGGCAATCGAGAGGAAGATGACCACGCCGAGCCAGATCGCGAAGCCCATCATGGTGATCTCCAGGGGCATGATCGTGCCCATCGTGGCCGTGCTGATGATGCGCAGAAGCACAAAGCTAATGGGAAAGGAAAGCACCGCGGCCGCGGCGAAGCTGATCAGGCCGATCATGAGGCCTTCGACGACGACTGCCTTGATGATTTCCCTGTCCACCGCACCGATTGCGCGCATAACGCCGATCTCGCGCGTGCGTTCCAGCACATTCATGCCCATTGTGCCCATGAGGCCGATACTACCTACGACAGCCGTCAAGATAGCCATGATCAGCAAGAAAATGACGATGATGTTCATCGACTGTGTTTGCTGCTGGCGTGTAACTTTACCCGCTTCCACGTCGCTGATCTCATAGCCACGCTCGCGCAGGTGTTGGTCCAGCAACTGCGCCAGTTCACGCTGGCTTTCAAGGGTCTTGGCGAAAGATACGACTCTAAAGGAGCGCGCCTTTCCGGTTGTGTTGGTCAGACGGGAAACCGCGTCATGGTTGCCATATCCGAAGAGATTATCGCCTATCATGTTGACGAAGCGGAAGATGCCGACGACGGGCCATTCTTCTTCCCGCCGGCCTGGGAATTTAACGCGCAGCGTATCCCCCACCTGAAAGTCAGGATAATCAGTCCATATCGCATCTGCAACAACGAGGGCCTTCTCATCTCCCCCTTCCAGCCAGCGTCCGGAGACCAGATCTGGGTCGAGTAAAGTCGTATCGTCCGGAGGGACAAAGAGGGCAAGGTTTGTCACAACCTCGTCATGATCGTCCAATATTTCTGCGGATGCTATGTTCCAGCTTTCCACACTTTCCACGCCGGGAATCTGGCGTATTTCGCGCTCTACCTGCTGCGCACGGTACGGCTGTTCCAGCGTAATCATCACATCGGCCAGATAGTGTTTACTCATGACATCCATGAAGCTGTTGATCGAATCGCGCACATTGAAGACGGCGATGAAGATCGCCCCGGCCATGGTCAGCGTGAATAGGGTCAGGGCAAGGCGCCCTTTGCGCCGGAATGTGTTGCGGATGGAAAGCAGCAGCGGCCGTGACAGCCAG
>JBJYWZ010000576.1:0-8452 GCA_046259725.1 Promineifilaceae bacterium (SeqCode) | reverse complement strand
AATTGCCATCGTAAAGAAATGTTGTGCCGCGGCGCAACTGATTGACATCGATCATAATTGTAAATTCTCCTGAAAAACAGAAATTCCGTCGTTGATTTCTAATTTACAGACAAATGCGCCATAACACTTGAGCTGACGCACTTATCCACCTGTTATTCTTTTTTGGTGAAAGTACAGGAAAGCGTTTTGGTGCCTGTTTAAATCTGAGCACGTATTGTGCAACACTACCGCCAAAGTGTATCATAAGTGGAGAGTCGTTGACAAAGTCTTTAAGCACAAATTCAAGGGGTGAGCTCCTTGAATAATTGGCGTAAATTTGAGTGATTTTTAGGAGATGTAAGATGGACAGAGCAGTGATTCACACCGATGATGCACCGGCTGCCGTAGGACCTTATTCACAGGCGATACGCATTGGTCCCTTTCTCTATACAGCGGGCCAGATCGGTCTCGATCCCGCGACGGGCAAGCTGGTAGAAGATGAGATTGAAATTCAGACTGAACGGGTACTGGAAAACTTGCGGGCGGTCCTGCAAGCTGCTGGGGGCGATCTATCCAACGTGGTGAAAACGACTGTCTTTTTGCTGGATATGGCTGAGTTCAAGGTGATGAATGGTGTATATGCCGGCTTTTTTGGCGACAGCCCACCCGCACGTTCGGCCGTACAGGTAAGTGCCTTGCCGCTGGGCGGGCGTGTAGAAATCGAGGCCGTTGCCTATATTCCCGAATAAGGCAGCGCACAGATAAATAAGCATAGAAATTCATCCTGGAAATCCCGCTATTCCCATGTGCCACAGCAATCTCCATTCGGTTTCCGGGGCGATGTCATATAACATTTCAACCGGGAGATATACATGAATAAACGTAAGGCCTGGAATGAGATGGCCACAGATCTGGTTGACGTAGCTATGGGCAGGCGCGCGGCCGATCTGGTGATTAAAAACGGGCGATGGGTAAATGTGCACAGCGGTGAAATCCTGGAAGGTACGGATGTCGCGATCTGCGAGAATCGTATCGCCTATGTAGGGGAGGATGCCACACACACGATAGGCGACAAGACGAAGATCATAGAGGCAAACGGCCGGTACCTGGCGCCCGGTCTTTGCGATGCGCACATGCATGTCGAAAGCGGTATGATCACGGTTACGGAATTTGCGCGGGCTGTGATTCCGCATGGTACGACCAGCATGTTCATTGATCCGCATGAGATTGCCAACGTGCTGGGCCTCGAGGGCGTGAGGTTGATGCATGATGAAGCGGCAACGCTGCCAATTAACATCTTCGTTCAGATGCCGAGCTGCGTGCCCAGTGCGCCAGGGCTGGAGACGCCCGGGGCGTCTATTGGTCCTCAAGAAGTCGCCGAGGCCATGGGCTGGCCGGGCATCGTCGGCCTGGGTGAAATGATGAACTTTCCAGGTGTTTACCTGAACGATGCCAAAATGCATGCTGAAATGAGCGAAACTACGAAAGCGGGCAAGGTCATTGGAGGCCACTATGCCTCGCCAGATCTCGGCCTGTCCTTTCACGCTTATGTAGCCGGCGGTCCTGCGGATGACCATGAAGGGACGCGGATGGAGGATGCAATCGCTCGTGTGCGCCAGGGCATGCGCGCAATGCTGCGTCTTGGGTCTGCCTGGCATGACGTGGCCAGCCAGGTGAAGGCCATCACGGAGATGGGGCTTGACAGCCGTAATTTTGTGCTTTGCACGGATGATTCTCATTCGGGCACCCTGGTTAACGAGGGCCATATGGATCGCGTCGTACGCCATGCAATTGCCTGTGGGCTGAAGCCCATCACGGCGATTCAAATGGCGACACTTAACACGGCTGTTCACTTTGGGTTGGAAAGAGAGATCGGCAGCATCACGCCGGGACGGGTTGCGGACATCGTGATTACGAGCGATCTCGTAACCTTGCCAGTTGAACTGGTCATCGCATCCGGTCAGGTAGTAGCCGGCGACTGCGAATTGCTTATAGATCTGCCCCCTTATGCCTACCCATCCTCTGTAACTGGCACAGTAAATCTTGGCCGGCGCCTGCAAGCCGGCGATTTTGAGATCTCTGCTCCGGCTTTGAGTGAACAGGTTACCGTGCGGACGATAGGTGTGGTGGAAAACCAGGCGCCGACGGTGGCGCTGGAATCAACGTTGCCTGTTCAAGATGACATAGTGCAGATGGACGTGGAAAACGATATCTGCCAGATCGCACTGGTAGAACGCCACCGCGGTACGGGCGAACTGATTAACGGCTTTGTGTCAGGATTTGGATTCAAGGGATCCTGCGCCGTCGCCAGTACGGTAGCCCATGACAGCCATCAAATGATTGTCATTGGTACGGACAGAAGGAACATGGCTCAGGCGGCGAATCGCTTAGCGGATGTGGGCGGCGGCATTGTCGTTTTTCAGGATGGTCAGGAGATTGCCTTGGTGGAGCTGCCTATTGGCGGGCTTATGTCCAATGAGCGGGCGGAAGTGGTTGCTGAAAAAGCACATGATCTCGGGAAAGCATTTGTCCGCTGCGGCTGTACGCTCAATAATGCAAATATGCAGTTGAGTCTCCTGGCGCTGGTTGTCATTCCGGAGCTGCGGATCTCCGACCTCGGCATTGTGGATGTCCGTGAATTCGCAGTTGTCCCGCTATTTGTAGATTGACTCGCAGCCGGTATCTGGCCGCAATGAATTTGCAACAGCGCAATTAAGGCGGTGTGATTAATCCCGAACCTGGATGTAACGGTTCTCTTGCTTCGCGATTGTTGCCTGGTCATATACATCCAGCATACGCTGCGCCTGGTGATCAATGCCGAAATAATTGATTCTGGCCCTGGCCCCTTCGCTTAGCCGGATCCTGAGTTCTGGATATTCAATGAGGCGGCAAATCGCCTGAGCAAGCGCTGCGCTGTTGTCTTCTGTTAACAAGCCATCTTTGCCGTTGGTGACGATGTCTTGTGTACCGGTGGCATTGACGGCCGCAATCGGCAGACCCGCCGCCATGGCTTCCATCGTGACCAGCCCCTGTGTTTCTGTGGTAGATGCGAAACTGAATAAGTCGGCCGCTTTTAGATATCCAGGTACTTCCTCGTAAGGTAGTGGGCCGACAAATTCAACGCGGTCAGCAATGCCGAGTTCGCGAGCATACTTTTTCAGCGATCGTTCTTCCAGGCCGCCGCCGACAATCACCAGACGACCCTGCGCATGTTGGCGCAAAACGATCGCTGCAGCCTCCAGTAACATGTCAAAACTCTTTTCTTTGGCCAGACGTCCCACAGAGATAATGACGATGTCATCGCCCCACCCAAGCTTGCGCCGGACCGCCGCACCGTCTGCGTCGCGGAACGGAGCCAGGTCGATGCCGGTAGGAATGGTCGTCATATCACCCTCGATCCCGTTTTCGACCAACAGTGCTCTGATACTATCGCTGGGCGTAATGATGTGCTGGCACTTTTCAATGTAATTACCGATCCAGCGCTCGGCGAGCTGTCTGGTAATACCCTGGCTAAATGGCACATAGTGTGTGTATTCATCATAGCGGGTGTGAAATGTAAAGACCAACGGCAGGTGAAGCAATTCCGCCTTACGCGCGGCCGTATCGCCCAAGAGGAAGGGGTGGTGGCTGTGTATGACTTCCAATTTCAAACAGGGCAGCGTGTCGTCAATTGAGGAAGAAAACGGTACGGGAAACGCATAATCGTTGGCCCAGGGCACTTCAACCGCGGGATAGCGGAAAATGAATGGCTCTTCATCCTGATATCGCGCTGCTTTTTGAGCGAATACAAAGACGTTATGTCCCATCCTGTCAAATGCGCGGCGGAATGTGGCTATTGAGCGAACCACGCCGCTCATCGTTGGCAGATATGTGTTTGTAAAGAAGGCGATATGTTTCCTGTCACTCATTTGCTGATTACTCTTGGCCAGTTGATTGCCGTTGATAATTTCCCAGATTATTATACAGACTACAGCTTTTCATGCCGTAAGGGTCGCTTATCGTGAGAGCCTGTGAATTGCCCTTGCTATAGCCTGTGGTAAACTTCTACGAGCCTGCCCCGCGACTGCAGTACACAGGTTTTTATATAACGGCCGCAATATTCAGGCAGCATCTGGCCAATGATCACGTTGGAACATGTCACGAAGAAATATTATACGTTGACTGCCCTGGATAATGTGTCGCTGACGATACCAAAGGGGGAGGTCTTGGGGTTATTGGGGCCTAATGGTGCCGGTAAGACGACGTTGTTGAAGTTGGTCGCCGGCGTAATCAATCCGACCAAAGGTAAGATCTCCTGCCAGGGTGAACCATGGCCACTGATTGGTTATAAACCTGAACGCCTGCTCTATCCTAATAACCTAAAGGTGGGCCAATACCTGGATCTCGTTGCCGGGGTTAGCGATGTACCTGCAGCAGATCGCGAGCGTGTGATCACGGAAAACCTCGCACGAGTAAACATGTTGGACGCGGCGAATATGCGAATCGCGCATATTTCCAAGGGGATGCGCCAGCGATTGGGGTTGGCCCAGGCATTGATGGGCGATCCGCCTCTGCTGCTGCTGGATGAGCCGTCAAACGGCCTTGATCCGGAAGGTCAGGTTGAAATCGGCCGTTACATCCGCGAACTGAATGAATTGGGCAAGACCATTGTGCTCAGTTCGCACCATCTTCATGAAGTAACGCAGGTATGCACCTATCTCGTAATATTGAATAAGGGCCAGATTCACTATGAAAATAGTATGTCGGTCGCGCTGGGGCTACGCCCATTTATACGCATCCACGTTGATCGTGAATTAAAAGAAGCGGCCGATTTCCTTCGATCGCTTCACCCTGACATCAGCATTGAAGGGGACACCGTTTTCTTGAAAAACAATGCCATGCGCCTGAGGCGCCAGATCTTGACCCTGCTGCTCAATATGGACTTTGATATATTGCGAGTTGAGCAGAAGCGCGTCACCCTTTCAGAAATCTACGCGGAGACAGTGCAGTGATCGGCCGTATCTGGCAGTTAAGCCGCTATTACATTCGCAGTCTGACCCTTTCGCTGCTCGGGCTCGTTTTCATCATCGGCACATTCCTATTCTGGGCAGTTTTCTTTCCACCCGGTCAGGGCACGCCTGATGCTGAAAATTACATCCTTGTCATTGCCGCCTTTGGCGCGGCAATGACCTTTTTAGTTACCCTGACAATCGCCGCGCGTGCCAATCGCGCAGAAAATATGCCGCTTGTAGCAAGGCTGCCTAGCCGCGTCGAGTATCTCACCGCGGTTTTCACCGCCGCGCTGTTTTTTTCACTTCTGCTGCAGTTCGTAGTCGCGGCGCTGGCGCTTATTCGTGGTCCGGAAATGGCTTGGAGCAAAATTCTCGAGGCGCCGCCAATATGGATTGCCATGGATTTGCTGGTAGCGATTATGGCCCTTCATGCATCCGATCTCGTTGCATCCGGATGGTCACGCGTGGTCATTTACGGTACGCTTGCAATTCTGCTTATTGGTCAGAGTTTTATCGGGCGGATCAACGATTGGCTGCTTTCATTAACGAGCAATCTGAGCGCGTTCTTCTATGCCCAACAGTTTGACAGCATCGCTGAGTTGATTGGCCATGTGACGTCATGGTTAAGCGGTGCGGGCGAGAGTTTTTTCAGGTCTGTGCTCAGTATTGTGTTTTGGCCTTTTCAAGCCATTGGTCAGGCCATTATCAACGGTTACTTTACGCCCATGCAGGCGCTTGCTCCATCCGTCTTGATATTGTACGCGGCGATCCTCTTTCTCGTCGCCGCTGATTTATTCGCTTCCAAAGATCTGGAAATGATTGAATAGCCGGATTTTCTTATGTTGTCCCACTGCCAGTAAGTTATCCGTAGCAAGAAACTAACAATGGTTTGTGGTGATGAATTTATTCGTCTGGCAAGCTAAAGGGCAGTAAAATGCGCACCGCGAACTAGTAGCCATCATCTCCATCATCCCCGTAGTCAAAGCAAATCTCGTTCAATGTCTTGATCAACAGGCGTGCAGATGGCTCGTCCAGGCCACGCCCGAAATAAATGCGCCTGCTGCCATAGTCAAATCCGGGACATAATTCTTCCTCGGAAAAGTAAAATCGGGAGACGTGTTCCATATTAAAGGCATCTGTTATGCCGAGAAGGGACACGGGTCTTCGGATGATCAGGCGATCGCTTTCGACAAAAAGGATCTCGCGCCGCGCTGCAAAGCTTTGCCACTGCTCCCAGAGTAAACGTCCCAATCTATACCAGATATATAACCATATCAGCAGCATGATCGTGAAAACGATGGCATATCTTTCCCCCGAAAAGGCGACGTCCTTTATTGTGAAAACAATGCCCCAGATTAACCCGACCAACCAGATCACCAGGAGAACGGAGTAGACTAACAACCACAGCGGCCGGCGTTGTGTCGGCAGTACAATCTTCACCCTTTCCGGTGTCTGCTCAAAGTGTACATCCCTGATAATAGGCAGCATGGGTGTAATTCTACCGCAATCTTTTGCCGACAGCCTTCGGCAAGCTAAAATCGCTGGATATGGATCGTGCCCGTCACCTACTGCGTTCATCGGTCATCGTCATTTTCCTGTTCGGATTGGGAAAATTGACCGGGCTGATCAGAACACGCCTGGTCAGCACGACCTTTGGAACAGGACCGGAAATCGACGCCTTCGTCGCCGCGAATCAGCTTCCAGAGGTGTTTTTCACCGTCATCGCCGGGGGCTCGCTTGCTGCGGCCTTCATTCCTGTTTATTCCGATTATCTAAACAATAAAGGCACGCGGGAAAGTTTGAAGCTGGCCAACACCATCCTGACGCTGGTGATCCTTATCCTGGGGGCTGTTTCGGCGCTTGGCGCTATCTTTGCGCCGTGGTTGGTTCGTGTTGTGCTTGTGCCTGATTTTCCGCCAGAGACACAGATGATGACGGTGACAATCATGCGCGTCATCTTGATTCAGACGACGTTGTTCGGCATCAGCGGCGTCTTGAGCAGCATCCTAAACGCGCACCAACATTTCGCGCTTCCAGCCCTGGCGCCGGTTATGCTGGATGTTGGTTACATGTTCGGAATCGTTGTTCTCGTTCCGCGGATGGGCATCGTGGGCCTGGCCTGGGGAACTGTCATCGGAGCGCTCTTGCACATCGCCATTCAGATACCGGCCCTGTTAAGATTCAACTACCGCTACAGGCCGCGGCTTGCTGTGAGAATGGCCGGTGTGCTGGAAATTATTCGCCTTATGATCCCCCGTTTTGTGACCCTGGGCACAATCCAGTTCGCCGATCTATTTATCATTCGCCTCGCTTCAGGGCTTCCGGTGGGGAGCACTTCCGCCTACTTCTATGCCTACGCACTAATGCAGTTTCCAGAGACATTGTTTGGCACGGCAATCGCCTTGGTTGTCTTTCCAACGATGGCGGAACAGTATAATGCCGGTGATATTGAAGGGCTACGCGTTACCGCCTCCCGATCAACGCGCATTATCTGGTTTCTAACCATCCCCGCAGCGGCCGGCATGGTTCTGCTGGGGCGGCCAATCATCCTTTTCCTTTTACAGGGTGGAGAGTTCACGACTGATTCGGCACAGCTTGTCTACAGCGTCCTAGTGGTCTTCGGCCTGCGCGTGGTGAGCGAGTCTACCGTGGAAATTGCGGCGCGACTTTTTTACGCACAGCACAATACACTGGTTCCCATGTTTGCCTACATTGGCTGGCTCATCCTTGATATCGTGCTGGCCTATTCATTTGTAGAGCAACTGGGAATCCTCGCGCTGGCGCTGGCCAGTACAATCGCATTTACATTCCTAGCGGCCGTCCTGTTGATCCTGAACCACCGCGCCCTTGGCGGATTGTTAAATCGGGAGCTTGCATTCAGCGCCGGACGCGCTGTTGCCGCGACCGCGGGAATGTCGGCCGTAATCCTGGGCCTGTCCCAGCTTATTACGCAGCCGCTTCTGCTGCTGGCGGCAGGGGGCATTTGCGGCGTCATTACCTACCTGGCGCTGAGCGTTTTGTTGGGTGGGGATGAGATCCCGCGCCTGGTCGACATCGTTCGCTCGGGGCAAGAAGTCTAGCCTGAGGCGAGGTAAATCGCAGTCAAACCGAATATTCGAACATATATTCGAAAATAGAAATTCGATCTTGACACCCTCGAACATCTGTGCTAGACTTCTATTGTATTTAGCCACACATCAGTTCAGAAACAGCACCTGCATAATCAGCGAGAGCCGGGAAGGAGAAATCGCTCCTGTAAGCCGGGCAGATGCCGCGTGCGACTCTGGCAAAGGAGTTCTAGGAAATGGCGAACAGTAATGGCGACGGCCGTATGGCGAGCCTGGAGAAGACGTTAGACATGCTGACTAAAAAATATGGTGATGGGACCATCATGCGCATGGGTGAGGCGCAGCACCTGCAGATTGAAGCGATACCGACAGGGTCGTTGTCGCTGGATATCGCATTGGGAGTGGGAGGCGTGC
>JBJYWZ010000575.1:0-2575 GCA_046259725.1 Promineifilaceae bacterium (SeqCode) | reverse complement strand
CGATCAAACAATCCGGCGGCAAATCAGTTTGAATTTCCGGCCATAAATTGGACAATAGGCCCTTCGGGCGGTCGCAAGCCGCTCCTGAAAGAGGCAATCATGGTACGAAAAATAAATAATACGACTAACGTTTATGAAAATCCCGAGCGCTCTATCGAGGCGCGTATTGTTAATCTCCTATCGCAGATGACGCTGCCAGAGAAAGTGGCCCAGTTAGGCAGCTTCTGGTCTTATCAGGTCCTCGAGCAAGATATGGAAACAGGCGCCGCGAAACTCGATCGCCAGGCAGCGCGCACATTAATGACAGATGGCATCGGTCAGGTCACGCGCATCGGCGGGGCGACCAACCTGACGCCGGTCCAAAGCGCTCAACTGGCCAATGAAATCCAGCATTTCCTGACCAGCGAAACGCGCCTGGGCATCCCGGCCATCATCCACGAAGAATGCTGCAGCGGTTATATGGCCCGCAACGCCACCTGCTTCCCGCAGACGATCGGCCTGGCCAGCACCTGGGATCCGGAGCTGGCGAAAGCCATGGCCACGGTCGTGCGCAAGCAGATGCGCGCCGCAGGCGCGCACCAGGGCCTGTCGCCTCTGCTGGATATCGCGCGCGATGCGCGATGGGGACGCACGGAAGAAACATTCGGCGAAGATCCCGTCCTGACCGCCACCATGGGCGTTGCCTTCGTGCGCGGCATGCAGGGAGACAACTGGGCCGAAGGTGTTGTATCAACAGCCAAGCATTTCGTGGGTTACGGCCGTTCCATGGGCGGATTCAATTGGGCGCCGCCGCATATCCCGGCCCGCGAAATGCGCGACGTGTACCTGTACCCCTTTGAAGCGGCGGTCAAAGAAGCGAACCTGCAGTCGGTGATGAATGCCTATAATGAACTGGATGGAATGCCCTGCGCCGCCTCCAAGGAACTTCTGACGGATATCCTGGTGGAACAGTGGGGCTTCGACGGCGTGGTCGTTTCCGACTACTTCGCCATCGATATGCTGCAATCTTTCCACAAGATCACGACCAGCAAAGGACAGTCGGCGCGCCTGGCGCTGGGAGCGGGCCTCGACGTGGAGCTTCCCGGGACCAACTGCTATGGGCAGGCGCTTATTGATGCCGTCGACAGCGGCGAAATAAACGAGGCGCTGGTCGATCGCAGCGTGATGCGCGTTCTGCGCCACAAGTTCATGCTCGGCCTCTTTGAAAACCCCTACGTTGATGCTGAAGACGCCATCAAGGTGTTCGACACACCCGACCAGCGGCGGCTGGCGCGGACCATCGCCCACAAGTCGATGGTCCTGCTGAAGAATGACGGAAACCTGCTGCCGCTCTCTAAAGAGCTGGGGCGCATCGCCGTGATTGGCCCGCAGGCCAACAACGTGCGCCACTTACTCGGCGACTACGCCTACCCCTGCCATATCGAAACGCTGCTGGAGATGACCCAGGAAAAAAATGTCTTCAACATGCCAGTTTCCGGCACGGCCGTGGACGGCTTTGCGAGCCTGGTCGAAAACTTTGTACCCATTGAACCGCTGCTCGCGGGGATAAAGGATGTTGTTTCAAAGGGCACCGTTGTTGACTACGCGAAAGGATGTGACGTGACAGGGGATGATACGAGCGGCTTTGCCGAAGCGATAGAGATTGCGCGAACGGCCGATGTGGCCCTGCTCTTTGTCGGCGGCAAGTCCGGCCTCACCGATTCCTGCACCAGCGGCGAGGCGCGTGACCGGCATGAGATCAACCTGCCCGGCGTGCAGCAGCAGCTTGTCGAGGCGGTCGTGGCCACAGGCACGCCCGTCGTGGTCGTGCTGATCAACGGCCGTCCCCTTTCCATTAGCTGGATCGATGAACATGTGCCCGCCATTCTCGAAGCATGGCTGCCCGGCGAAGAAGGCGCCGCGGCCGTGGCCGATGTGCTCTTCGGCAATGTCTCGCCTGGCGGCAAACTGCCGATCAGCTTCCCGCGTGACGTGGGCCAGGTGCCGGTCTATTACGCGCACAAACCTTCGGGCGGCAAATCCTATTGGAAAGAGAACTACGTCGATCTCAGCAATAAGCCCCTGTACGCGTTTGGCCACGGGCTCAGCTACACCACGTTCGAGATAGCGGACCTGCACATCAGCCGCCCAGAAATGAGCGCCGGTGAAAGCGCCGAGATCAGCGTCAGGGTCAGCAACACAGGGTCGATGGCCGGCAATGAAGTTGTGCAGCTTTACGTTCACGACGAAATCGCCGCGCTCACCCGCCCCACGCAAGAGCTAAAAGGTTTCTGCCGCGTCTCCCTGCAGCCGGGCGAACAGCGCACGGTTACTTTTACCCTGCCGGCTAACCTTTGTGGCTATACCGGTCCGCAGATGAATACTATCCTCGAACCGGGCAACTTTACGATCATGATCGGCAATGCTTCAGACAATATCCTCCTCAGCGATCACATTACGGTGACCGGTGAGACGGTTGATATCGAGGCCAGCAAAGTGTTCTTTAGCGAGGCCGGCGTTAGCTGACATCAGAAAACGACTGTGGCTTTGCTTGAGAAAACGGGAACCCGCGGGAGGGAAATTCCGAACGGGTTCC
>JBJYWZ010000574.1:0-1515 GCA_046259725.1 Promineifilaceae bacterium (SeqCode) | reverse complement strand
CGAATGGTGCGGAAAAGCCCGCAGTTAAGTATGGTTCCGGTTCTCGATGGCAAGATCATTGGTGGCCGCGATAGGACCCCGTTTAGAAGCGTATTGCGAGAATGAGGACCGGGTCTGAACAGAATCGTGCATCATTGATGAGCATGGAGCCTAGTCATGACAAAGCGTACAGCCAAGAAGCGTCCTGAACTCGAACAGATCAATGTCAATGCGGCAGGTCTCGATATTGGAGCGGAAGAGATCTATGCTTGTGTACCCAACGACCGAGACACCACGCCTATCCGTGCATTTGGCACCTATACGGTTGACTTATACCGATTGGCAGATTGGCTGAAATCGTGTGACATCGAGATGGTAGCCATGGAGTCAACCGGAATCTACTGGATACCCGTATACGAGATTCTGGAAGAGCGCGGCTTCCAAGTCTCACTCGTCAACGCCCGCCACTTGAAGAATGTGCCTGGACGCAAGAGTGACGTATCTGACAGTGAGTGGTTGCAGCAGTTGCATACCTATGGTCTTCTGCACAGCTCCTTTCGTCCAGGCGAAGACATATGCGTGTTGCGTGCATTGGTGCGCCACCGACACGGACTGATTGAGTTGCGTTCGCAACAGATCCAGCTCATGCAGAAGGCGCTGGAGCAGATGAACGTCAAACTGACAGAGGTTGTGCGTGACATCAGCGGAGTGACCGGGATGAGCATCATCTACAGTATCCTTCAAGGCGAGCGCGACCCGCAGAAGTTGGCCAAGCTG
Source organism: Promineifilaceae bacterium (SeqCode) (assembly GCA_046259725.1). Classification (GTDB taxonomy): domain Bacteria; phylum Chloroflexota; class Anaerolineae; order Promineifilales; family Promineifilaceae; genus JAACFF01. The sequence continues at coordinate 759 of JBJYWZ010000574.1, read as the reverse complement.
CGTCAACCGAACTGCAAGAAGGACGAAAGGGAGATCGCAAAGGCGCTTGAGGGCACCTATAGAGCAGAGCATCTGTTTGCCTTGCGCCAAGCAGTAGAAGCATACGAATTCTTCCGTCGCCAAGTGGACGCTTGTGACCGCGAGATTGAAGCCTACTACGCTAGCCTTCCCCCGGCGCCTCCAGGAGAAGATACTTCACCCCCGCCACAAGGACAGAAGCACCGCAAGAATGAAGCGAACTTCGATCTCTCAACTTCCCTGTATCGAACGGTTGGCGTTGATTTGACCCAGATTGACGGCATACATGCGCTGACAGCGCAGACCATCATCGCCGAAATTGGGCTGGATATGAGTCGTTGGCCGACGGTCAAACACTTCACCAGTTGGCTTGGACTCGCACCGCAAAACGAGATCTCTGGCGGGAAGGTCCTGCGCACACGAACGAAAAAGACCAAGAACCGGGCCAGCACAGCCCTGCGCATGGCGGCACAATCCTTGTACCGCAGTAACAGTGCACTCGGTGCATTCTATCGCCGCATGCGTGCTAAGAATGGTCCTGCCAAGGCGACTACGGCCACCGCACATAAGCTCGCTCGCATCATCTACTACATGCTCCGCAATCGTACCGACTACCGTGATCCTGGACAAAACTACTTCGAAGAAGAGCACCGAAAGAGAGTGATTCGGAATCTTCAGCGCAAGGCCCAACTGTATGGACTGGAGCTCATCTCAATTGCGGAAGACCAAGCCAATCCGCTC
>JBJYWZ010000573.1:0-4303 GCA_046259725.1 Promineifilaceae bacterium (SeqCode) | reverse complement strand
GCCCAGAATGGCATTCAATGGATGGCCAGCGACGAAGGCGTTCTGGCTAAAAGCCTGGGCAGCGACAGCTTTATACGTGACAGCGCGGAAACTGTAGTCGAGGCGGACCAACTTTACCGGCCATACACGGTTCAGGGTATGCGCGGCGACCCGGTGGCCATGGTATTTCGCGATGTGGTTATTTCAGACAAGGTCGGGTTCACCTATTCCGGCATGTCCGGCGAGCAGGCGGCGCAGGACTTTGTGATGCGCATCCACAATATCCGCGACCAGATTCAAGGAAGCGGCGCCGAAGGTCCGCATCTCGTTTCGGTGATTCTTGATGGAGAGAACGCCTGGGAGCATTATGAAAATGATGGCAAAGTGTTTCTGCACACGCTTTACCAGATGCTCAGTGACGACCCATTAATCGAAACGGTTACGCCATCCGAGTTCCTGGCGCTGGCGCCCGCGCCGCAGCCAATCGATGAGCTTTTTGCCGGATCGTGGATAAATGCTGACTATTCAACCTGGATTGGTGAAGACGAAGAAAATCTCGCCTGGAATTACCTGGCGGAGACGCGTGATTTCCTGCAGCCATATATAACCGGATCGCGCCGGGATTCGGTAAGTGAAGTGGATTTGAATGCAGCAATGGCGGCGATGATGGTGGCCGAGGGTTCTGACTGGTTCTGGTGGTATGGCGCAGACCAGACCTCCAGCGATGACGGCTCCTTCGATGAACAATATCGCGATACGCTGAAACAGGTTTACACAGCCCTAGGTGAAGAGCCGCCTTCGTTCCTCGAAGTGCCCATTGTTCCCGAAGCGGCATCGAGGGCCGATCGACCCATGAGCGGCCTGATTACGCCGGCAATTGATGGTCTGGTCCAGCCTGCCGAATGGGACGCCGGCGGGCAGTACCTCGCTTCCGGCGGCGTCATGGCTGCTGCGCAGCCCATGTTCCAGAGTCTGACCTACGGGTTTGACGGCCAAAACCTTTATTTAAACGTGGCCACCGATCCGGCGTCCTGGTCCGATGCACCGGAGATAATCGCCATTTACGTTGCGGCACCGGGATCTGAACAAACATCGAACTTCAGCCGCGGCAGGACATCCCTTGGTTTTGCCGCTTCAGGTCTGCTAGAGCTGGGGTTTGAAGAGAAGGTTTTGACTTCTGCTGCGTATTTGATGCCTGACGAAGATGGAAACTGGACGACCGTGGCGGAAACGGCCGATCCGGCGCTTCTTGTGTTTCCGGGCAGCAGTGAAGGCTCCGCTGCCGCCGTTGACGGCCAGATCGAAGTTGCTGTTCCTCTCTCCGCACTGGGCAATGTAGACGAAGGATCGAACATCAGTCTGCGAGCGCTGCACATGATACCAATGGGCGGCGGCGTCGCCGAGTTGGAACGTCTTCCGAACGAAGGTCCGGCAGTCATTGTCGCACCCGATCTGGGCACGACGACACTGGTCGTCGACCTGACAGATCCTGAGGATGATGATTATGGTCCCGGTACCTATATCTATCCTCAGGACAGCGTCTTCAACAGCGGAAATTTCGATATCATTGCTTTCCAGGTGGGCTATACGGAATCAGATATCGTTTTTAAGTTCTATCTCCGCGGGCCGGTTGATAATGTATGGGATTCCCCGAACGGTCTCTCGTTGCAGACACTGGATTTGTACATTGATGTCGATGGCAATGGGCAAGGGGGCGAGGCGATGCTGCCTGGGCGCAACCTGTCTTTTGACGAGGGAATGCGCTGGGATTTTGCCATCACGGCCGAAGGCTGGACGCCCGGCATCTATGTGCCGACGGCCGATGGCCCACAGCAGATAGCTTCCTCCGAGGAATTCAAAATATTGGTCGATCCCGATCTGCGCAAAGTTACTATCCGTGTGCCCAAAAACATTCTCGGCGACGATCCCGAAAACTGGCACTTTGCCGCCGCCAGCTTGAGCCAGGAAGGCTTTCCGAGCGGTGGCGTGATGCGCGTGCGTGACGTCGTGCCTGAAGCGGAGCAGTGGCGCATTGGCGGCGCGCCGCAGGGGACGACAAACCACACACGCGTTATAGACCTGGTCTGGCCGGAGCAGTATTTGCAGGAGAGCAGGTTGGCCGAGTTCGAACCGTCGGACGTCTCGCAGACGGAGCTGGGTCCGGACGATTTCGCTCGCGTCCCCCTGTTTGGCGCTGAATAATCGCCCTCGTTTTTACGGTGTCTGAATCTGTTTGCCGTTTTAGGCTATACGCTCGTATGCGAATGAAGAGAGATTCCCTGGCGCGCCTCGGCGCTCCCCTGACGGTCTTACTTCTGGCCGCCTTTCTGCGCCTTTATCGATTGGCGAACGTGCCGTTCGGTTGGCATCCTGACGAGGCGACTAAGGCGCTGCTGGCGCGGGATGTGCTGGCCGGGAAGTATCACCCCGTCTTCTTTTCCGCTTTCACTGGTCGTGAGGCGCTCTTCGTTTACCTGGAGGCGCTGCTGTTCGCGCTGCTGGGGGAAGGCATCTTTGTAGGCCGTCTGTTGTCCGCTTTTGTGGGCATCCTTACCGTTGCCTTGACCTATGCGACAGCGCGCGAAATGTTCTCGCGGCGGATTGGGCTGCTGGCGGCCGCTTTTCTGGCCGTCTCATTGTGGCATCTGATTGCCAGCCGCAACGGTTACCGCGCCGTTATCCAACCATTTATCCAGCTTTTTGCCATTTTCTTTCTCTTTTACGGGCTGCGTAAAAGCGATCGGGTGCCGGCTGGAAGCCAGCGCTCCTTATGGCCGTATATTGTCTCTGGGATATTCTTGGGGCTTTCTCTGTATACCTATACAGCCGTGCGTCTTTTCCCCTTCCTCATCCTGGGTATTCTCCTGCTGGTCCTGATTTTTGACCGGTCGCTAATTAGCGCCAACTGGCAGCCGTTGCTGTTAATGGGGCTGGCGGCCTTTCTCGTCTTTCTGCCGCTGGGCTTTTACTTCTGGCAGAACCCACAGGACTTTTACGGCCGTGCGGCGCAGATCTCTGTTTTCTCTCCCGAATGGTCCGGAGGTGACAGCGGCGCGCGTCTCTGGCAAAGTGTCAAAGAAACCGCGCGCATGTGGACCATTTGGGGCGACATCAATTACCGTTTTAATATCTCCGGGCAGCCGGTATTTGACTGGTTCAGCGGCCTGCTGTTCTTTCTGGGCATTCCACTTTCCCTGTGGCGGGCGTATAAATGCGGCGGGCTGCGCCGCGTCGCCTATCTGACGCTGCCGCTGTGGCTTGTAATGATGCTGCTGCCAATGGTTTTATCGGCCGAATCGCTGCCCTATTACCAGCGGGCAATCGGCACACTGCCGGCTGTTTACGTCTTTCCGGCGCTCACGCTCGATGCCGCCGTAGAGAGTTTTAATCGCCTGGCCGGCGAACGGTGGCGGCGTCTTCCTGCCGTTCTACTGGTATTATTCTTCGGCTGGCTGGCGGTGGGCACATACCATGATTACTTTCAAGAATGGCATAACGAGCCGCGCAATGATGATGACCGGCGTGTGGCCATGGTCTATGTCGCCGATTATCTACGTGAGAATCCCCCACCTGGCAGCCTCTATCTTTCCACGCAGTATATGCAGCACCCGACACTGGCCTTGTTGGCGCCGGAACATTATGATGGTATTCACTGGTTTGACGCGCGCCAAAGCCTGCCGCTGCCGCCGCCCGGCGAAAGTGCGACTTACATCCTTCTGGCCGAAAATGCGCCGCAGGAATGGCTGCTGGCGCGGGCGCCTGGGCTCCAGGAGCAGGCGGTCGTCAACGATCGTTTCGGCAGGCCTGTCTTCACTGTTCTCTCCTGGTCGGGCGGCGACTATCCAAGTCCCAGGCAGCAGGAACCGCCAACCTGGTCGTGGTCAACCACCTTTAGCCCGGAAACTCTCGAAGAGACGAGCAATCCTATTGCCCTCCCAGTGAATTTCGGCGACGTCATGCTCTTTCTTGGGCACGACCGCAGTACATCAACGCTGGAACCCGGTGACACACTTGAGCTCCTGCTGTATTGGCAGCTTCTTGAAAAACCATCCCGCCAATATACTATTTTTGCTCATCTCTTGGACGTTGACGGCCGTGTTGTCACCGGATTTGATGCCAATGAGTATCCGACAAGCTTCTGGCGGGAAGAGGGCGGCGAGCGCTTGCTGAGTTATATGCCGCTGGCCCTGAGCCCTGATTTGCCGCCGGGCACCTACCAGTTGGAAATCGGCGTCTACAATCAGCCGAGCGGTGAAAGACTACCGATCTTGGATGATGGTCAAACGGTGGCCGACCGGCTGCTGCTGGAACCGATCGAGGTGAA
>JBJYWZ010000572.1:0-2237 GCA_046259725.1 Promineifilaceae bacterium (SeqCode) | reverse complement strand
CAGCTTTCGTAGGCCGTCTTGGCATAGTTGGTCTGTATTTCGAGGGCGCGCTCCAACCCGGTCATGCACTAACAATCAAACTGGACCACTCAGGTGGGGCTGATCAGGGCGCTGAGTAGAGCTTTGGTACATACACCCCTCAGGGGGTCAGCCCCGGTTGTTTTTCCAATCACCCGTAAGTTTGCGACTGGTCTTCAAGTTCTTGTCGGCAGCGAGAATGAGTGCCAAGAGGCCGACCAATGGCATGAGGAAAGCCTCTGGTGACTTCATTATCCACAAGGTTGCGCCCGTGATGGCGCACCACAAAACGGGAATTACAAACAGCTCCCAGCGAATCCGATCCGCCGCGAGGAGGACGCCAAGAGTGCCAACCACCGTAGGATCAGGCGCCGACCCGAACAGCTCCATGCCGGACCACTCTCGGCCAACGAGTGGCCCAATCAAGGGTTGAAAAACTAGTGCGAAGAAGAGCACGGCGATCCCCGCCTTCGCGGTTGGGGTTTTGATACCGTCGAAAGCGATACGCCCCAGAATTACACCGACCACGACCATCAAGACCGCCTGGACGACGAAACCCCAAGCGAAGTACGGCGCTGCCAAATTGATCGTAGCATAACGGTCGATGAAATAGCCCCAAGCAACGATAAGCCAGACGAGGGCCAGAAGGGCGGCGATGACCCGCCCCCGCCAGCGGGGTCCACGAACCATCAGGGTTGCAAACGCCACACCGGCGGCAAGCGTCAAGATCTGCGCCGGCCAGAAGCCTGCGTTGTTGAGCTCAAACAGCCGATAATAGGTCTCCGGCGAGAACATAAGCAGGTCCGACGGTTGATACGCCCACCACTCGGACATCAGAGCTCGCGAATATAGGAGACCATGCGCTCGCGCATCTTTTCGTCGGGAAGCGGCGCCCGCGCTGACTGAAGGTTCTCGCGCACGTGATCCACTCGCGTGGTCGCGGGGATAGCGCAGGTTATCGCAGGATGCGAGATCGCGAACTTTAGAAGGAATTGCGCCCAGCTCGCAGCGCCGATCTCAACCGCCCATGCGGGGAGTTTCTCGTCCTCGAAACGGTAAATCAGCTCCTTTCGACGGAATGGGCGATTGGCGATGACGGCAATACCTTTTTCTTGTGCGAGGGGAAGCAGACGGTCCTCCACCGCTCGGTCGGCGATGTTGTAGGTAAGCTGGACAAAATCGAGGTCATGCTTGCGCATTATCGTCTCGAGCTCGTCATGACGGCGACCATGTGAGGTCGTAATGCCGACATAGCGCAGCTTTCCGTCATCCTTCATGGCGTTGAGCGTATCGAGGTGCGCTTCCCAGGCCACAAGATTGTGCACCTGCAACAAGTCGAAACGATCAACGCCCCAAAGTGCACGCGATCGTTCAATCTGCTCAGGCCCCTCATCGCCGTCGGCTATCCAAACTTTATCCGTCGCAAAAACGTTCGCTGCAGTGCTGGTCTTCCGCAGACAGTAACCGATGACTTCCTGCGCTGATCCGTACATGGGCGAGGAATCGATCATCCGGCCGCCGCCATCGAAGAATGCCTGCATGACATCGGCACGGGAATCGCGGGCTACAGGGTCGTCGCCGACATTGAAGGTGATCCAACTGCCGAGCCCGACTATCGGCAGTGCTTCGGCTGAGGACGGGATCTTCTTGGTGAGCAGGGCACCTTGCGCCCGAGCAAACTGCGGGACGAGTGCGGTGAGGCCAATGCTGGCAAGCGACCCAATAAGCTGACGACGGTTCAGCGGCATACTGACTCCCAATAGTTATGCGTCTGCGTCCTTGGATAAACCAGCTTCTCCTGACCAAGCCACCGCTTTCTTATCGGTCACGCAAGAAGCGCCGAGACCAGCACGGGACCGGTCGTGTCGGCTATAGGTCGGAAGCGGAAATCGTTGAGCAGAGCAGCGATGTCCGCGTTACAGTCAAAAGTGGACGAGTAGATTTTGCGGGTGGAGGGTGGTTCGGTGACGCCTATAGAGCGCACTTCATATGAGGCTTCTCACGTAACGTAAAAATCGAGCGGGGATGACCGGGCGTTACGCCGGCAGCTATCTCGACCGATGAAACGGCTGGCGCGCCGTCGCGTTCCCGGCTGACACCGGCCAAGCTTCACTCGTTAGACGCATCCCCAAAGAGATTATCTGCGATCTTGCCTGTGTGCAAAAGGTGGTGCTGTACGAGCGCCGAGTAGGAAGCCTTCATATCTTTTGCCTTGTGAT
>JBJYWZ010000571.1:0-2160 GCA_046259725.1 Promineifilaceae bacterium (SeqCode) | reverse complement strand
CCGTCCTCCTGCAGGGTGCCGGAGGGGTAAAAAATCTGCAGGTTGCGCACGCTGTTCTCCTCGCTGAGGACATAAGTCGTGTCGCGCGTGGTCGCCGCCGGATAGACGAAACAGCGCCAGCCATTGAAGCCGCGCACGTCGTCGCCCGCGGTGCGCAGCCGGGAGTGCAGCAGCATGTTGGGATGGTTGGGTGCGTCGGCGGAGAGATAGATTTGCTCATGCGGCGGCAGGCCGGCGATGTAGGTGCCCATTTCGCTGAGCTGCGGATCAAAACGGCCGTCTTTATCTTCGTCGGCGGCCCAGATGACGAAATAGTGGTTGACCGTATAGAAGAGGCTGAAGAGCAGCGCGCCGCCCAGGATGACGGCCGACGCCGGGCGCCAGAAACGGCCGTTTTCGTCACGCGAGCGAATGAAGGAAATGACGGTGATGTAGCCCAGGGCGATCAGGATGGTGATCAACGGCAGCACACCCAGGGCGCGCTTGCTTACCGCGCCGGACCCGGCCAGGATCGCCGGGGCAAGCATGATCAGCAGCCAGGCCAGCATCACCTGCGCCGCCGGCCTGCGCCAGGACCAGATCACGACCAGCAGGCCGATCACGAGGCCGGCCAGGAGCAGGGCGTCCACTCCGGGCAAACGGCCGACCGACCACATGCCGTGTGTGTCCCCTTCCACGGAGAAGAAGCGTAACAGGATCAGCAGGCGCTCGACCAGGGTGCCGGCCTGCTCCAATAACGGCCGTGCCGTCTCCACGACGGCCACGTCGCGCACGCGCTGGTTGAACACGTCCGGGTTCTGCAGCGCGTACACGGCCATGGGCAGGGCCACGGCCAGGAAAGCCGCCGCCAGCCAGAGCAGCGGGCGCAGGGTGCCGCCCAGCGAACCCTCTTTGCGGCGCGACCACCAGTCGATGGCCAGAACGGCCAGTACCAGGAAGGGCACAAGCTGCCCGATTTGATAGGTATACAGCGAAGCCCCGGCGGCCAGACCGGCCAGGAAATAATCCTGCGGCCGTCTCTTGCGCAGCGCGCGCAGCAGCAGGAAAAGGGTCAGGGAAACGAAAAAGGGTGCCAGGATGGCGCGCACGCCAAAGCGCGACCAGACGACATGCCAGTAGCTGACGGCCAGGATCACGGCTGCCAGCACGGGCGCCCAGAGACGCTGCAAATTATCGTCCCCGCGGCGCAGCAGTTCGCGGGCCACGACGTAGTTCATGGGAATGGTCAGGATGCCCGTGAAGGCCGAGGCAAGGTGAATTCCGAAGTCGGAGAGGCCGATGGCGGCGTATATGGCGGCCACCATATAGCTGAAAAGGACCTCTCGGCCGTAATTGGTAGCCAGGTAAATGGGAAAATCACCGTCAAGGATGGCCAGGGCGTCCAGACCGTAATAGGCGGGGTCAAACCCGCTGCTGATCGGCAGGTGCGCCAGGTTAACCAGGCGCAGGGCGGCCCCCAGCAGGGTCGCGCCGGCAACCAGCCAGAAGGCTGTTCGCTCTGCTTTGTTTCGCTCTTGCTGCATAAGAAAGGCCCGGACGGGCCGGAAATGGTCCCCGCGCCGGGCTGCTTAATTATACGCCGGGCGCGCCAATGCGCCGATTCTGCGCAGCGGTCTCATCTGCCCTTTATTGCGCAGCAGACAGGCTAAATCCAGCACGACGAACGAACTGGTTTTTAGTAGGCAGTTTATTGCCTTTTTTGTTATCGGATTGGATATTGTAAAATTTGCCCGTCTGCAAGCGAAGGAGATCCCATGAAAGCAGTCTATTATGAAGAATTTGGCGGGCCGATTGTGATGGCGGAGGTGCCGGACCCGGAACCTCCTCCGGGAGGCGTGGTCCTGCGCGTGCTGGCCAGCGGCTTATGCCGCAGCGATTGGCACGGCTGGCAGGGACACGATCCGGACATCACCCTGCCGCATGTGCCCGGCCACGAACTGGCCGGCGAAGTCGTGGCCGTGGGAAGCCAGGTTCAAAGACACGCCGCCGGCGAGCGCGTGACCCTGCCCTTTGTCTGCGGCTGCGGGCACTGCCCGCAGTGCGTCTCCGGCAATCACCAGGTGTGCGACTTCCAGTTCCAGCCCGGCTTCACCCATTGGGGCTCCTTCGCCGAGTACGTGGCCGTCGATTACGCAGACACGAACCTTGTTCCGCTGCCCG
>JBJYWZ010000570.1:0-1684 GCA_046259725.1 Promineifilaceae bacterium (SeqCode) | reverse complement strand
CGGTGGACGATGGCGATGCCCAGCGGTGCGCTTTCACCCGATTCCGGCAGCATCCAGGCGTGTTCGTGACAGTAGCCGTAGGAATCGCGCAAGGTGGCGCGCAGGGGCACGTCATTCACCCCATCATAGATCAGGCTGGTCAGATGGCGCTGCGCGGAACGCTGGCCCAGGCGGCAGATCGGGCAGCCCGGCTCTTTACAGGCGTCAATTATTTCAAAATAGCTGAAAGTAGTTGGGCGTCTAGTTAACTTCACTAGCCCGGTCTGGTTCCACGTCGAGATAGTTTTCCATTACCCACCCCACGATACCGTCGACTGTGCTAACCTCACGCCATAATGTGCCGGCGACATTGGCATGACCCGGCAGCAGAACGACCACATCACCGCCGTTAAGCAGCGCGATATCCTGGCCGCCAGGCGTACGCTTGACGTAGAGTGTGCTGCTGCCGGTGTTGATGACGGCCGTTTCTTCAAAAATCGGCGTCGGCGTCACGGTCGGCGTCGGCGTGTTCGTCGCTGTTGGGCTGGCTGTCGGTGTCGCTGAAGGAGTCTGCGTTGCCGTGGCGGTGGCGGTGGGTTGAGGCGTATTCGTCGCCGCAGGTTCCTCTTCCGCCTCACTTCCTGTGTTAGCTTCGGCCGTGGCAGTTTGCGCCGAAGCGGGCGGCCCCGCGAACGCGCCCGTGACGGGTTGGAGCTGCCTCTCGCTCTGGGAAGGCTGCGCTTCAATGGTAATCGCTTCCGCCACGGCCTCTGGCGTGGCAGTCACGACAATTACCACAGGCGTGGCATCAATAGCGTTTGCGGCAGCCGCGGTTTCATCTGCCGCAGGAGAACCGCCGTCCAGCGGGACGCCAGCCAGGAAAAATCCAAATGCCAGCAGCAGCAAGGACAGCGCGTAGCCGGTCAGAGTGCGTGCGCGCAGATCGAGCCGCGACCCGGCCATCCCCAGACGTCTTAACATGGTTGGTGATTGGGCTATATATGCAATTGAAAGCATGACCAGAGCCCCAAAAGCGGTAACGGCCATGCCGAACAATGTCCACAGTGGAAATCCCATTACATCGATTATAACCGAATCCTGTACAAAAGTGATAATCTGCCTTAATTTAGCTATAATGCATCACGCTGGATGGTTTAAGCCGGCCACCATTTTGAACCGGAAATTCCCTGTCCGCACTGCACATACCCTCACAACTCACTACGGAGATTAAAATGGCTGATCGCTATGATGTTATTGTTCTGGGCGCTGGTCCAGGCGGTTATGTTGCTGCAATTCGGGCTGCGCAATTGGGGCAGAAAGTCGCAATCATTGAAAAAGAATTTATCGGTGGTGTATGCCTCAATATCGGCTGTATCCCCACCAAATCCCTGCTGAAAAATGCGGAAGTGGCGCATACCTTGCAGCATCGCGGTAAAGAGTTTGGCTTTAGCCTCAAGGACCTGGAATTGGATTATGGTGTTGCTTTCAGCCGCAGCCGCCAGGTATCTGAGCGCCTCGTCAAAGGCGTAGGCTTTCTGATGCGCAAACATAAGATCGATGTTTACGAGGGCACCGGCAGGCTGACAGGCGCGAATTCGCTGGTAGTCAGCCTGAATGAAAGTGGAGAAAAAGACCTCGAAGCGGACCATATCATCATTGCCACCGGCGCGCGGCCGCGCACGCTGCCCGGCGTCGAATTTGATGG
>JBJYWZ010000569.1:0-2318 GCA_046259725.1 Promineifilaceae bacterium (SeqCode) | reverse complement strand
TTGTCGGCGCCCAATGGGGAGATGAGGGGAAAGGGCACATCACCGATCTACTCGCCGCGGAGGCAAGCATTGTCGCTCGTTACAGCGGCGGAGATAATGCCGGCCATACGGTGGCTATCAGCGACGAAACCTACAAGCTGCATCTCATCCCTTCGGGCATTATTCATCCGGGCGTCCTGTGCCTTGTTGGCAACGGAGTCGTCCTGAACCCGGCGGTTTTTGTTCGTGAAATGAACGGGCTGGCTGAACGCGGTATCGATGTCAGCGCGAGGCGGCTAAAGATCAGTTATAAAACACATCTGATTACCCCGGCACATATCGCCCTGGATAAGGCACGCGAGCTGGAGCGCGGAAATGAAGCAATTGGCACGACGCTGCGCGGCATCGGACCTGCTTACACGGACAAAGCACGGCGCACTGGCCTGCGCGCCGGCCATTTTGCGGACAAGGAAGCGCTTGCAGACGCAGTTTACGAGCATATTGTTGAGAGCAACAAGACCCTGCAGAATTTATACCAGATGGAACCGCTGGATGCGGAGAAGATCGCCGCGGAGTTCACGGGGTACGCGGACAGGCTGGCGCCGCATCTGTGCAACGTCGATCTTGTAATTGAGAAGGCTATAGAGGAAGGAAAGCCCGTCCTGGCCGAAGGAGCACAGGGCACGTTGCTGGATATCGATCATGGAACGTATCCTTTTGTTACAAGTTCAGCTCCGACGGCAGGCGGCGCGCTGACCGGGCTGGGCATCGGGCCGAAACACGTGGATCGCATCGTGGGCGTGGCAAAGGCCTTTACCACGCGAGTCGGCGGCGGTCCGTTTCCAACCGAGCTCGACGGCGACGCAGCAAGCCGCCTGCGTGGAACCGGGGAAAATCCCTGGGATGAATATGGCACGACGACGGGACGGCCGAGGCGCGTAGGGTGGCTCGATCTGGTTATTCTTTACCACGCGCGGCGCGTCAACAGCCTGACTGAATTTGTGGTGACCAAGCTGGATATTCTGAGCGGGTTCGACGAAATTCCTGTCTGCGTGGCGTACGAATTTGACGGTGAGCGCATCAAACACATTCCGGCCGATCTGGATCAGCTCGGACGCTGCCGGCCGGTTTACGAAACCGTGCCGGGCTGGCAGGAAAATATCATGCAAGCGCGCCGGCTAAACGATTTACCGGCCAATGCACGCCGCTATGTGGATTTCATTGCCGAAAAGACCGGTGTACCGGTAAGCTACATCAGCGTCGGCCCGGCGAGAGAACAGTTTATTGTACAGGGTTGAGTGAACAGTTTTCAATGAACAGTAAGAAGTGTTCGTGTAAACTGTTTTCTGACAATGATTGCCCGTGCTAAATGTGGATGGGCTCGCCTTCCACGCCGTGGGCGGCTTCCATGAGCACTTCGCTGAGTGTCGGATGGGCATGGACATTGCGGGCAATTTCTTCGGCCGTTAACTCAGCATTGTGCGCCAATGTCAGTTCCGGCAGCAGCTCGGTGACATCCGGACCAACCATGTGGGCACCGAGTATCTCACCATATTTAGCGTCGGCGACGATCTTGACAAATCCCTCGCGCTCACCCAGGCCCAACGCTTTGCCGTTGGCGATGAAGGGGAACTGACCGACATTGACCTCATATCCCGCTTCTTTCGCCTGTTCTTCCGTATAGCCGAAGCTGGCCACCTGGGGAACCGAATAGGTGCAGCGCGGCATCATCTTGAAATCGAGAGTCACAGTTTCATGCCCGGCGATCGTCTCTGCGGCGATGATGCCCATGGCCGAAGCGATGTGCGCCAGGCGGTAGTCTGTGGCCACATCACCAATAGCATAAATGTTGGGCACGTTCGTGCGCATCTGTCCGTCGATGTCAATGTTGCCGCGATCAGTCAGGGCAACCCCGGCATCCTCCAGGCCGATGTTTTCCACATTAGGCTGGAAGTTAATGGCCAGCATGACCTGGTCCGCCTGCAATGTTGAACCGTCTTGCAGGGATACCTTCACCCCTTTATCATCCTTCTCGACTGTTTCGACGCGAGCACCGGTCCGGAAATTGACACCGAGCTTTTTGTAGGCTTTTTCCAGGACCTTGGACACCTCCGGATCTTCGTTCGGCAGCAGATGGGGCATCATTTCCAGGATGGTGACATCGACGCCGTAGTTGGCCCAGATGTAGGCAAATTCCACGCCGATTGCCCCGCCGCCAATGATGACGATGCTCTCTGGCACCGAGTCTGACGTGATCCCTTCAATATAGGAGATGATGCGTTGGCCATCAAATTCGACGCCGGGCAGCGTGCGCGGCCGCGCGCCGGTGGCAATGATGA
>JBJYWZ010000568.1:0-3096 GCA_046259725.1 Promineifilaceae bacterium (SeqCode) | reverse complement strand
TTCGGCAAGCTCAGGATCAGCAGGCTCAGGGCAGGCCCCTTCGACAAGCTCAGGGCAAGCTTGGTTGATCGCTATCTCTGTAAGCGGCACAAACAACTCCTCTTCGGAGGAAGGCGCTGCGGCGATCTGTCCCGCGACATCTGCATAGATGCGGTAGATGACGATGTCCAGGAAACGGCCGTCGCGTGTGGGGCAGAGCGACTCCTCATGGATTTCGCCGCCGAGCGATTCTGGAATCTTGCGGCTCGGAATATTCTCCCGATCGACGGGATAGGTGAGGTAGCTGTATCTCAGGTGTTCGTCCACCCATCGCTTGACGGCCGTGATTGCTTCTCTGCCATAGCGGCGGCCATGCGCGACCTCCTTCAGCCAGATACCCAGCTCCGGTGTCGTCGGGCAGCCGTGCCCATGCAGGCCGCAGCAGCCCAGAAATTCCCCCGACGCCTTATCGACGATCACGAACTGCAGATTCTCTTCCCGCTCCATGCCCCGGCGCGCATTGTTGATAAAGGCCAGCGTATCGTCGATACAGTCCGCGGGCTGCGGAACCATATAGTACGTAACCTCGGGGGTGAAGTTCTTGAATATCTCCCTGGCATAGTCTTCAGAAATGGGCAGCAGGCGCACACGTTCGGCCGTGATCTCCACTTCGCTGCACCTGAACGCGCGGCCGGGTTTTGCCTGGAAGGGCGTTACAGGTACGAAAGCCTCGTTCGTGCTCATAGATTGCCGCTGTCTGCCTGTGTATAAACTGAGCCAGTCAAAGGTGGGCAGGGCAGCCTTCAACAGGCTCAACCAGCAAATGTCATGCGAAAAGAGGTTCGTATTGGCCTGCGCTGGCGATCAGTTCCTCTTGTTCGGCCGTGTCCATCGGGCTGAAGTTCTCACAGGCTTCCAGGAACATAGGCAGGATGGTGGTATCGCCCGTGGTGCAGAGCCCGCTGATATTCTGCGATAAGGCGAAATTGACAGCCTGTTGGATGGCCTGCGGTTCGTCAAAGGGTTCATACCAGCAGTTATAGATCTTCGGCTTGTCGCCCCAGGGACCTCTGGCAACTGCTTTAATGATCATTGTGCCTACGTCCCGCTCGCTGCACACACGAACCAGCTCTTCAGCTTTGCTGCGATATTCAGCGTTGGCATATTGGATGAAGTTGATGGGGAACAGCACGGTATCGAAATCGAATCGACGCAGCGCTTCCAGGAAAACTGCCGGCGAATCAACGCCATGGCCGGTAATGCCGATATAATCCGTCAACCCTTCTTCACGCGCCTCGACAATCGCTTCCAGCGCGCCGCCCGGCCCCGTTACCTGGTCCAGCTCATCCATATTGGTGACTGCGTGGAGCTGAAACAGATCAAACTTATCAACGCGCAGCCGCTCCAGCGAGCGGCGCATTTCCACCGCCGCCTCGGTTTTGTTACGCTTTTCTGTCTTGCAGCCCAGGAAAAAGCGGTCTCCTTCCCGTTCCAGCCAGGGGCCCACGAAATTCTCGGCCATGCCGTAGCCGGGGGCGATATCAATATGGTTTACTCCCGCGGCGATGACCTGGTCCATGGCTCTGTCGACCAGTTCTTGCGTCGTATCGTAAAACGCGGCCCCGCCGAAGATAGCAATGGTGCTCATATGCCCTGTACGCCCGAATCGTCTTTTTTGCACGAGTTTTCTCCTTTGATAATGGAGCGCCAGTATCACTTCGGCCGGCTCTATGCGGGCCGGGAAGCTGGCGCCCCGACTTCGTTTTTCAGTAGTTCGGCAGTCGCTTCTCTGGCGTCAACTTGCCTCTTGAGCAGCGGGCCTCAATCGTGGCTCAATGACGGCCGTCTCGACCAGTTTAATGATACACCAAATTTAACAGGTTTGTGGCTTATTATCCGGCTTCAGCCAGCGAATGGACGATCGTGCACAAAGACTCGCGAATCAGGTGCGGATCATCGCGTTCGGCGTTGTGCGAACTGGCGACGGTGTGCACACGCACAGCAGCGCCGCGGCCGGCGCTCCTCCCCGCGTTGGCATGCTCGGCGGCAGCGCGCAGCGCTGCAGAATCGACCATACCGTCCTCGGTGGAGAGAATGAGATGGCTGCCGTCCAGCAAGGCGGCCGTGCGCTCGCGGTTAAAGCTGAGTTTGAGCAGTTCCAATCCCTGATCGAGCAAGACAAAGGGGTTGTATTGGCGAAAATCGGGGAACGTACACTCCGGGTTGAGCCTATAGTTACTGGCGTCGTGACGATAGACGATGGGCGCCAGGTTATTGAAGAGAGCCTGGGTGATACGCTCGTAAAGAGGTGCACGGCCGACTGTATGCTTGAGGGCCTTGAGGGCCATGACCTTACTCAAATTTCGTTTCAAGTTTTCCTGCAAGACGAAAGCAGGAGCGGAAAGAACCTTCTGTACCTGTATGCGGCAGCCCTGCTGGTCGGTGTCCGCGAGCAGGCGCTGCGTGTTGGTTCGTGCCAGTGCTACCCCGCCCATGGAATGGCCGTATGGGATAAGAAGAATCTCTTTTTCTCCCGCAAACCGGTCCAGCACAAGCCAACGTAGAACCTGCTCGATGATGGCCGGCTGGTAGCGGATGCTGTATGTGTCCATGTCAAAACGATCTACCTTGTAGCTGTCCGGTAGGTCATAGCCAGGGTGATTGACCGTAAAGGCTCGCAGACGAAAGTTTCCCGTGCAGCGTTCAAACAACAGGGGCGTCAGCAGCTCGAAATAATCGCGGTCTTCGTAGGAACCGGCCGCAAAACCAGGATGGTAAGTAATAACCACAAGGGGCAGTGATGGATCATCATTGACATCGGGCGGCAGATGTTCGCGCACAGACAAGACCTGACCGCGGCGCCGCGGTGTCCGCACCCGCAGGTATAAAGGGGAAGATATGCGGTATTGGTCAGCAGCATTCATAAGTCTATGACAATCCTATTTACCAGCGAAATCAAACATAGATGACTCTAGTTCCTTATTCAAAACACATTGCTCTGGAAAAAGTTTCGGGTTGTAGGATGAATGTATGCTGCTTACTGTTGGCTGAAGACTGTAATTACTGGCAGATAGACC
Organism: Promineifilaceae bacterium (SeqCode); assembly: GCA_046259725.1. GTDB lineage: Bacteria > Chloroflexota > Anaerolineae > Promineifilales > Promineifilaceae > JAACFF01. Next base: position 40 of record JBJYWZ010000568.1, on the reverse strand, counting down.
TGGCCTTCAATGCGATTCTCAATACGGTTGAGGGCCTGGT
>JBJYWZ010000567.1:0-3070 GCA_046259725.1 Promineifilaceae bacterium (SeqCode) | reverse complement strand
TGGCGTCAGCGGTGGAAGGGTTGAAGGAGCAGGTGGAGATTACGGCCGTTTCTCCAATCTACGAGACGGCCGCCTGGGGCGTGGTTGACCAGCCGGATTTTCTCAATATGTGCGTCGCCGGAAAAACTGAATTGGATCCACTGTCGCTGCTGGCCTTTGTAAAGGACCTTGAGGTGCGGTTGGGTCGAAAGCCGACAACCCGCTGGGGGCCGCGCGAAATTGATATCGATATCCTGCTCTACGAAGAGCTGGTCGTGCGCTCTGATAGGCTCGACGTGCCGCACAAGGGCATGGCCGAGCGGGCGACCGTGCTCATCCCCCTGGCGGATATCGCGCCCGATCTGGAACACCCGCTGAGCGGCAAGACCGTGGCGCAGCTGCTCGCAGAAGTGGATCGCTCGGGTGTGCGGCCTTATCCGGCCGCATTGTAGGCTGAAGAGAAACAGCGCTCAGGCAGACACGGGGGTCTGCCTATACAGCCAGTAATTTCCCTGCTCAAAGCCTTGACACAGTGCGTCATTTGTGGCAATATTGAGTGCGTACTCAATAACTGAGTGCGCACTCAATTTACCTTATGACAACCTGGCAGAGCTGCGAGCAGAAAATTGGCACCAGATCCCGAATTAGAAAATGGCAGCAGGCGTGATAGGCGTATTGCTGCGCGCCGGGCCCAGATACTAAACGCGGCGGAGTCTGTTTTCAGCGAGAAGGGATACGAGCGGGCGACAACGCGCGATATCGCCGACGCGGCCGATGTTTCAGAAGGCACCCTGTACAACTATTTCGGCAGCAAGAGCGATCTGCTCAATGCCGTGGCCCAATCTTTCGCTGATGGCATCACGCGAGAAATTTCAGAGATCGAGGCTGGAAATCTTCGAGATATGATGGCTGAGCTGCTGTCTGCGCGCCTGCGCAGCGGCAGGGAGCGGCGGCTGTTGATGTTGTTCCTATACGAGGCTCGCCTCAACCCTGATCTTCACCAGACCTTCTTCCAGGGCGCGATGGAGCAAATCATCAACAGCACGGAAGCCAGATTCCGGGATTTGATGGACGGCGGGGTCATGCGCCCTTTGAATCCCAGGCTGGCAGCGCGCGCGATCAGCGCCACCGTCATGGGCTTCGCGGCTCTTTATGAGATGGGCCAATATGGCAAGGGCAAAGATAACTTCTCGCCCAGGCAGTGGGGGGAAGAGTTGACTGATCTTTTTTTGCAGGGCATGCAGATCACAGATTGCAGCGACTGAGGAATATTCACATGATGTTTGAATGGGGAAGCAGAACGTTTGTCATGGGTATCGTGAACGTGACTCCGGACAGCTTTTCCGGCGACGGCATTCTCGCCAAGGACGGCTGGCTGTCGGCCGTTTTGCAGCAGGCGAACTATTTTGTTGCTGAAGGGGCCGATATTTTAGACATCGGCGGCGAAAGCACGCGGCCGGGCGGCACACCGGTGACAGCTGAAGAAGAACTGCGGCGCGTGTTACCGGCGTTGGAGGCCCTTCGCCGCGAGCTGGATATCCCCATTTCGATTGACACCTATCGCGCCGCCGTGGCCGAAGCGGCACTGGATGCCGGGGCGGATTGGGTCAATGATGTGTGGGGTCTGCGTATGGATGACGGCATGGCCGGGCTCGTGGCTGAACGCGGCTGTCCGGTCGTGATTATGCACAATCGCAGCAAGCCGAAAGATGTCTCACAGGAACAGCGCCTGGGCGGCCGTTATGTGGGCATTGAATATGACGATCTGATCGCAGATGTCAATCGCGAGCTTCTGGAAAGCGTGGCGATAGCGCTGGAAGCGGGCGTGGACGAGAGCCAGATCATTCTCGATCCGGGCATCGGTTTTGGGAAAACAGTAAGCCAGAATATGCAGTTAATCGACGAGCTTGACCAGATTAAGGCGTTGGGTTTTCCGATCCTGCTGGGACCGTCGAGAAAGTCTTTTATCGGTTATACGCTGGATTTGCCGGCAGATGAACGGGTGGAAGGGACAGCGGCGGCCGTGGCCATCGGCATCGACCGCGGGGCGGACATCGTGCGCGTGCATGATGTGCGCGAAATAGGGCGCGTGGCACGAATGACGGACAGCATTGTTCGCAGAGGGTAGGAGCAGGGCGCGAGTTGCAAATTGCAGGGCTGCAGGGTTTGACAGTTATCAGGTTGTTGAAGTGACAAATTTGATTTTTTGTGGGGGTATATAGAATGTTGGATTTTAGATTAGATGAAGAGCAGCAGATGCTCGCGGATACGATCGGGCGATATACGCGAGAGCGTGTGCGTAAGGTGTTTCGAGATGCGGAGGAGGATGGCCGGATCCCGCCGGATGTAGTGCAGGCGGGATGGGAAATCGGTGTGCTGCCGACGGGCATCCCCGAAGCTTATGGTGGATTTGGCGAGTACTCGGCCGTGACGGGCGCCGTGGCCACCGAGGCGTTCGCCTGGGGAGACCTGGCGATCACGCTGAGCGTGATGGTTCCGAACCTTGTCGCTGTCCCGCTGATGTTCGCGGGTACGGAGGAGCAGAAGAAAGCGTACCTGCCGCTTTTCGCGGACGAAGAGGCTCCGCCGTTTACGGCGGCGCTGACGGAACCGGTGATCCAGTTCTCGCCGTTCAAGTTAAAGACAACGGCCGTTCGCGACGGCGAAGAGTACGTGATTAACGGCACGAAGACGGTCGTGCCCTTTGCCGACCAGGCAGACATGATTCTGGTTTATGCCGAGGAGGGAGGCAAAACGCAGGCTTTTCTCGTCCCGGCGGATAGTGAGGGATTGGAGGTAGCGGCGAAAGACAAGCTGATGGGCATCAAAGCGCTGCCGACCTTCATGGTGACCTTTTCCGACGTGCGCGTTCCCGCGGCAAACCGTCTCGGCGGCGAGACGGGCATTGATTTCGCCTTGCTGCTGGCGCACAGCCGGATTGCCTTGGGCGCGGCGGCCGTGGGCATGGCCCGCGCGAGCTATGAATATGCACGCGATTACGCCAAGCAGCGCGTGCAGTTTGGCGAACCCATTGCCCACCGGCAGAGCATCGCCTTCATGCTGGCCGACATGGCCACCGAAGTCGATGAAG
>JBJYWZ010000566.1:0-2136 GCA_046259725.1 Promineifilaceae bacterium (SeqCode) | reverse complement strand
AAAATTGGGTGGCGACGTCCCAGATCAGGGTTGAGGCCGTCCATCCGCGTTCGAGAGCAGATAGATAGACGAGGGGCTTGATAGAGGAGCCAGGCTGGCGCGGCGCGAGGGCCATGTTTACCTGCCCGCTTATAGACTCATCCTGAAAGTCAACGCTGCCCACCAGGGCCAGGATATCACCAGTGTCAGGCTTTGTAACGACCATGGCCGCGTTGTTCGCCCCGCCGGCCCGTAACTCGTCCCGGTAGGATTCTACCGTCGACTCAGCCAGCGACTGTACGTCGGGGTCCAGGGTAGTGTGGATCTGCAGACCACCGCGATAGATCGACTGAGCGCCAAGAATATCCTCAGCTTGCTGCAGAACGGTGAGAGCGAAATGCGGATGTTCAATTGTCACCCGCGGCGGCGTAATGTTTGCCAGAATCTCAATGGCCTCATCCTGCGCCGCGCGCGCCTGTTCCACGGTGACAAAATCAGCGGCAATCATCAGGCTCAGCACTTCGCTCTGCCGGCCGAGGGCCTTATCCGGCGCGGTAAAGGGATCCCACAAAGCCGGCGCCTGAGGCAGGCCCGCTAAGAGGGTTGCCTCGGCCAATGTCAATTCGTCCGCGGACTTATCAAAGTACGTCTGGGCAGCCGCTTCAATGCCATAGGCTAAATTGCCGAAGTAGATCTCGTTGAGATAGAGCTCCAGAATTTCATTTTTTTCGTAGGTGCGAGAGATCTCGGCGGCGAGGATGATTTCGCGCACCTTACGGCGAAAAGTCCGTTCTGTTCGCTCATCTTCATCCAGTAATACGGCGCGTACAAGCTGCTGCGTGATCGTACTTGTACCGGCCACCGGTTCCTGATTAAGCGCAGCCTGGAAAACCGCACGGCCGATGCCGACGGCGTCAAAACCGGGATTTTCGAAGAAACGTCTATCCTCAGTGGCGATGGTAGCCCGGATCAGGTCTGGAGAGATTTCCGAAAGGGGCACGTAGAGACGGTTACCCGTTTCCGGATCGGCCTGAGAATAAAGCAGGTTACCCTCACGGTCATAAATGCGAACCGTCTCGAAGGTGCTGGCGCGCGCGCTTAACTCGGTGGGGGAAGGCAAGGTGCGGGCAATTGCCGTGTAACCAACCGCGCCGCCAGCAATGGCCAGCATAACCAGCACCACGCCGGTGATGATCGTGAACAAGATAAACCGGCCAATACAACCGCTCCAATTGCGCGGCGTTTTCACGACCGGTACAGGGCGCGGGGCATTTACGTTCTGGCCGGCGGGAGGCTGCACAACGGCTGCCTGCGCGGGCACCCTGTCCCTGCGAGCAGGTATGGTGTGAATTTCTGTGGGCGCTTCTTCAGGCGGCACAACAGGTTGTGGGCCAGGAAAAGCAACACGCGGCTGAACCTCGGTTGCTTCCGGATCGCGCTCTAACGGCCGTTTCGCCGGCAAATCGGGCGTCTCCGGCGGAACAGGCCGCGACGGTTCTTTCGCAGATGGCCTGGTGGCCGTTGAACCGCCGACTATGGTGACTGTCGGAGCATCGTCATCGAGCGGAGATGAGACGATTAGCGGGGTCGGAATCTCGGCCGTTTCTTCGTCCAGCGGCTCGGTCAGGTCATCGTCTGACTCGTCCGACATACCGCGCATGAGATCCAGCAGCGAGACGGTCGCTTCATCATCCCTGTCTTTTTCCCCGGCAGGCGGCTTCTGCTTCTGAGAAGAAGTTGTCTGTTCCTCAGGATCTAGCTTTTCCGGCTCTTGCGGATTTTGTTTTTGGTCGTCACGTTCACTCATCTAATATGAAACGCCAGAAGAAGGAGAAAAGTTCCCTGGATCAGCATCCAGGAATGGCTACTGCTGTTCATCGGGTCTACTCTTGACGAGCATGATCCAGATGCCACGTTGAACCGCTTTTCCCTCCTGGTTCAAGACACTAAATTTAATCTCAATCTGCCCGCCGCCCAGGCGCGGCAGTGCTTTCAAAACGGCGATTGTCAGGCGGACATGGATTGTGTCGCCGATATAAATGGGAAGGCTAAATTTGCAGGACAGTTCGCGAAATGCAAGAACGGTGCCTTCAATGAACCCCGTTTGCACAGCGAGGCCGGTGGCTATGGATTGAACAAGCATTCCATGAGCCACAC
>JBJYWZ010000565.1:0-3752 GCA_046259725.1 Promineifilaceae bacterium (SeqCode) | reverse complement strand
ATCTACGAGTGCCCGGTGCGCGTATTCAAAGAGTGCCAGAATTTGCCCAAGCGGCTGGACCTCATCGACGTCGAGTTTGAAGTGAGTCCAACGACCCAGGATGTGCACTGGATCGATGCCAGGCCGTTGTGGGACGAACTGCACCTGCTCAGGCCGGATGAGAAGCCGGTCATTGTCGACGTGCGCGAACCGCGAGAGTATCGCCAGGGCCACATCGTCGATGCCGTCTCCGTGCCTTTGACGACATTCAAGGAAGGCGATCCCGGCCTGCCCAGGGATCGCGAGCTTGTGGTCGTCTGCCGCACCAGCCGCCGCAGCAGGCTAGCCGCCGGCGCGCTTAAGAAACTGGGCTATGAGCATATTACCATTCTCACTGGCGGCATGAATTCTTGGGAAGCTGAAAAACTGCTCGAGGCGGTCGAAACGTTTCCCGCTGTTGGAGGTTCGAAATGACAGCAAATGTCCCCTTCCGCAACATCGGGCTGGAACTGGTGCGCGTTACCGAAAACGCCGCCTACGCGGCAAGCCGCTGGATCGGGTCCGGCGACGCAGACGGCGCGCATGCTGCGGCGCACGAGGCCATGTACGACACACTCAGCCAGGCGGGCATCAACTGCTACATCGCCATTGCCGAAGAGCAGCGCATCCCCGAACAGGCTCTTATTTGCGGCAGCAGTATCTACGGCGACCCGTCCACCGACGTTCTTGATGTCGATATTGCCGCCGATCCCATTGACGGGACCGCCCTGCTGATCAAGGGACGGCCCGGCGCCATCTCGGTGCTGGGCATCGCGCCGCGTGGGGCGATGTGGACACCGCTGCCTGCGCACTATATGGACAAGATCGTGGTCGACCGCGACTCGGCCTCGGCGCTGGTGCCTGAATGCCTGGATGCGCCTCCCGCCTGGACCCTGGCGCTCGTCGCGCGGGCAAAAGGCACGCAGGTTCGCGATATGACGGTTGTTGTCCTGGCACGCGCGCGACACGAAGAGCTCATCGAGGAAATCCGCTCTACCGGGGCGCGCATTCTGCTCCTGGAAGAGGGTGATGTCGCCGGCGCGCTGGAAACAGTAACGGTTGGCAACGGCGTCGATCTGCTGATGGGCGTCGGCGGTGCCTCGCAGGGCGTGCTGACCGCCTGCGCGGTAAAAGCATTCAGTGGGGCGATGCTCGCCCGCCTCTCGCCGCAGACCAAAGAAGAGCACGAAGCAATTAGCGCCGCAGGCATGGACACGACAAAGATTTATACGCAGGATGACCTGGTGAAAAGCGACCAGATATTTTTTTCGGCAACGGGCATTACGGACAGCGCGATCTTATCTGGTGTGCAGACGCGCACCGGGTATGTGGAGTTGCACTCGATGCTGGTGCGATCAGAGACGGGAACGCGCCGCTATATTCAGTCTGAAAAGTCGCTTGCATTCCCAATGTGATATCAGGCGCCGCCGGGGGAACGAATCCCATAGGCAGCCATCGTCTTGGGGTGGAAGAGCCACAGCAGGCCAAGGATAGGTTGGATCAGCGGAAAAAAGGCGTAGTCGATGCCGTAATAGCGCCACACGGTACGGCCGATCACGTCCGGGTAGATGATGCTTAACGTGCCAACCATCAGGACCAGGATCATTTCCAGGCTGAGGGCGACGACGGACACCCACCAGGCCCATTTCTTCTGCACGGCGAAACCGACCGTGGCCACCAGGTACAAGAGCGCGGCGACGGCCGTCAGCGCCGGCGCCAGGTAATTGGTTACGCCTTCTTTGAAGAAGAGCTGGTACAGTGCCCTGAATCCGGTGGAGATGGCCAGGACCGGATAGGAAATCGCCAGGATAACCCCGGCAGCGCGAATGAACCCGGACAGCCCCTGCTCTGATTCTTCCTCTGAAACGGCCGTTTGAGCCGCCTTTTCTTCATCCATAGCCGGTAATTCTAACATGAATTTCGGCTCCGCTATAGTTTCAAAAACAGGACGTGGACAAAACGGAGCGGAACGAAAAATACCCGGTAAACTGTTCACGGTATACTGTGTTTTGAATACTGTTTACTGATATCCCGTGAGGATTCTTTAAATTTGACACTGGCTCACAATTTGTCATGCTAGAATCCATAATCGTCAAGCGCAGTTGGCAGTAGACTGCCGGAGCAGGCTGAATGAGCGACCAATCCAATCAATTGTTTCCGCAGGAGCCCGAGATCCCTCAAGAGAACCGCCCTTTCCCGGAGGCCGCGGTACCTCCCGGCAGCGAAGAGAGCGGCGAGGGAATGACCGCCCCAGATCAGCAGCAGTCGGACGACGATGAAGTTGAAATCATCTTCTATGCCACGGTTGGCGCGCCAGAGGGTGAGCGCATCCTCTATTCGCAGCGCGCGGCGGAAGAGAGAAACGAGGAACAGATACCGCTGCTGCTGCCGGCATGGAGCGCAACGACCATCGACAGCCGCACGGCCGTACCGCCCACCGTACAAACTGCCGATCACAGCGAGAAGCGCGGCGGGCTGTCGTGGTGGCGCGGCTGCCTCATCGGCGCCATTGCCGCCGCCATCGTTCTCAGCCTGCTTGGCTCCTCCCTCTTCAGCATCTATTGGTTCTGGAATCTGCGCCAGGAACGTGTCGCCGAAATAACCAGCTTAGCGGAGACAGAACCATTTTCGCCGGCGGCCTCATCCGCGGACAGCCGCCCGTCCCGCGATGACGAAGGGTCTGTCGATCAATTTCCCGCGCCGGCATTGGCAGCCGTGGAACAGAAACGCCTCAATCGCATTGTCTTCGTCAATGACAACCGGCAGATCGAGACAATAGATCCGGACGGCGGCAGCCGCCGCCAGATAACGTCCGACGCCCGGTCTTATATCTTCCCATCCTGGTCCGAAGACGGAAACCTGATCGCCGCCATCGGCACGACGATCAGCGGCGCGGGCATTTACGTCATGCCGGATGAAATGGAATCCGGCGCGATTGAGGAAGTCCACTTTAGCGAAAGCGAATCTCCATTCTACCTCTACTGGGCGCCGGATGGGCAGCAGATCACATTTCTGGCCAATGCCAATGCGCTTGATTTGAGCCTGAACGTCATCGAATTAGGGAGCGAAGATGCTGGCCGAACCATCGCCCTGGGAAGTCCCCTCTATTGGAATTGGTCCGCTGACAGCCGCCAGCTTCTGGTCCATTCCGGCAGCGGGGCTACAGACTCCCAACTCGTAATGGTTGACGATTTCGGACGCCCGCTGGCGCCGCGCGTGCCCTCTCCCGGCTTTTTCCAGGCGCCGGGAATCTCGCCAAACGGGCGCTACTGGGCCTATTCCCAGTTCCAGGCCGGCGGCACGAGCTGGCTGGTGATTGATGACCGCCTGGAAGGCTCAGAAAACCGTAAACGGCATGCCGGGGCGGTCGCATTCAGCTGGAGTCCCGTTAATGATGAACTGGCATTTATCACCGGCAGCGACGGTGAGGAGTTCAGTGCCTGGGGTCCCCTGCGCCTGATGGACGCCAAAACGGGCGATGTGCGCGTGCTTTCGTCTGACGTTGTCCTGGCCTTCTTCTGGTCGCCCGACGGCCGTAAAATCGCCACGATCAGCGTGCCCCAGGAGAAAGATTTCGGCAAACAGTACGAGGTGCGCGGCGACAAGGCGCGCCGCCTGGTCAAATACGCCGCGGAATCACCGCTGCCGGCCGCGCAGGTAGGGCCGGCCCACACGTTCCAGATCAATGTTATTGACGTCAAGAGCGGAGAAGGTTTGCAGCTTACCGAGGCCAG
>JBJYWZ010000564.1:0-52671 GCA_046259725.1 Promineifilaceae bacterium (SeqCode) | reverse complement strand
CAGTATACATAAGATAACCACAAAATGCTATAGAACATGTGTTTCTTATATGACGTTAGTGTGGGTTTTAACGGTAATTAGATGGGCAGAGCCATCATTTCACCGGATTTTTACACGCCCGGTAACAAATCTGCGGGCAGTTTCGGCCAGTATGGCAGCCCCAAGGGGCAGGACACTTTCGTCAATATCAAAGTCGGGAGTATGGTGATTCCGTTCAATGCCATCATCAATGGCAGCCCCCAGCATGAACATCGCGCCTTTCTTCTGCTGCGCCATGTAGGCAAAGTCCTCCGCGCCCATTCCAAACGGCATATCCAGGACGGAAGATTGAGCAGTCAAATCGACGGCCACATCTTGCAGCCAGCTATTGACCTGTGCGTCGTTTTGCAGAGCCGGATATCCCTTCGTGATGGTCAACTCATAACTGCCGCCCAACTCTTCGCTCAGCTTAAAGGCACGTTCGATCTCAAACCAGAGCTTTTCGCGCAAATTGTCATCAAAGGCGCGAATGGTTCCTTTTAGCATTACTTCGGTGGGGATCACGTTGTGAATGTTCCCGCCCTTAACCTGCCCGACAGAGACAACGACCGGAGAAAGGGGATTGATACGCCGCGAGGGGATGGCGTAAATAGCGCCCAGGATAGGAACCAGCATGGCTATCGGATCGCTGCCGGTATGGGGATAGGCGCCATGTCCCCCATCTCCACGTATCCAGGCATCAAACGTATCCACCGACGCCAGGCTCATGCCATCATGCAGATAAACCTCACCGGAAGGGCTTTCCGACCATACGTGGAGGGCGATCACGGCGTCGACTCCCTCCAGGGCGCCGTCGCCGATCATGGCTGTCGCACCGCTGATCCCATTTTCGTCGAATGCCTCTTCAGAAGGCTGGAACAAGAAGCGGACATTACCCTGCCACTTATTTTCCATCATATCCTGGCGCAGAAGGTGGGCCGCGCCCAGGAGCATTGCCGTATGAGCGTCGTGACCACAGGCATGCATAATGCCATCGATTTGCGAACGGTAAGGGACGTCATTCTCTTCATGTATAGGCAAAGCGTCCATATCGGCCCGGATGGCTATTGTCGGGCCGTCATTATTCCCCATGTCGCCGATCACGCCAGTAATGCCGATGCCTGTCCTGACCTCTATCTGGCCAATTTCATTTAATGTATCGGCAACCAGCGCCGCCGTTTGAAATTCCTGAAAACCCAATTCCGGGTTCCGATGTATCTCACGGCGAATTCTTGTTAATTCAGGCGCGAGTTCTTGCGCTCTGGACAGCAAATCGCGGGTAATGTCGTTCATAGGTTTTTCCTTCAAAAATAGATGCAATGTGCAAAGAGCTTGCAGATTGTGGCTCACCACTGTCGTGCAACTGGTATATGTCGGCCAGTCCATGATTGATATTCATAGACTTTGGACAATCCGGCGCAGGTTATTTTTGTGTTTTGCGATTATCTGTCATCTTGCAGCGGAAGAACATCTTTTATCGATATCTTGCTGTCTTTAAAATTGGCAAACGTAACGTCCTGGAAAGGAAGATTGTGGAATTCCGCCAAAATGCCCATCATAGCAAGGTAATTGGAAAGAATTCGATCCTGCCACTCTAGGTCGAATGCTGCTGCCGCCAACTTGATGTCTGCCTCGTTTCCTTCCAGTTCCATGAAATTACCATATGGCATTTCATCCAGGACTATTTCAAGATCACCCAAACGAAAGGTCTCACGATATTTTTCGTATTCCTGTTTAGGTTCATAACCAAGCCGCATTAGTATGGACGCCAAACGCTCAAAATCATCAACCTGTACTTCGATTTCTTCGCGTACTTTCGCCTCGCTAAGGCGATCATATGCTGAAGGGCCTTTGAAGGTGAGAATCACGGCCGTATCCTGGCGTAGTCGCAGCAGCTCTTCTTTCTGCAAAAGGGCATTGTCCGCCGTATCAAAACGTACATTGCGTTCATACACGCGCGGCCGTATCAATTCGGCGCCGGCGGCAAGCAGGCGTTCCCGCATAACCTCGGGGTCTTCAATCAAAAACTTTACTTCGATTTCCAGGTTTTCTGTTTCGGCAATCATTGGAAACTCAGGCGGACTAAGGGGATCCTGAAGAGGTAAGACTATCAGGGAGAATGTTCATCAGAAATAACCACCAAAATCTGGTCCTTTTCGACGCTGACTCCTGGCTCAACGCTGACCTGGGTGACAGTCCCATCACGCGGCGCGCGAAGTTCATTTTCCATCTTCATGGATTCAAGAATGATTAGCTTATCACCTTTGTGGATAGTCTGTCCTTTGCGCACTGATACGGCAATGACAATGCCAGGCATGGGTGAGCGCATCACTATCTCACCGTCTGCGACCTGCAAATCACCGCGCGCGCTGGCCAGACGGCGCGCACGTTCATCTTCCACTTCCACATCATACAGGTCGCCTCTGATCAAAACCTGCCAGGAGCCGTCTTTATCTTCAACGACAGCTTCCAAAGAGCGGTTGCCAATGATAAGGGAGGTCACGCCAGAGTCGGGCATTTTCTGAAAGTCAATCTTATATAGCTCGTCATTCACCATAATTTCGTTTTCGTGACCGATCTCAATGATGAATTCCTGATCATCAACTCTGGCGTAATATTTCATAATTCCAGCACTATAAACCTAAAAAACCCGGCCAATTTTGCCGGCCATGATAGAGCGTACTATCCCATGGTCGAGCAAGATCAGAAGGCGCGTCACTTTGTTCGGCCGTACCATTTCCATTGACTCGTCTCGCGTGACCCTGCACGCACAATCTGCGCGGCTCTCTGACTCTGCTCGTGATATGCGAGCGTGGCCAGAATGGCCGCTTCCAACACATGCGGCGGCTCGCGGTCAGTAAGACTAAAGCGATTCTCCACAAATTCAGTATCGAACGAACCGGAAAGAAAACGGTGGCTCTCCATCATACGTTGGTGGAAAGGGATGTTCGTCTTCACACCGGTAATGCGATATTCCTCAAGCGCGCGGCGCATGCGCAGCACGGCTTCCGCACGTGTATTACCATAACAAATCAGCTTGCTGATCATAGGATCATAAAACGGCGTAATATGAAACCCCGGGAACACCCCTGTATCGACGCGGACGCCGGGACCGGTCGGAAGCTGGCTGGTTGTGATCATGCCAGTCGAGGGCATATAGTTGTTGTAAGGATCTTCAGCATTGACGCGGCACTCGATCGCCCACCCCTTCATGGTTACATCCTCCTGGGCAAGGCTCAGGCGCCGTCCTCGCGCGATGCGCAACTGCTCCTGCACGATATCAACGCCCGTAACCAGTTCCGTCACAGGGTGCTCAACTTGCAGCCGCGTATTCATCTCCAGGAAGTAAAAATTCTTACTGCGGTCCATCAGAAATTCGATCGTACCTGCGTTCACATAGCCGACGGCTTCGGCCGCGGCCACAGCGACCTCCCCCATTTTCTTGCGCAAGGTCTCATCTATAAATACTGACGGCGCCTCTTCAATCAATTTCTGATGGCGGCGCTGCAAAGAACATTCACGTTCGCCAAGTGAAATAGCATTCCCATACGAATCCGCTAAGAGCTGGATCTCAATATGGCGGCTCTCGGTGATCATCCTTTCCAGGTAGACCGTATCATCACCAAACGCGGCAAGGGCTTCGCGTTTGGCGGAGGCGATGGCGTCCGCCAGATCTTCGATTGCGTAGACCGGCCGCATGCCTTTGCCGCCACCACCGGCGGAAGCTTTCACAAGCAGGGGAAAGCCGACATTCGGTGCCTCGGCCATCATGTCCTGGTCGCTCATTCCCGGCTCTGTACCTGGTACGACGGGTACACCGGCCTTCGAAACCGTTGAACGGGCCGTCAACTTATCGCCCATGACCTCTATCGCCCTGGGCGACGGGCCGACAAAGACAATACCAGCTTCATAGCAAGCGCGGGCAAACTCGGCATTTTCGGCCAGGAAGCCATAGCCCGGATGGATTGCATCCGCGCCTGAACGGTGAGCTGTTTCTATGATCTTTTCAATCGCAAGATAACTTTCGCGTGCGGCCGCAGGACCGATATGGTACGCCTCGTCCGCAAAGCGTACATGCGGCGCATTGCGATCGGCATCTGAATATACGGCGACAGTAGAAAGACCCAATTCGTGGCAGGCGCGCAGGATGCGCATGGCGATTTCGCCGCGGTTTGCTATCAGCACCTTACTAAATCGGCGAGTGTGAAGCTCTGGCATGTCCATAGATTTCTCATTGGTAGAAGCTGTGCGGCTGTTTGGCGCCGGCTTCTGTACATCGTATGAGTGACCTGAAATTTACACAACCTTATATATTTATAATGGCATATTGCCGTGTTTCTTGGGCGGGTTCTGGTCACGTTTGTTTTGCAGCATATGCAGCGCGTTGATCAAGCGCGGCCTTGTCTGGCTCGGCTCGATGACGCTGTCAATGTATCCCATCTCCGCGGCAATATAGGGATTTGCGAAATGCTCGCGGTACTGCTCTACGAGCTCTTCTTTCGCGGCCACAGGATCATCAGCCTCGGCCAACTGCCGTCTATAGATAATGTTCACGGCGGCGTCCGGTCCCATGACGGCAATTTCGGCCGTTGGCCAAGCAATATTCAGGTCGGCGCGAATATGTTTGCTGTTCATGACACAATAAGCGCCGCCGTATGCCTTGCGCGTGACTACCGTAATCTTGGGCACGGTAGCTTCACAAAAAGCAAAGAGCAGCTTGGCGCCTCTGCGGATAATACCTCCATGTTCCTGATCCACGCCCGGCAGGAACCCGGGTACATCCTCAAATACAATCAAGGGAATATTGAAACTGTCACAGAAGCGCACAAAGCGCGCCGCCTTTTCACTGGCATTACTATCCAGTACACCGGCCAATACCATAGGCTGGTTGGCCACAACACCCACGCTGTATCCGCCCAAGCGCGCAAAGCCTACAACGATATTTTGCGCAAAATACTCTTGCGTTTCATAAAACTCATTTTCATCGACGATGAGCTTGATGACCTCTTTGATATCGTACGGCTTGGTCGCGTCATCGGGCACCATATCATTGAGCGCATCTTCCGTCCGCAAATCATCGTCATTGCCCGGAGCAAAAGGTGGGTCTTCCATGTTATTCGATGGGAGATAGCTCAACAGTTCGCGAATGAGAAACAACCCGTCCCCTTCCGTTTCCGCGGCCACGTGAGCAACACCACTTTTCGTATTATGGGTCATTGCGCCCCCCAGTTCTTCAAAGGACACTTCTTCGCCAGTCACGGCTTTTACAACGTCAGGTCCGGTGATGAACATGTGGCTGGTGCCTTTGACCATGAAAATAAAATCTGTCAAGGCCGGGGAGTAGACGGCACCACCGGCGCACGGCCCCATGATCGCGCTGATCTGGGGGATAACGCCGGAGGCGAGGGTGTTCCGTAGAAAGATGTCGGCGTAGCCACCGAGACTGACGACGCCTTCTTGAATACGCGCACCACCCGAATCATTAATCCCAATGACGGGAGCGCCGTTTCGCATGGCCATATCCATGATTTTGCAAATTTTTTCGGAATGGACGCCGCTCAGGCTGCCGCCGAAAACAGTGAAGTCCTGGCTAAAAACATAGACCAGACGGCCGTTGATGGTGCCCCATCCTGTTACGACGCTGTCACCATAATATTTCTGGTTATCCATGCCGAAATTGTGCTCGCGATGGGTAACGAAGGCGTCAACCTCACGAAACGAACCTTTGTCCAACAGTAGATCGATTCGCTCGTGCGCCGTCAACTTACCCTTCTCGCGCTGCCTGGCGATGCGATCTTCACCACCACCGGCTTTCGATAATTCTTCCAGTTCATTCAGTTTTTCGATTTTGGGATCCATAGTGATAGCGAGTCGGCAGGCAAGGCACCAGATCTAAGCGTCTGCCAATTTGTCCTCCAGGTAATAGTATCTCGCCGCGTCTCTGTTCAATGCCCACCAGGCAAACAATATGAGAGCAGCAGCAAAAAGGCTATGTAGAAGCCATTGGTCACCACTAATAGGGACTTGAACAAAAAGTCCCCGGATAGCCATTCCATAAAATGCATTCAAGGCAAGAAATAAGGGGATCAACCAGCGGGTTGCGGGTAATTTGTGTCTCAGGGCAATTGCCGATCCCCAAAACACGGCCGTCCATACCACTGCAATGATCATCCGCAGGCGTGGATCGGGCTTCACCTGCAGGTCCAATAATAATGCGGATTGCCTGCTAAGTGCAACTACCGTTGCCAACTGGATGGCTCCCAGGACAACAAGCAGGAGCAAGACCAGAGAGATTGTACGCGGTCGCTTGGGCGAATCTGTCATTGTCGCGGATTATATGCCAGCCAAAACAGTCAGCAAGCGGTGATTTGCAGTTGGGACCGAATTCATAGTCGGCCCGCAGATTAATTCAGTTTATGTACCGTTTTGCATTGTGTAAGGTGTGCGTAGGATAATTATGCTGCTAGAGGCAATATCAGCATGGAAGCACAAAACTGGGATCAGGAATGGCAGGGCTTAGAACCAGAGCAGCCACGTTCGGGACGCTGTGGCTGCTGGCTGGGGGCGCTCATTTTGCTGCTTGCTCTTTCCGGAGCCTGCATCGGTACAGGATACTTTGCCTGGCGGCAGTTGGACCTGCCGATTGACCCCGGCTCAGTGCTGGTTCCACCGACGGTCGCGCCGTTCAATACTGCGCCGGCAGTAGACAGTGACATTATTGGGACGCCGGGCAGTGAACAGGCGGGCACGCGGCCGGCTCTTGCGCCAACGGTGACACTTGCCAGTGGTACTGTTCAGGCACCCGCTGTCGCAAGCGAAGAAGTAGAGGCAGTGCGGCTTAGCGGACCCCCGGCGATTGATGGCATATTAAGTGATTGGGCAGACCTGCCCACCTACGAATCTGCGTACCAGGTATTTAGCGATGCGAGCTGGGATGGAAGCGACGACGTCCGCGCCGCGTGGCGGCTTGGCTGGGACGCGGACAATTTCTATATTGCTGTACAGGTAGCCGACGATGTCCATGTACAGACCGAGCAAGGCAATACTATCTTCAAGGGAGATGGCGTCAGCATACAGCTTGACACGCAGTTAGAGAACGATTACGGTCCCCGTTTGAGTCCGGATGATTTCCAGATAAATCTCTCGCCGGGAGATTTCGGCGCCAATCCTCCCGCGGCTTTTCGTTTCCGTGCCGACAACAGCGGCAATCTGGTCGATATGGTTGGCCACGGCATCCAGGTCGCGGCACTGCCCTCTACGACCGGCTATGCGCTGGAAGCAGCTATTCCCTGGAGTAATCTGGGGATCAATCCCCAACCCGGTCTGCAAATGGGCATCGCGCTGAATGTCAACGATAACGATACGCCGGAAACGGCCGTGCAGGAAGTGATGAAATCCCAGGTGGCGTCACGCCGCTTCGGCGATCCGACGAGCTGGGGCACGATTGTCCTGCGCAATGCGGAGTAGCTGGCCGGGAGTCATTCAGCGTCAAGCGCCTCAAAGGTGCCGCGCTGGCGATTTTTGCGTATGTTGTCCCAGTCAAAGATACGGCCGTTCATGACCACGTAAACGCCATGCGCTAAGAGCTGGACGGCCGTGACGCTGCCCCCGAGATTAAAGAGGGAATCCGAACCAAAGACGGTATAGGGGACCATGGCCCCAGTCAGAACGATGGTCTTCGCCAGTTGCGCCTCACCCAGGAGCTGTGCCGTTTCGACGATTGTGTCCGTCCCGTGCGTGATGATGAGCAATGATTCCGGCGCCTGGCGGCAGGCCTCTAAAATGCGCAGGCGATCCTGCATGGTCATATGCAGGCTGTCGATGAGCTGATTTGTCTCCACGTGTACGGGAACGGTGACACGTACCTGGCGCAAAATAACCGGCAGATGTGTCTCCTGAAACGTGAGCGTTCCCTCTATTTCATCGTAGCGTTTATCGAATGTGCCGCCGGTAACTATGATACGAATGCTCATCGACTTCGCTAAATGACTTCCAATGGTATGCTGTTAACCGTTAAAGGCAGCGGCGGGCGCAGTTTTGCGCCCGGCCGTTTCTTGACCGGCGGGCACTGCCACGCCTCCGGCGGTGTCTCACGCCGCAGGTCTTTGAGCTCGGGCAGGATGCCGCAGGCAAAACATTGGTGGCGACAATCGATGCGCGTTTCCTGCTCCAGGCTCATGAGATAATCTTTGGAGAGGAATTTCTTGGTCACGGCGATGTCAATATGTTCCCAGGGGAAAACCTCATCCAGGGAGCGCCGGCGGTGGGTATAAAAATCGGCGTCAATCCCCTCTTCGGCCATCGCTTCCTGCCATACGTCCTCGCGGAAATGGTCCGCCCAGGCATCGAATTTGGCTCCTTTGCGCCAGGCTTGCTCAACCACAGCAGCCAGTCGCCGATCACCACGGCTGAGGAAGCCCTCAAAAACCGACTCCTGGGGATCGTTCCAGCGCAAACGTAGCCCCTGGCCGCGCAGTTCACGCTGCAGCAAATCCAACTTTTCTTCCACGTGGGCCAGATCATCCATTGGTTCCCACTGGAACGGCGTGTGCGGCTTTGGAATGAAAGTACTCACGCCGACGTTAACGCCGGCCTTCTTGCCATGCACCTTCCGTCCTTCGGCCAGCACCTGCTTTGAAAGGTCAATAATGGCCTGCACATCCTCCATCTCTTCGGTTGGATGCCCGATCATGAAATAAAGTTTAATCGTGCGCCAATTGCGGCGATAGATTTCCCTGGCGGTTTCCAGAAGGTCTTCATGCGTGACGTATTTATTGATCGTGTTGCGCATTTTTTCCGTCGCCGCTTCGGGCGCCAGCGTAAAACCGCCGCGCCGGCTATCGCCCAGATTATCCATTAATTGCGTGGAAACTGTCTCGATGCGCAGCGACGGCAGGGAGATGTTGAGCCCCAGGTCGCCAAAGCGCTCGCCAATTTTCTGCGTCAGCTCCAGCACGTGAGTGTAGTCACTGGAGGAAAGGGAAAGTAAAGCGATTTCTTCGTAACCAGTACTTTCGATAATGTCTTCCATGGCCGAAAGCACTTCTTCAACCGGTCGCTCCCTTACAGGACGCGTGACCATGCCGGCGTGACAGAAGCGGCAGCCGCGCGTGCATCCGCGCATAATCTCAATAGGCGCACGATTGTGAACCGTTTCAATGAAAGGTACGATGAACTCCGTCACCGGCGGCGGGAGTTGAGGCACGATGGTTTTCAGTACGCGGGGCGGCGCCTCAGGCATGTTAGGCGTGATAGCCTCGATAGTCCCATCTTCCTGATAGGAAATGTCATAAAAGCCGGGCACATAGCAGCCTTCGATCTGGGCGATATAACGGAGCTGTGTCTCGCGCGAGAGATGTTTGGCGGCGCGTAGGACGGCAATAATCTTCAGAATCGCCTCTTCCCCTTCTCCAATGACAAAGACATCAATAAAGGGCGCCATTGGCTCGGGGTTATAGCACGCGTGCCCCCCGGCTATCACAACAGGATAGGTCTCATCACGCTCGACGCTGCGCACCGGCATGCCGGCCAGGTCGATCAGATTCAAGGCGTTGGTATATAGCTGCTCGTAGGGCAAACTGATGCCCAGAAGGTCGAACTCTCTGACCGGGTGTTTCGTTTCCAGAGAGAAAAGCGGGATCTCTTCCTGGCGCATGAGCGATTCCATGTCCGTCCAGGGGCTGAATACACGCTCCGCCAACAAATTCTTGTGCTTATTGACGATATCGTAGAGGATCATCAAGCCAAGATTGGACATGCCCAGGTCATAGATATCGGGAAAGGCCAGGGCTACTTTGAAGTCGACGGCGTCCCAATCTTTGACAACTTGATTATATTCTCCGCCAGTATAACGGCCTGGTTTGGTCACCCGAGGCAAAATGCGCTCCAGGGCATTGCTAATTTCTTTGGTTAATTTTTGCATAGGCGAATAGGTGCGCGCCAGATTTCGGCCGACTTTATCGATCGGCCGGAGGCGCATCTTCAACTTTTGATTATTCAATGATAGTATAGCTAACTATAAGATCTTGTGTCAGCCAATAAAACGGCCGTCCACCGAACTTTAATGCCGGTGAACGGCCGTTAAGCAGCGAATTTAGCAAACCTAATTTACACTGACATTTTGCTGCAGGCGGGCAGTGCCACCAGGACCGGACGCCTCGATGACGTAGATGGCAAAGCCGGGGTTTGACGGGCAGTCATTTGTCGTTCCGGCAAGCGGCGCCCCATTCCAAAGAACAATGTTATCACGGGAAATAACTACGCTGCTCACATTGCCTTCAACGCGCCAGCTGATCTGCACGCACTGGCCGGCAGAAACCGACGGCGGAGATACGGTAAAGGAACTGATCTTAGGTGCGGAATTCGACGGTTCAACAACGATCGTAATCTGCCGTATCTCTACCGACCCATTAGTATTCAATACGCGGAGGTTATAAGTTGTCGTCGTATTCGGGCACTCCACACTGCTGTTCTGGCCCGTTGTCGGATATCTGTTGAAATCTTCGCCATCGGGATAGAACCACACCGCCTGGATATTTTGAACGTTCCAGGTAAAAGTTACGCAGTCTCCCTCCGTGATCGTGGTACGGTTCGCGGAAAAACTTATGGTGGGCGACGGCGTCTGTGTAGGTACGGGAACTGGCGTCGGCGGCGCCGGTACGTAAATGCCCACCCAAACCCGCTGACCAAAAGGCTCTTGCTGGTCATTACGCATCTCCCAGAAACCCTGGTAAGTGCCGGGTAACGTGGGGGCGACGAGGTCGGCCCAGAAGTCATAAGTCTGTCCAGGCAGCACCTGGCCACGCACGGGCACGGTCGAGCCACCCATTTGGGCCGCGGAGACATTGCCATTGACGTAATTCAGGCTGTAACCACTATTCCAGGTACAGGTGCCGATATTTTTCACCCGCCAACCCTTGCGGAAAGCCTGGCCGGGAGACATAACGGGCGGGGATGACATGTTGTTATCGTCCAGATTCAGATCACCAATAAAGGCCATGGCATCGGTACAGCCAACGATGACGGTCTGTTCCTCTTCCGGAACGGGAGTGACTTCCTCGATCGGCAAGAGCTCATCGAGATTCAGATATTGTTCAGCCAGGTCGGCCAGGAAACCCTCGTTCTGCAAATTCGTCAGAGCCCTGTTGATTTCCCTGCGAAGCGTATCTTCGCCCTGCGGAATCGCGATAGCGAAGCGCTGACGATGCAAATCGGAAGCGATAATGGATACGTCAAAGAGCCCTTCGGCAACCTGCGCCGGTTTTTTGTCCATCATGACGAGATCCACGCGGCCGGCAACCAGGTCAGTGACGGCCTGGTCGGCAGTAGCGTAAACCAAGAGATTCTCCTCGGGCATGAGGCCGGTATCAATCAGCTGCTCGCGAGCCCAAGTCTCATAGACTGAGCTTGCCTGTACACCCAGGGTATAGGGAGCGATGTCGGCTTCTGACTCGATGCCCGTAATGCCTGACCCGTCCGCGGCGAGAACGGCATCTTCGCCAATGTAATAGACATTGGAAAAATCAACGGCAGCTTCCCGTTCAGGCGTGATCGACAAGGCGGCAATGGATACCTCTACCTGGTCAGCCAACATGGCATCGCCAAGGCCGTCAAAAGTGATATCCGTGATATCAACGATGACGCCCAACTCCTCGCCAATGGCGCGAATCAAGGCGATGTCAAATCCATCCAGTTGGTTATCACTGGTGTAAAACTCAAACGGGGGATAGTCGGCGGACGTCCCGACCCGCATACGACCCTCTGATTGGATGCGCGCCCATGTCTGGTCCGGCGCTGCTTCCAATTCGCCATCATCCGCTATCGGGGCGCTGGTTGCTGCGGGTTCCGTAGCAGCAGGCGCCGCGGGTTCCTCCGTTGGCGGTTCACTTGTTGGCGTCTCCTCCGGCGTCGAGCAGGCCACGAGGAGCCCTAACAGCAAGAACAAGATAAGAACTAAGGCTGGTAATCTTTTCTTCTTCATTTTTCACCTCTTGCGAATCTTTGATGATCGCCTGACAGTATTGTACCCTACTGCAAACTTGAGGAAAGAGTGTTACTTTTGCGCTATGTAGACAACCCACTCGCCGCGATCGTAGAGATCAAGCTCTCCCCAGTCTGGATAGACATCCACTTGACTGAATCCGGCACGGCTGAGTATGTCTACCATTTCGGAAGCGCCATAAGTCTGGTCGCTCAAGTTAACTTCCAGCATATCGTGCGTTTGTAGATCGATTACATAAAAGCGTTCCACAGATATTTGCTCCTCAGCCAGCCACTGCCTTTCGCCCAGATGCAAGAACGGCGCCCCTCCCCAAAGACCCGTGTCGTCGGTGAACCACCATGTGCCGGCCTTCTTGTCAACGCGATCCTGATCGAGAAGCTCTACGATCAGCCTGGCACCGGGCTTTAAACTGCGGGCGATTTTTTCTAGCAGAGCGAACGCTTCTTCGCGGCGAAAGACGGCAAGCTGTCCGTAGATAAACAGGGCCGCATCATAGGTATCGGGCGGTAGGACGGCTTCACGCACATCTTGTTCGATGAATTCACAATGATCCTGGACGTCGTTTTCCTCGGCCAGATTTCTTGCGAAGGCAATTGAAGCCGGAGCAAAATCAATGCCGGTTACCCGGCATCCGCGCAGTGCAAGATCGACAGAGTAAAGACCCGGCCCGCAGGTAAAGTCAAGAACATAATCACCTGCAGAGAGATCGAGCTTCTCCCAAAGCCAGTCCATTACCTTCTTCCGCTCACTATGTTTGCGTGAAGCGGCATTATGCGATTGATCCAGGTGTTCAGCCAGCATACGTTCTGAAAAGTCAGGATCGTTCCAGGGTAAATTGCCGTCCATTTGCTGCCAGGGAACGGCCGGATCCGGCCGCCGGTAAATTCTCCAGAGTGCATCAGATAGTTTAGTGGATTTATGAGCCATTACGTTTCAATCTCTATCCTGGGACATCAGATCTTAATAAACCGTGGGCATTATACCATTCCCCTGACGACAGACGGCCAATCATGGCTTTCCGGAAAGTTAAAGCCGTGAGTCGCGGCATAAACACGGAATTTGAGTATGGTTTCTTGAGAACACGCTTTCCGCTACAATTATCTGGATGGCTGGTGAATACACCCCTGCTGTTCATTGTTTCTCCGTGCAAATCGCTTGCAGCAGCAAGGGAACCAGACCCGTTCTTATATGAATCTTGACAACCATACACTCGTCGTAATCGCCGGCTTCATACTTCTGGCCCTGGCTTCGAGACAGATCGGGCGCTATTTAACGCACTTCAAACTTCCGCTGATAAGCGGTTTTTTATTGGCCGGTATCCTGTTCGGCCCTTACGGGTTCGGCTTTATCGAATCCGGCGACATTGAAAGCCTGAAAATCATCGATGAAATCGCGCTGGCGTTTATCGCCTTTGCCGCCGGGAGCGAGCTTTACCTGCGAGAATTGCACAGCCGACTGAAGAGTATCCTCTCCATTTCCGCCGGAATTGTTCTCGGTGTTTCCATCCTCATATTTATCACACTCTACCTGGAGTCCGGGGGCGTACCCTTTATGCGTACGTTCCCGGCGAACGGCCGTCTGGCGATTGCTGCATTGGCGGCTGCGATTTTGGTGGCGCGCTCTCCCAGTTCGGCCATAGCGATAATCAACGAACTGCGGGCTCGCGGGCCCTTTACGCAAACTGTATTAGGGGTCACGGTGATCATGGATTTCATCGTTATCGTGCTCTTCGCGATCAACATAGAAATTGCCGATGCATTATTGACTGATGTGCCCCTTGACCTGGGCTTCCTCGGCCTGATCCTTCTTGAGCTTACTATTTCAATTATTCTTGCTGTGTTGCTCGGAGGTGTCTTACAGCTGATTATGAGCACGCATCTGAACAGCTGGATCAAGATCGGGCTAATTCTGCTAGCCGGCTACAGCATCTTTCTGATCTCATCATTTACACGAAGGTACAGCCATGAATATTTATCATTGGAATTGCTGCTGGAGCCCCTACTCATCTGCCTGATCGCGAGTTTGTTTATTACCAATCGCAGCACCTATCGCACCGAGTTTTTGAATCTCCTGGAAAAAGTTGCGCCGCCAATATACGTTATATTCTTCACACTCACCGGCGCGGCGCTGGCGCTGGATGTGCTCGTCGACACATGGTGGATCGCCCTGACCCTGTTCTTGGTGCGCCTGGTTGGTTTGTTTATCGGCTCATATGTCGGTGGCGTAATCGCCCATGAGCCACGGGTGTTCAATGCCACGCACTGGCTCACAGCCGTAACCATGGCTGGTGTTGGTTTGGGTCTGGCCAAGGAAGTGGATGTTGAGTTTACGACGTGGGGCGGACAGTTTGCGACGTTGATCATCTCCGTTATTGTCTTGAGCCAGCTTGTTGGCCCCCCTTTATTCAAATGGGCCATCAACACCGTCGGCGAAGCGCACACGCGTCACGAGACCCCGGGACTTGATGAGGCGAATGACGCCATTATCTTTGGCGTGGATGGGCAATCAATCGCCCTGGCCAGGCAATTACAGAATCACGGATGGGGCGTTCGCCTGGCCAGCCTGGACGAAGCAATACTCAACGGCAGCGCCTCGGAAATCGAGCCAATTTCTGTCAACCACTTCTCGATCGACAGCCTGCGTGAGTTGGGCGCAGATACGGCCGATGCAATTGTGGCCATGCTCTCAGATGAAGAGAATTACCAGATTGCAGAACTGGCCTATGAGCACTTCGGCACGCCTTCGATCGTCGTGCGACTGAACGATCGCACATATTTCCAGAACTTTCACGACCTCGGCGTTTTGATTGTCGATCCTGCCACAGTCATGGTTGGCCTATTGGATCACTTCGTTCGTTCACCCACCGCCGCTTCACTGCTAGTGGGTATGGAAGAAGGGCAAGACGTAGTAGAATTCGAGATCAGAAATAAAGATTTGGACGGTATTTTGCTGCGCGAACTGCGGATGCCCCTGGACACGCTGGTGCTGAACGTAAAGCGCGACGGACACGCGCTCATCAGCCATGGTTTCACCAGGCTACAGTACGGCGATCACCTGACGGTGGTAGGATCGGTAGAGGGAATTAACGAGTTGATGCTGCGCTTCAGCGCGCAGGATGGATAATAGGCGAGACTAATGCCTTTACTGCCTGAGGAGATTCTCAACAAACGCTACCGCATCGTCGGCATATTGGGGAGCGGGCCGTATGGAACCACTTACTACGCTTTTGATATTGAAGCACAGCAAGAGGTGGCGATAAAGGAATACCTCGATCCATCGGTCGATACGCAAAAGCGGTTTCGCGAAGTCG
Source organism: Promineifilaceae bacterium (SeqCode) (assembly GCA_046259725.1). Taxonomy (GTDB): domain Bacteria; phylum Chloroflexota; class Anaerolineae; order Promineifilales; family Promineifilaceae; genus JAACFF01. Next base: position 37,342 of record JBJYWZ010000564.1, on the reverse strand, counting down.
CAAGACAGCTCAGCGCGCTCAGCCATCCCCAACTACCAAAATTCGTCGATCACTTCGCCCTGAAAGATATGGGGCAATACCTGGTCAGCACATTTGTTGAGGGCGTCAATCTGCGACAACTGCTGGAACAATATGGGCCGCTTCCTTCCGATGTTGTGATAGGTTATTTGCAGGAAGCCTGCCGGCCGCTCACCTACCTGCACGAACGAAACAGGCTTCACCTCGATATTAAACCGGCCAATATCCGCCTGACGCCTGCGGGGGAGGTGTTTCTGGTTGACAGCGGGCTGTTGGGCCTGGGCATACGGCCGCACGAAACGGGCTTTGGCTCCCCGGAACAGCAGGCGCAGACCGAAGTATCAGCCGCAAGTGACATTTACAGCCTTGGCGCGACGCTTTATGTTCTCTTGTGCGGAGAAACTCCGCCAAATGCTTTGAGCCGCGAAAGCGGGTTGGAATCAATGTCCGCAGCTCGCGAAGTAAATCCCGATGTCGAGCCCTATTTATCCCTGGTTGCATCCCGAGCCATGTCGCTGCGACCTGACGCGCGATATGATACCGCAGCAGAGTTCAGCAATGCACTCAACCGGCCCGCAGGTCTGCGCGAACCTCAGGTCGAAAAATTACGTCGAACGCAGGATAACGTCAGCGTTGCGCCGCCTCCGCGCCTGCCACAGAGCCGCAGACGGCAGATGGAAAGGCGCACGATCTTTGCACTCTTGGCCTTACTTCTGGCCGTTATCGCGCTGGGGATCGGCTTTGGCGCCTACAATCTGGGCGGGCCTGATTCAATCTCCGAATCGGCGGCGACGGCAACATTGGAATCGGCCGTTGTCGCCGCACTTACCGCCATTGCACCTACCGCCACCCCCATCCCCATCCCGACCGAACCGCCAACGCCAACGCCGGAGCCCTTCATTACGGAGACCGGGTCGCGCATGCTCTATATTCCGGAAGGGATATTCAGCATGGGCGATGACGAGAGCGAGGAACGTGACGCCAAACCAGCGCATCTCGTTCGCCTGGATGCTTACTTTATCGACGAAACCGAGGCTACGAACGGCGCCTATGCGCAATGTGTGGAGGACGGAGCATGCGATCCGCCGGACAGCCCTAACGCTACCTATCACAGCGCCTACTTCGGCGATCCCAATTTCGACGATTATCCGGTCATCTTCGTAAGCTGGTATGACGCAGACACGTTCTGCCAATGGCGCGGGGCGCGCCTGCCGTCGGAGGCGGAATGGGAGAAAGCAGCGGGATTCGATCCCGTTGAGGGCGTGAAATATATCTATCCCTGGGGTGACGCATTTGACGGGACGCGCCTTAATTTCTGTGACCAGAACTGCCCGCGCGACTTTCGAGACAGCACGATTGACGATAGGCATCAGGATACTGCCCCTGTAGGGAGCTACAGCAACGGCCGTTCCCCCCTGGGTCTCGCCGACATGGCCGGCAACGTGATGGAGTGGGTAGCGGACTGGTACGACAGCCGCACCTACGGCGAATCAGGCGACACCAACCCGCTTGGCCCGCTGGAGGGGGATTTTAAGGTCATACGCGGCGGATCCTGGCTGTCGGAAGCAGCGGATGTCACCGTTACCGGGCGCGACTCATTCGATCCGCTGGTAACTCGCGCCAATCTCGGCTTCCGCTGTGCGATGGATCCGCCATAGCAGCCCGCGTTTCCGCAGGACGGCACTTCAATTTGCACACCGGTTATTGATTAGCTTAGATTTAGATAAGGAACATTACTGTGACACCAGTGGAATCAATATCACTGCAAGCGTTGACAAAGGGATTGCGCAGCGGCGATCTCTCTATTTATGATTATTTAGAAGATCTGGAAGCACGCTTTGAAGTGGTCGAACCACAGGTGCGGGCTTTCGTCCCCGAAGCGGAGCGTTTTTCTCGCCTGCGCCGTGAGGCGCAAGAACTCTTAGCCTCCTACCCGCAGCCGGATAAGCGCCCAGCCCTATTTGGCGTCCCGATCGGCGTGAAAGACATCTTCCACGTCGAAGGCTTTGTCACGCGGGCCGGCAGCAGGCTGGACAGCAACCTGATTCAGGGAAGTGAATCTACGGCCGTCAGGCAGTTAAAAGAAGCCGGCGTGCTCATCCTGGGCAAAACAGTGACCACCGAGTTCGCCTATTTCGCGCCGGGCCCGACCCGCAATCCACACAACCTGGAGCATACGCCGGGGGGGTCCAGCAGTGGTTCTGCAGCGGCCGTTGCCGCCGGATTAAGTTCGCTGACATTGGGGACACAAACGATCGGCTCAATTAACCGGCCGGCCGCATTTTGCGGCGTAGCGGGATTCAAGCCCAGCCATGACCGGATCAGTAAGGCCGGCGTCATCCCCGTCTCTCCCTCAGCCGATCACATCGGCTTTTTTGTGCCGGAGGCCGGCGACGTGTCCATTGTCGCTTCACTGCTTTGCCGCGAATGGCATGCGCCCACCGGGGAGCGCAGACCTGTTTTGGCCGTGCCTGAGGGCCCGTACCTGGCAAACGCTTCGCCAGAAGCTTTGGGCCATTTTGAAACCACGTGCGAGCACCTGAGCGATGCCGGGTTCTCCGTTAAGCGGGTGCCTGTCATGGCTGATTTTGATGATATCTATCGGCGACATAACGATCTTGTCGCCGCCGAGGCGGCAAAAACACATGAGGATTGGTACCGGGAAGACAGCATTTTATACCATCCCAAGACGGCCGAACTCATTGAGAGAGGCCGGGAAATTGATGAACAAACAGTGCTTGATGCACGGGAGGGGCAAATTGCGCTGCGATCTGCGCTGATGGAGGCAATGGATGCGTACGGCATCGATTTGTGGCTTTCACCATCGGCCGTTGGCCCGGCTCCCAAAGGCCTGGAAAGCACAGGCGATCCGATCATGAATCTTCCCTGGACACATGCCGGCATGCCCACCATCACGCTGCCCAGTGGAACCAGCGCGAACTACCTGCCGCTGGGCTTGCAGCTCGCCGCTCGCTGGTATGGGGATGAGGAGTTGATCACCTGGGCAGTATTGCTGGAGCAAACTCTAAAAGCCTGATCTGATGTCCTGTCAGCGCATCCGGAAGATTGGCCGATTGGCTAAATTTAACTTTGGTTAAGTTATTATTACGCTTGACCTAAATTGAAAGTTTTGCTATCATATCTTTCTGATGGAGAGTCTGTTGTGAGCAACGAACACGACCACGAACACAGTCACGATGAAAGCTGCCTGGAGCTGCTGGATAAAGCTGTTGCCGGCGAAAAAGGCATCGTGCATGTTGAACTGGATACCCAAACCGAACAGGTCCGCTTTGACTTTGACGCCAATCTGATCGGCGAGGCGGAAATCAATCGTATCGCCAAAGAAATGGAACCTACCCTCCAGGAGCGATGGAGCAACTGCACCATGCGCCTGGGAAAACGGGGTGGTCGAGCCTGTGAATCATGCGCATTGGCGCTTGAACGCCAGGTCGAAGAGATTCCGGGGGTACGACGGGCAACGGCAAGCTACGCCGGGGGCGTGATGAGCGTGGAATATGATAACACGCTCGTTTCCCCGGCCGAGCTTTCACAGAGCGTATCCAGTTGGGGCGTTGCAGTCGCGCCGTCGGCCGCCGAACTGCCAGGGGCAGTTCCGCCTGCTACGCAAACTGGACTCCAGCATGCCTGGAAATGGTCGATTGAGAACCTGCAGGCGGTATTCACGGCCATTACGTTTGTGGCTATGATCGCGGCGCGCATCCTTGAGAGCATGCCTGAGGCGCCCCCCTATCTGGCAACGGTTCTTTACGTGGTCGCCTACGTGGCAGGTGGCACTTTCGGATTAAGGGCGGGCATCGAGTCCCTGAAGCTGCACACGATAGATGTAGACCTGTTGATGATCCTGGCTGCGATCGGCGCCGCGTTGGTGGGCCAGCCATTCGAAGGCGCGATGCTTCTTTTCCTATTCTCGCTTTCCAATGTCTTGCAGGATTACGCCCTCGGTCGCACGCGTAACGCCATTCGCGCCATGATGGAGTTACGACCGTCGCAGGCAACCGTCAGGCGCGGCGATAAAACGCTTGTACTGCCTATTGAACAAATCAATATTGGCGACCATCTACTCGTCAAACCGGGCGAACGGATCGGACTCGATGGCGTCATATTGATCGGCGAAAGCGCGGTTGACCAGGCCTCTATCACCGGGGAATCTATGCCAGTGTACAAAGAGCCGGGAGAGCAGGTCTTTGCGGGAACAATTAACAAAAACGGGTATCTAGAGATCGGCGTAACGAAGCTGGCCAAAGATTCGACGATCGCGCGCCTGATCCAGATGGTGGAAGAAGCGCAAAGTGAAAAGGCGGAAACCCAGCGCTTTATTGACAAATATGAACAATATTATGCGATAGGCGTGATTGTTTTGACTGGCATGGCGATTGTCGTTCCTCCCCTGTTATTTGGGGACTCACCTGACGATGCCTTTTACCGTGCGATGACGATCCTCGTGGCCGCATCGCCCTGCGCCATCGTGATCAGCACGCCGGCCACTGTTCTATCGGCGATCGGCAATGGCGCAAGACGGGGCGTTTTATTTAAAGGTGGTAGTTATGTAGAAAATGCGGCCACGATGAAAGCTATCGCTTTCGACAAAACGGGTACCCTCACCGAGGGCAAGCCCCATGTCACCGATGTCGTCGTCTGCACCTCCTGGCCCGGCGATCGTGACGAGCTTCTAGCCCTCGCCGCAGCGGTCGAGTTGATGTCCGAACATCCGCTGGCCGAGGCTGTCGTCGAAGCGGCCGAATTGAAGAGCCTGACCTTGCCCGAGGCGTCAAATTTCCAGGCCACAACCGGCAAGGGAGTGCGTGCATCCGTAGACGGCCAGGTTTTACACATCGGCAACAGGCGCTATTTTGCAGACATTCCCAGCTCAAATTTTGAAGAAGCGTCGGCTATCGTTCAAGACCTGCAGGAGCACGGGAAAACCAGCGTCCTGGTAGCCCAGGTAAGCGAGAACGATAAACACGCCGACATCATCGGCGTCATCGCTTTTGCCGATGTCCTGCGTGAGGACGCCGCCCAGGTAGTCAGCGCGTTATATGAGAATGGTATTGAGCACGTGGTGATGCTGACCGGTGATAATGAGATAGTAGCGGCGCAGATCGCCGCCGAAGTCGGCGTAAATGATTACTTCGCCGAACTGCTGCCCGAGGACAAAGTAGCGGTCATCAATCAGGTCCGCGAAAAATATGGATCGGTGGCCATGGTCGGCGACGGCGTCAATGATGCCCCGGCGCTGGCGACGGCCGAAATTGGCATTGCCATGGGCGCTGCAGGAACGGACGTTGCCCTGGAAACGGCCGATATCGTCTTGATGTCCGATAACTTGAATAACATTCCTTATGTAATTGGTCTGAGCAAGAAAACGCGGCAGACATTGGTATTCAACCTGGTTTTCGCCCTGGGGATGATCGGTCTGATGCTCGCCGCTATCTTTTTCCGCGATCTGCCTCTCCCGGCGGCCGTAATTGGCCACGAAGGCGGCACGGTGCTGGTCTCGCTCAACGGCCTGCGTATGCTGAATTATAAACCTGAATGACCATGTATAATCCATTTTTCGCCCTCCTTGTTGCAATCCTTATCGCGGCCGTTTTACTCGTCTTGTTTTGGCCCCAGCGAGGACTGGTAGCGCGCTGGCGGCAGAGCAGACGCATGACCAGGCGCGTGCTCATTGAAGATGCATTGAAGCATATCTACAAGTGTGAAGTGGGAGGCCAGGCGCCCACACTGGCCAGTATCGCCGGCACCTTGAATGTCAATCTCAACCAGACGGCCGAACTTGTTGCCGAGATGGAAGCAGATGGCCTGGTGCACACGGAGCGCGGCGAAATATCGTTGACCGACACTGGTCGCGAAGCCGCATTACACATCATCCGCGCGCACCGGCTGTGGGAACGGTACCTGTCCGAGGAAACAGGATTGAACGAGCAGGATTGGCACGAGCGCGCGGAACAGTGGGAGCACTCGATTTCGCCGGAGGATGCCAATGCCCTTTCTGCGCAGTTAGGTCACCCGAACTACGATCCACATGGCGACCCGATCCCATCAGCCCGCGGCGAAATACGCGCACACGGCGGCCAGCCGCTGTCCAGACTGGATGCCGGTTCAGTAGCGCGTATCGTACACCTGGAAGACGAGCCGGAGGTAGTCTACGCACAGCTGCTGGCTGAAGGACTGCATCTGGGTGAGATCGTGCGCGTCACAGAGGTCAGTTCCGATCGCGTTCGCTTCTGGACAAACGGCAGTGAACACCTTGTGGCGCCTATTGTTGCCGCCAACATTTCCGTCGTACCGCTTGAAAGAATGGAGACTGTCGCGGAAGAGGTTGGCGACAGCATCCCGCTCTCCATATTAAAACCGGGGGAGGCGGCGGAAGTGATTACCATATCGCCGTCATCACGCGGTGCGGAGCGCCGCCGTTTTCTCGATCTGGGCATTCTGCCGGGCACAAAAATCACGGCCGAATTCGAGAGCCCAAGCGGCAATCCCGTGGCCTACAAGGTGCGCGGTGCGGTTATTGCGCTACGCGAGGGACAAGCTGAAAACATCAAGGTTAAACGACTGGAATCTAAATCATGAGTACCGAAACAAAAATACCAAGACCAGCTTTCGACAGCAGTGCCTGCGCCTCTTGTCCTGCACACAATGCGGGCAATCTACTAAAACTGGGCGTTGACATGAGCGATTGGGATTATGTCGTAGCCCTAGGGGGCAATCCCAACACAGGGAAAAGCACCGTTTTCAATGCCCTGACCGGGCTGCGCCAGCACACTGGAAACTGGCCGGGAAAAACGGTAACGCGCGCGGAGGGTGGCTACAGCTACAAAGGTGACCGTTACAAAATTGTTGATCTGCCGGGCACCTACTCCCTGCTCTCAACCAGTCTAGACGAAGAGGTTGCACGTGATTTCATCCTGTTCGGCCAGCCTGATGTGACAGTTATCGTCGTTGATGCGACGCGGCTGGAACGCAATCTCAATCTTGCCTTGCAGGTACTGGAGATCACGGAACGTGCTGTGATCTGCCTTAATCTGATGGACGAAGCGCGCCGCTACCATCTCGAGGTGGATGACCGCAGATTGGCGCGTGATCTGGGCGTACCGGTTGTGCCCTGTGTGGCGCGTACGGGCGAAGGGCTTCCGGAACTGCTGGAAGCGATTCATGATGTGGCCACTGGCGAGACAGTCTGCAAGCCGTACCGCTTGAAAAACGAATCGCCGGTGATTCGCCACGCGCTTGACGCGCTGGTTCCCAAAATCAAAGAGGCCTTCCCGGATCTACCGAATGCACAGTGGGTGGCTCTGCGCCTGCTGGATGGCGATCAGCGGATCATCGAGGCCTTGAACAAGGGAGAATTGGGGGATCTGACGGTTCAGTCGCCGCTTGAAGCAGAACCGGCAGCCTCGATTTATCTGGATCTGGAGGTGACCACGTGACTGCGTCAACCGTCCTAACAGCCGACATTCTGCAAACGGCCGATAATTTGCGCTGGGAGGTGGGGCCCGGTTTCCATGAACAGTTAATGGAGAACATTTATGCCGAGGCGAGCCAACTGGCTGATCGCGCCGTTACCTGGCCGGAGGAAGAACCGAAATTCGATCTCGATCGCACGATCGACCGCCTGGTTACCAGCCACATTTTTGGCTTTCCAATCATGATCCTGCTTTTTGCGCTTGTTTTCTGGATCACGATTGTCGGCGCGAATTACCCATCGCAAATAATTTATGATGTGTTGATTGGCAGGATTTATCCCTTCTTGCAGCAGAGCGCCCAGACTATCGGTATGCCCTGGTGGCTTTCCGGCCTGTTGATCGACGGCATGTATCTGGCCACAGCCTGGGTCGTGAGCGTGATGCTGCCGCCCATGGCCATTTTCTTCCCGCTCTTTACACTGTTGGAAGATTTCGGCTACCTGCCGCGCGTTTCTTTTAATCTGGACAACGCTTTTCGCAAAGCAGGCGCGCATGGAAAGCAATCATTGAGCATGATGATGGGCTTCGGCTGCAATGCCGCGGGCATCATCGCTACACGCGTGATTGACAGCCCACGCGAGCGGCTTATCGCCATCATCACGAACAACTTTGCCCTGTGTAACGGCCGTTGGCCGACACAGATCCTGATTGCCACGCTGTTCATCGGCTCCCTGGCTCCCTTCTACCTGGCTGGTCTTATTTCAGCCCTGGCAGTGGTAAGCATCGCCGTACTGGGTGTCTTATTAACCTTTGTCGTCTCCTGGAGTCTATCGCGCACCATGCTCAAGGGGGAAGTGTCCACCTTCAGCCTGGAACTGCCACCTTACCGCCCGCCGCAAGTTCTGCGCACAATCGGCACTTCTTTCGTCGACCGTACTCTATATGTCCTGTGGCGCGCAGTCGTTTTTGCGATGCCAGCCGGCGCTGTAATCTGGCTGATCTCCAATATCACAATCAGCGGCACCAGTATCGCCGAATATATGATCAACTTCCTCAACCCGTTTGGCGTGCTGATTGGTCTAAACGGCATCATTCTCGTGGCTTACATCGTGGCCATCCCGGCGAATGAGATCGTCATCCCTACGATCTTGATGTTAACCGTTCTGGTGACGGGCATCAACGCCGGCAGCGGCGCCGGAGTCATGTTCGAAATGAATTCACTGGCGGAAACAAAGACCGTCCTGGTTGCAGGGGGCTTTACGTTGCTGACGGCGATTAATCTGATGCTTTTTTCGCTGATCCATAATCCCTGTTCAACTACCATCTATACGATCTACAAAGAAACGGGCAGCAAGCGCTGGGCGACGATTTCCGCGCTGCTTCCATTGGCAATGGGCTTTATTGTGACATTCATGGTCGCCCAACTATGGCGCCTCTTCATCGGGCCAGGATAACGATCTGGCGCTTATCGACAAGGATTGGATCATTCTCAACTTGCCTGATTTTCCGAGTGACAACACAATAGATTATTGCTACGCGATGTGTTACATCCTCGCAGAACACACCGCAACTCGCGAACAGCAAAATTCCCTGGCGCAGGAACAACAAGGTGCCCAATTCGGATTCACAATATGTCTTAGCCATTGATTTAGGCACGTCCGGCCCCAAGGTGGCGCTGGCAAGGTTTACGGGCGAGATCATGGATGCGGCGGTAGGCTATACGCCTGTCATTCTGCTGCCGGGAAATGGTGCGGAACAAGACCCTGATGGTTGGTGGGAGGCTATCAGGGCCACGACTCATGAACTGCTTGAACGCCAGCCTGCCCTGCGCAATAGAATCACGGCGGTCTGCTGCACGACGCAGTGGTCGGGAACTATACCCGTCGATCGAGAAGGGAATGCCCTGGCCAACGCCATCATCTGGATGGATGCACGCGGCGCAAAACACCTGCCGGGAGTGGTCGGCGGGCCGCCTAACATTTCAGGCTATCGCCTTGATAAGCTTTGGAAGTGGATCCGCCTGACCGGGGGCGCTCCCTCCCATTCGGGCAAAGATTCAATCGCCCACATCCTCTACTTGAGAGAAGAACATCCCGATTTGTACGAGGCGTCGTACAAGTTCCTGGAACCGAAGGATTACCTGAATCTGCGCCTGACAGGGCGGTTTGCGGCCTCATATGACTCGATTACGCTGCATTGGGTAACCGACAATCGTGATATCAACCGTATCAGCTACAGCGACCAACTATTGAATCTCGCGCGGATCGAACGCAGCAAGCTTCCAGAGCTAAAAAGGGCTGTTGACATCCTGGGGCCCATTCTTCCTGAAGTAGCAACCGAATTGGGCATACCGCAAGATGTACAGGTGATCATGGGCACGCCGGATCTTCATTCGGCAGCCATCGGATCGGGCGCAATTCAGGATTATGAGGCGCATCTCTATATTGGCACCTCCTCCTGGTTGAGCTGCCACGTACCGTACAAGAAAACCGATATACAGCACAATTTGGCGTCGCTGCCTTCGGCCGTTCCGGGCCGTTATTTCATCGTCAACGAGCAGGAGATAGCCGGCGCCAGCCTGCGATATTTGAAAGAAAACATCCTTTATCACAAGGATGAACTTGAGTGCGAAACGGTTCGCGATGATATCTACCAGGTATTTGACCAGGTGGTCGCGCAGACCCCCGCGGGCAGCAAGGGCCTTATCTTTACTCCATGGCTCAACGGAGAACGGACGCCGGTTGACGACCACCTTACGCGCGGCGGTTTTTATAACATGTCGCTGCACCATACTCGACCGGATCTTATTCGCGCCGTTTTCGAGGGAGTGGCTTATAACTCGCGCTGGCTGCTGCACTACGTAGAGAAGTTTATCGGCCGGCAGTTCCCAGCGATCAATATGATTGGCGGCGGTGCTAATTCGGACATTTGGTGCCAGATTCATGCCGACGTGCTGAACCGGCCTATCCGCCAGGTCATGGATCCGATCCAGGCCAACACACGCGGCACAGCAATTTTGGCCGGTGTTGCTCTTGGAACGACCACGTTTGAAGAGGCTGCAAGGCACGTACAAATTAAGCAAGAATTTATGCCGGATCCCGCCCACCGAGCACGCTATGACGAACTATTTGAGATGTTCCTGGCCATCTACAAACAGAACAAGAAGATATTCGCCAGACTGAATAAGGAATGAATCAGGGACGAGATCGTTTTCGAACATATAATAACAGCTAAATCTGGGGTGAATTTTGCGTTGTATGTATGAACGGGATGTAAACGGGGAGTAAGTGATAATGAGTATACGCGAACGTTTTTCTACACTTTCCAGCCGTATATTCAGCGGTGCGGCCGACCGCGTGACGACACTGCCGCTTGTGCGCCAACGCGTCCAACACGAGATGGAAGGCGTCATTGCCGAGCTGGCAGACGATGTTAAGCCGTATCGCAATGAATATGTAACCTATTCACACCTGCCGGAAAACGGCCGTTCGCATGATGCCATCCTAGAAGAAATGGCTGAACTCAGCAAGCGCGAGGAGACCCGCTGGGAAGAAGGTTATGCCTCCGGCGCAGTCTATCACGGCGATCCCGAACATGTTAATTTCCTGAACAAAGTTTATGCACTGCATTCGCAAAGCAATCCTTTGCACGCTGATCTATTTCCAAGCGCCAGCAAGTTTGAATCGGAAATCGTGGCCATGACGGCCTCTATGCTGGGGGCGGACCAGACAACCGATCCCATAGGCGGAACAGTCAGCTCAGGCGGCACAGAGAGCATTCTTCTGGCCATGAAAAGCTACCGCGACCTGGCGCGCGAAAAGAAGGGTATCGCCCGCCCGGAAATGATTCTCCCCGCAACAGCGCATGTCGCCTTTGATAAAGCGGCACACTATTTCGGCATCAAAGTCGTACGCATTCCAGTAGACGATCACTATCAGGCGAACTGGATAGCCGCCAAGAACGCGATTAATAAGAACACAATTGTCATTGTCGGCTCCGCGCCTAGTTTCCCGCACGGCATGATCGACCCCATCGCCGAGATGTCAGCCCTGGCACTGGAAGCGGGCATTGGCTTCCATACCGACGCCTGTCTCGGCGGCTTTGTCCTGCCATGGGCTGAGAAGCTGGGTTATTTTGTGCCGCCTTTCGATTTTCGACTGCCGGGTGTGACTTCGATATCGGTGGACACACACAAATATGGCTATGCCGCAAAGGGCGCCTCTGTTGTCCTCTATCGCGGCCAGGAGCTGCGCCATGCACAATATTTCACGGCCGTTGATTGGCCGGGCGGGCTCTATTTTTCGCCGACCTTTGCCGGCAGCCGGCCGGGAGCTCTGAGCGCAGCCTGTTGGGCAGCCATGGTTGCCTTGGGTGAAGAGGGATATCTCAATGCGACACAGCGCATCCTGGAGACTGCGGCTCAGATTAAAGAAGGCATCCGAACTATTCCAGAGATAGCAGTCTTGGGCGACCCGATGTGGGTCATTGCATTCACTTCGCAGGAAGTGGACATTTACCGCGTGATGGATGCGATGACGCGCAAGGGCTGGAGTCTGAACGGGCTGCATAAACCGACCTGCGTGCACCTGGCTGTGACGCTGCGCCAGACGCAGCCGGGCGTCGCCGAACGGTTTATCTCCGATCTGAAGGAGTCCGTGACCATGGTCAAGGCAAATCCGCAGCAAAGCGGCGGGATGGCCCCGGTCTATGGACTGGCGGCTACACTACCGGCACGTGGCGTTGTCAGTGATCTGCTGAAACGATATATCGACCTTCTGTTTGATGTTTGAGAGGACGGCCGATGGCGCAAACACGCCAGACACGAATTGAATTCCTGATTATTGCCGGACTTTTCCTTCTGGCGCTGTTTTCATTGGGACGCATGGTCAGCAAAATGATCGATCCCGCGTTCGGGGGTCTTGATCTACATTCTATCTGGCACAGCGGCCACGCGCTGCGCCAGGGCGAAGATCCCCTGCGCTTCGCCCTGGATAAACGTTCTCCCGATCTTCCTGTCGCTTATCTCGACGGCACAGTAACGTCGGAACTTCCGATTGCCCAACCTGGACTGCCGACGCTGCCCAGCAATACCGCCCCGATCTACCTGCCGCTGGCGGCAACGGCATATCTATCCTGGCCAGTCGCTCGCTGGGTTGGATTCGCGCTCAATTTCGGGCTGATGCTCCTGATACCGGCGCTGTTGATCAGATTGTTTCCCTACCGGCACACGCTGAGCACGGCCGATAAGCTGCTCATTTTTCTCTTAGTCCTCACCCTCACCGGAACACGTGTGACGGTCTGGATCGGCCAGACAACCTTTATGGTCTTCGCACTCATGCTGGGCAGTTTGCTGCTGCGCGAGCGACATCCGGTATGGTCCGGTATTTTGTTAGGATTCGCTCTTTCAAAATACTCCCTGGCTATCGCCGCTGTGCTTTTCTTGCTCTGGGAATGGCGACGGCGCAATGGTTGGATTCTGATCACGGCAGCGGCCGTTCAGGCGACCGGTTTGCTGATCCTGGCCTGGCTCGGCCGTACTTCGCCGCAGGCGATCATGGTTGATTATATCGATATCTTCAAGATATTTATCGATACGCCGCAGGGTCTGCGGTTGGGCATGCTGTTTCCGGACAGCCCGTTTTTCGCGATCGCCGTCCCGCTTTTATTAACTATCGCTGTTTTCGGGCTGCTGGCGTGGCTGCGAATGAATCGGCCGTGGCAAAACCTTTCCTGGGAGCTTGCCGGTTTTGAAACCTTTTCCGCGCTCGTCTTCTGGTCTCTGCTCGTCGCCTATCACCGCATTTACGACTACTCAACGGCCATTGTTGCTGCCCCACTGGGCCTGCTGCTGTTTCACTCGCCGGGGATATGGCGCTTGAGCCAGAACCGGAGGACCATCGTTCTGGCGCTGATCAGCGCCGGTTTTGCCGTCCTTGCCATGCCCGGCACAATTGTGGAGGTCGTCCTGCCGGCAGATCTGGCGCAAACCTGGCTCTGGCTGTTCGATCGCCTGCTCATCCTGGCTATTTTTGTGATGCTGGGTAGTGTGCTGTGGCTGCTAAGCTGCCCGCACACGGAAGAAGTGGAGAAAGCTGTTTCAGCGCAGGCGCTGGAACTGCCAGCGGCGGGTGATTAACAGCGCGCTAGAAGTCAAGAATCACCTGCACATAGCCACGCAGCGCATCCGCTATCTGGTCGATGGCGATGCTCTCACCTGCCGTGTGCGCCTCTTGCTCCTCTCCAGGAGCAAATCCGACAACGGGAATATCGTAGGGTACGAAGTGTCGGCCGTCGGTGGCGAAGTGGTAACTGGTCAGAGCTGGCTTAGATCCCATACCGTCGGCGATGGCCTGGCGCATGCGAAGTACCTCTTCCATGTCTGCCGGAGTATCGTAACCGAAGATGATATCGGCGTCCGCCGCGAGCGGCGTCGGTTCACTGCACCAGGCGTCGGTTACGTTATAAGGCGTATCGCCGGCAAGGCGATCCACGAAGGCCAGCAAGCTTTTCTTACTCTCTCCCGCCGTGCGTACGTCAAGCAGGACGCGCGTCCAGGCGGGGATCACATTGGGGCTGTTGGTGTCCACTTCGATGATCGTAGGCACCACGGTCGTCGGACCAAGAAGTGTGTGCTCCTCCAGATCGACCACGGCCGGTTCTAATTTTTGCAGAAAATCCGCCAGAGCATAGTTAGGATTGAGCCCCTTCTCCGGTGCGCTGGCGTGCGCCGAACGGCCGTAAAAAGTCACCCACATCTGCACGATACCGCGGTGGCCGAGCGCCAGATTATTACGCGACGGCTCACCAAGGACGACCAGTGCCACCGGGTAATCGAGGTTCTCCACCCAATACTGCGCTCCAGCGCCGCCGATCTCCTCCTGCACCACGCCGGTAAAAACCACGTCGCGCCGCGGGCGCCGGCCCGAGCGTTTCAGCGCAGCCATGGCATAGACCTGTACGGCAAGCGGCCCCTTGATGTCACAGGCCCCACGGCCGATGATGCGCCCGCCAACGATGTTGCCCGCATAAGGCGGCTCCGGCCAGAGTGCCAGGTCGCCGGGGTCAACATGGTCGAGATGAGTGTTGAGCACAAGGGCGGGCAGCGTGCGATCCCGACCGTAAAGCCGGCCAATCACGTTGCCTATCTCATCAATGGCCACCTCATCAAAGTTCAGCCTGGCGAGCTCCGCGGCGATCAAATCGGCGACGTCTGCTTCCTCGCGCGACATGCTCGGTGTTTGAATCAACTTCTGTGTAAATTGAACACAGTCGGCGAGCAGGAGATCCCAGTCTATGGGGCGCTCAGCATTTTCATTGTAGCGTGTCCGGTCATTCATGATCCTGCTCCAAGAGATTGAGAATCGCCATTGTATTGAGCAGCGCCTTGGGTACAAACGTTGCTGGCAGCACGTATTCCTGGTCTTTGCCGCCGCCGTCAGAACGCTCCGAGCAATGCGCGTTGCCGCCCGCCGGTCCTAAACCGTCAATCGTGGGAAGTTCATTCCAGAAATAGTTGCCGTCGCTCAAGCCTGCCCTGGCTTCAGCAACTGCGCCGTAACCAAGAAGTTCGGCCGTTTCGCGCCAGATTTCAAAGAGACGGTCCGTTTGCGGATTCCGCGGCCAGGGAGATACGGTCGTCATGACCTTCGTGGTCACACGGCAGGCGAACGCGCCGTCATGGGAACGTACCGTAGAAAAATCGTTAAGCGCCAGGACATTGGCAACACCCTCATTAAAGATTGCCTCGTCAAACGCACGCATTTCAACGCTGGCCGAGGCAAAGTGAGGAACGCGATTGATGACGGTTCCACCGGCAACAGTGCCCACATTAAATGTGAGATTCCTGTCGTAATCGGTCATGCCGCAGATGCGATCGATCACATCGGCCATCTGCAGTACGGCATTCGCGCCCTGCGCGTGGGCGCTACCAGCGTGCGCGGCTTTGCCCTCAACTTCAATGCGGTAGATAGCCATTCCTTTCCGCGAGACCACAACATGCGCATCTTCGCCGCTCCAACTGCCCGGCTCGAATATCAGGCAGCCAAGGGCATCTTCTCCCAGGCGGTCGACACATAACCGCCCGAAATCCCAGCCTCCCGATTCTTCTGATGCATCGAGCAAAATGATCCAGGTAGTCGCTTCGAATTCACGCGGGTGGATGGCATGGAGTGCGGCCATGATCATATAGATCATGATCGTCCCGCCTTTGATATCTACGATACCAGGACCGTAAATGCGTTCCCCTTGTTCGCGCCAATGAAAATCATTGCGTTCCTCTTCATCGGGCGGAAATACAGTATCGAGGTGGGAAACCAGGCCGATTACTGGCGCGGGACGGCCGTCGCTTTCCTGTCCCCTGCGCGTGAGAATCAGATGCCTCCCATAAAGAGGCTCGAGGGATTGAACCGCTTCGGCGACAAAACCAAGCTCAGCAAAGATCGCGGCTACTTGTGAACCATGTTCATTCACGCCGCCCATATTGGCCGTAAAGCTGTTGATGCCGACCATTTCTTGCAGCAGCGCCAGGTAGCGCGGCATATTTTGCTGCAAGTAAGCCTCGGTCCGACGTGCCTTTTCAGCAAATTCCATGTGTAATAATTGCCCTGTGTCCACTACCAGCCTACCAGACTCATGATACTCAGCACATTCAGGACGGCTTTAGGTACATAGGAATCAGGAAGTACGTACTCCTGATCTTTGCTGCCGTCTTCCGAGCGCTCGGAGCAGTGGGCATTGCCGCCGTCGGGACCTAATCCATCGATCGTCGGGACCGACTGCCATGTCCAGTTGCCGTCGCTGAGGCCACCGCGCTCCTGCGGCCGGACCTGGTAGCCCAATTCCCGGCCACTTACCTGCCAGATTTTCAGCAGATCATTTGACTTGTCGTTATTAGCCCAGGGCTCCCATTCACCGAGGACATCCACGTGAACCCGGCAGGGGTAGCCACCATTGGCACTGTGAACGCTGGAGAATTCTCTAAGGGCTGTTACCTGATTGGTTGTCAAGGCAAATACCTGCGGAGAGTAGGCGCGCATCTCGACCGATGCGCTGGCCTGGTGCGGGACGCGATTGATGACAGTCCCCCCGGCAACGGTGCCCACGTTGACAGTGACATTCTGTTCATAATCGGTGAGCGCGGATAGTCGCTTGATGACATCGGCAAGCTGCATGATGGCGTTGGCGCCATGATCGTGAGCTGTGCCCGCATGAGCCGCCTTGCCCTCTACTCGTATGTGGTAGCGCGCCATCCCCTTGCGGGCGACCACCAGAGGAAATTCGTCAGGCCCGGTATGTGCGGCTTCGCCGCCTTCGAAGACCAACGAGGCCAATGTATCATCGCCCAGTCGTTCGAGGCACAGACGACCGAAATCGGGCACCAGCGCCTCTTCCGCGGCGTTGAGGAGCAAAACCCAGCTTACACTGTCGAAAAATGCCGGCGCTTTCGCCCGCAAAGCGGCGAGCATCATGTAAATCATGACCGTGCCGCCCTTAATGTCATAGACGCCCGGACCGTAGATACGTTTGCCGGACACGCGCCATTGAAAATCGTTGTCGAGTTCTTCCGCCGGCGGATAAACTGTATCCAGGTGCGAGATCAGGCCGACCTTGGGCGAGCCGTGACCATTCACGGGGCGGCCAGGGCGTGTCAATACTAGATGCTTGCCGTAGGTGAAGTCGGCGGCCTGGATAAATTCAGCCTCAAAGCCAAGCGTGGAGAAAGTCTCGGCTGTCAGGAGTCCCAGCGAATTAACGCCAACGGGATTTGATGTAAAGCTGTTGATGCTCACCATCTGTCGCAGCAAATCGAGGTTCTGCGGCAGGTTTTCTGTTAAATAAGCCTGTATATCTGAGATCAGTTCTGATCGTTCCATCCGTAGTTACTTTGCCAATTTACAAATTCACCTGACGCAGTCCCGTCACCACATAGAGCCGGGCATATCGTCAGGCGTAAATTGTAGTTATAACACCGACATGAGGGGGATACAACCGTAAATAAACATGGATAATTACTGCGGCAGGCAGGCATTATTCCGGCCTGAGATAGTGAGCGTGAACCAGGTCACGGTGTTTTTAACAGCAAAGCCAGCAGAGCCGCCCTTTCAACCATCTTGTCAATAGAGATGAATTCATGCATGGCATGGGCGCCATCTCCCACAGCTCCCAACCCATCCAATGTCGCCGTGTGCATGCTCGTATAGTTGCCGTCTGAGCCACCGCCGGCCATACCCTGCTCAACGGTTATGTCAAGCTCCCGCGCTAGCAGTTCGGCTGTATGCCACAGTGCCTGGTTTCGCGCATTTGGTTCCAGAGGAGGACGGCCGAACTGCCCCGATATCTCAAGGCGTACATCCGGCATCGGCGGTGAAAGGCCAAGGACAGCCTCTTCCAGGAGCCGCGCATCCTCTTTTGTAGAGGCACGCACATCGACAACAGCGCGGCACCGCGGCGGAATCACATTGGCCGCCAGACCACCCTCTATAATGCCTACATTGACCGATATGCCCTTTTGAGGGTCATTCAGGGCATTGAGCTCCTGAACCAAGCAAGAAAGCGCCAGAACGGCGCTGACGCCTTTTTCCGGGTCCAGGCCGGCGTGAGCGGCACGTCCGTGCGCGATAACCTCAAACCTACCCACGCCTTTGCGCGCTGTTTTCAGCTTCCCTGACCGCCCTAGCGCCGGTTCCAGGATGAACGCACGCTCAACCTGCCGCGCCTGCTCCAGGATCACGGGCTTCGACTCAGGGCTGCCAATCTCCTCGTCCGTGTTGATCAGAACAGCCGGGTCATACGCTGGCGTCTCCCCAACTTCTCTGAGCGCCCGCAGGGCAAAGATCATCTGGGCGAGCCCGCCCTTCATGTCGAATACGCCAGGCCCACGCACGACGTCCTCCTGCACGATCAGAGGCATCTGCTTGAGCGTTCCCAGCGGCCAGACCGTATCGCAGTGTCCAAGAAGCAACTGCCGTGCCTTATGCTCGCCGTGCGCATCCTTCACATTGGCCAGTAGATAGCCTCCCGTTTCCTGCCCGGGAACAACTTGAACCGCGAAGTCCAGTTCGTCCAACGCCTCCCAGAGAATGCTCAGAGGAAGCGCCTGCGCATCGGGGCTGGTGGATGGAGACTCGGCCAGCACCAGACGCGAAAGGAAAGTGACCATTTCCTGACGTTGTTCGTTTAGATAGATCTGTATGCGGCGGGCCAGTGACATTTGGGCTACCCTCAATTGGCCTCGGAGGTCTTAAGCAAGTTTTCTCAGGAAACAAAGGCTTCGAGACCTCCAAGATTTTATCTTTTCTTTAACGTTTGAATCTGCTCATAAACGGGAACGCATAGCTCTCGTCAATTCGCGCAAAACGGCCCCAGTTCACGTAGGCCAGCAGCGGCGCCTGAGCCAGCAGATCATTATCGTCCCATTCGTCCTGCCGCAGCGAATCGCGGGCCGCATAAGCGGCCAAAATGCGGCCGGCGATCAGGCTGTTAATGTCAAAATCGTCGATGACGCGATCCAGTTCGCATTCAAAAAAAAGATAGGCATCCTCAACGAAAAATCCATCAATCCGGCGCGCGGGCCAGGTTGGGAGCGCTGATAGACCTTGCTTTCGACCGTCGTCCTCACGCGGCGACGCGGTAAGGCTGGCCAGGACCATTTGATTAGGACGCGGGTAGCTGACCGTAAAGACACCTTCGCGCCTGATATTGTGGTAGGTCGTGTGATTCGGCGTGCATACAAAACCAAAATGGTTTGTCCAGCTCAGCGGCGTGGCCAGATGTTTTGGGGCCAGGTTATAGGCTCCGTCCGCTTCACGCGACCCGATGATAACCAATGGGGCGACTGTAAACACACGTTCCCATACGGGGGTTTCGAGCGATAAGGAAATCACCTGCTCCTCATCGGGTTTTTCAATTTCCGGCATAGTCATTTTCTCCATTCACAAACCTGAAATACGATCCAGGCATGACACTCAGTAACATTATCATTCCTGCTAACGGAGGTGTCCAGTGCCCATCAGCATCCTATTGGAATCGAACCTGCCAAAGAGAGTGAACTTGGGTAAACTTATACACTTTGAATCAGGTCGCAGCAAAGAGGCTGCGATCTGAACCAGGAAAAGGCGAGGCATGCACGGAGTCATTTCAGCCGGTGGTCCAGAGACAGTAGCAGCCGCAAAAGTGATGCTGCAGGCGGGAGGCAACGCTGTTGATGCGGCCGTCGCCGCTGCTTTCGTTTCCTTCATTGCCGAAATCGGCGTGGTCCACCTCGGCGGAAGCGGCGTGGCCCACATCTTCGATCCGCAGCACAATCGCACTGTAGTCTATGATTTTTTTAGCGATACGCCGGGCCTGGGCATGTCCAAACGAAGTCAAGCGGAGATGGATTTCGCCGAAGTTATGATTGATTTTGGCGAAACGACTCAAAGTTTTCACCTGGGACGTGCATCGGTGGCTGTTCCGGGAAATATTCATGGATTGTGGCGCATGGCCCGTGACTACGCGCGGCTGCCGTGGGCGACTCTCTTGCAGCCGGCTATTGAACTTGCGCGCAACGGCGTCATGCTGGAGCCTTTTCAAGCGCAGACTTGTGCGTTGCTGGCCCCTCTCTATACTAATACCGCGGCAATGCGCGATATTTTCCTCCGCGACGGCCGAATGATCGAACCCGGGGAACTGCTTTTCATTCCCAACCTGGCGGAGACACTCGTTTCGCTGGCGGAAGAGGGAGCAGAACTGGCGCGTACAGGAGCGCTGGCACAGTCATTAATCGCCGACCAGATTGCCAACGGCGGCCTGCTCACCTCATCTGATCTTATTAATTACCAGGTACGCAAACTGTCCTCTATTCCCGTACCATACCGCGATTTTGAAGTGCTGCTTCCACCACCCAGTTCGACGGGGGGCGTATTGACAGCTTTCAGCTTGAAGCTGCTCTCGGCCTTTGATGTTGGGCGACTGCAGCACAGCAGCGTAAATCACTTACAGCTCTTGTATGAGATCATGGCCGCCACATCGCGCGCGCGCCCGCAGTGGGAAAAAGCGAGCGTCACGACGCCGCTGCCGGAAGCAATCGGCCGTTTCTTAAACGACGACTTTGTGCTGCGATACGTGGCCGAAGTGCGTGATGCACTCGACGGCCGTTCGCACTCTATGCCCCTGGCGGAAGATCCGGGTCCATCCAACACGAGCCACCTCAGCATCATCGACGAAGAAGGCATGACGGTCAGCATGACCACGACCGCGGGAGAATCGGCTGGATATATCGTGCCCGGCACCGGCTATATACCCAACAACATTATGGGCGAAGAGGATCTGCACCCGCAGGGCTTCCACAGCCGGCCAGCCGGCCGGCGCATTCCGACCATGATGACGCCGACGATCGTGCTGCACGGCGGGCAGCCTCGCCTTGCAGTGGGCAGCGGCGGCAGCGTGCGCATCCGCAGCGCCATCTTACAGGTCCTGAGCAATCTGTTGGACTTTGAAATGACCCTCAAGGAAGCCGTAGAAGCGTCACGCGTGCATATTGAGAACGGTATACTGCAGTGTGAAGCGGGCTATGTACCTGAGGCAGTGGACGCGTTGGAGGCGCTTGGCTATCCCGTCAGCCGCTGGGCCTCAAAGAGCATTTACTTCGGCGGCGCCCACAGCGTATCACGCACACCGGACGGACGGCTTGTCGGCGCAGGCGACAGCCGCCGCGGCGGAACCGCCTCAAATATTTAGTGTCAAGCCTTCCCTTGATATTCACCGAAAAATATGAATAAATCGTGAAAATACCCCTCATTTTGCCGCCTGGTTTATTGCAAGTGATTTTCTTCACAGGCATTATAGGCTGCGAGGAAGGAAAGGATTCTACGTAAACGTCGACGCGAAAACGTCCCGCGCTGGCCCTGACGCCAGCGATTCCTTATTCCCCCAGGAAAGTTCGTAGAATCTACATACTTGCATGATTGAAGTCTGTCCGCATGCCAAGAGAAGGGCGGCCAAGACATTAGTTTTGGCTTTGTTTTTGACACTCATTTTCATTTCTATCTTCGCAATCGGTCTCGCACCGGTGTCTGCTGAAGATACAAATGAGCCTCCCCATCTACAGTTCATTCCGCTGGTTGTGCAGCCTGGTACACCTGCTGTAGAAAATTCCGACGCCATCGAACTTGTAAACGAGATGCGCACTGAGGCAGATATTCCCCCTGTGAACGAAAGCGATCCGTTGAATGACAACTGCTACGAACACGCGCGCTACATGGCCGAAAATAATGTTCTGGCCCACGATCAAAATCCTAATCTGCCTTACGCTTCAGAGAGCGGGCAGAGCTGCGCACAGAACGCCAATGCCTGGCTCGGCCGTAGTAATGATTTCGACAATTGGACTCCGGATGACTCGGTCGAGGTTTGGATGGGCTCCGTGGGGCACAGGTTGTGGCTTCTCTACCCGACCACAAAAACAGTTGGCTATGGGTTTTTCCGCACCGATGAAGAGAATCGCGCCGCGGCGGCGCTCGACGTGCTGTCCTCAGCCCAATTTGACGCGGATGAGGCGTATGAGGGCTGGCCGATTCAATACCCGGTTGGTGAGGTGATGGTGTCTTCCACGCGCTATCCAATCACGCTGAATTGGCGCTATTTCGGCCCTAAACCGGTGTTGGGTAAGGTGCAGCTGCAAACGGCCGACGGGCAAGCACTTGCTTTTGATGCCAACACCAATTTACCCGCCGGACATAAAGGCATCCAGATCATTCCTAAAGCAGACCTGCCACCCAACAGTCTGATCAGAGTAACGGTCAACGGCAGCTATGATGGCGTCCCCTTCAGCAGTTCGTGGGACTTCCGCACCGGCGATTAGGGAGCCGGCAGCCTGAAATTTCAATAGATCAAGCACAAAAAGAAGAGAAAATAGGGATATTTTTCCTTATTGAGGGCAGTCGAGCAGCATACCTACGGCTGTTGATATGCGCTTCGTCACCAAGCGGTATTCAAAGCGCCGGATAAATACCAGTCAGTGTTCCAGAATTAGGTTATGATCAGGCCATGCGCCGCCATATTCCCCTGCTGCTTATACTCTTAATGTTTCTATCCATCGGCTTCCTGTACGCGCGCCTGACGCCGGCGTGGCAGGCGCCCGATGAACCGGCGCACTACAATTATGTACGCCAACTTGCTGCAGGCAGCATGCCGGTGATGGAGCCGGGCGATTACGATCAGGAATATATCGAAGAAGTCGTTTTCGAATCCGCCTTCGATCCCGCCTACGCGATAGAACCTATCTCCTACGAAGATTGGCAGCCGCCCCTCTATTATATGCTGCAGACTCCTTTATATGAGGCCAGCAGCGGATCGCTGATGGCGATGCGCCTGCTGTCGCTGCTGATGGGCGCGGGGACCATTATCCTGGCCTACGCGATCACCCTGCGTATCGCGCCGTCTGAGTTGTGGCTTGCGCTCACGGCGGCCGTATTTGTCGCTTTCTTGCCGCAGCACATGGCCTTAATGGCTTCGCTCAACAATGATGCCCTGGCGGAACTGTTGATCGCAGCGGCGCTGTTCCTCATCGTGGACACGGCCATGCCTGATGCCGCCCATATCAATTCCAAACTGTTGCTCTTAGGCATTGTGCTGGGCCTGGGGTTCCTGACAAAGGGCTCCGTTTATATTCTGGCCATTGTCGCCGGGCTGGTATTGGCCTGGCGCTATTGGGGCGAATGGCGGGAAATGATTCGCGCCGGCTTGCTGGTGTACGTGCCTGCCCTTCTGCTGGGAGTGCTGTGGTGGGGGCGCAACATGGCCATCTACGGCGGGTTTGACGTCATGGGCAAGGGACGGCATGACATGGTCGTTGTCGGCCAGCCGCGCACGGCCGAATGGATCGCCAGGTTCGGATATACGGGCACCATTGAGCGCTTCTTACAGACGACGTTTAACAGCTTCTGGGGCCAGTTCGGCTGGATGACGGTTCCCATGACCTACCCCTCCTGGCTCTATCCCATGTTGTGGGTATTCACGGGCATTGTCATCGCCGGGGTCGTGTGGACGGCCGTGTCGAATCGCAAGAATCTCAAACAATACGGCGCGCCCATTGTGGCTCTACCTGCGCTCCTCTTATTGACTGCGCTCGTCTATGCCGGCTACAACATCCAGTTCGTGCAGCACCAGGGCCGCTACCTCTTCCCGGCACTGATTCCCATCGCCATCGGCCTGGCCATCGGTCTCGGGCTGTGGGCCAGGCCGCTGCGCCGGCGCTGGCCGTGGATGGTCTATGCCATCCCCCTGGGCCTGGCTATCTTCCTCATCGCCCTCGATCTCTACGCCCTCTTCTACGCCATCATCCCGGCGCTCGCATAGAGGATAGTTAAGAAAAACCACCGCGACCAGCGCGCAGAACGGAAGACCGCTATTGGTTAGAAACAGTCGTAAATAGAATCAACTTAAAGTAAATACTGGACGAGATGGGAATGCTTTATTATAACGTCAATGCCTGACTATATGATTTGGCGGTTACGCGGGCGCGGCACGAGCTCCCAGCGGAGGGTCTTGGCAGAGAGGAGAAGTTCTTCTACCTGGCCGCCGGGGCGCATGACGAGGACGTGACGGCCGTTTTCGTCCTGCCACTGCCGCCCCTGTTCTACGACAAGCCAGGCATCGTCGAGTTTGATGCGCTTGATCCAGATACGGCCGTTACGGCCGATGGTGCAGTCGACAGTTACATTTGTGGTCATGTCGCCAGACTGTCTTCCTTGCACATTTGCGCCAGCTTCCTGTACTTGACCGCTTCATAGTAGGCCATGTAAGCGCTGAGGCGCAGTCCGTGCAGCCCATCGGTGTATCCCTTTAACGTGACATAGCGCCACCAGAATTGGCGCCAGGGCTGTGACAGATAATGGTGCGCTTTTACCTTAATGCCATCCTGGTATAGGATGCCCGCATCATAAGTCGTGTAAGCTTCCTGGGTGGCCTGAAAATGCGCCTTATCCTCGTAGTTATAATGCAGCAGGGGATTCTTCAGGTATCCCGTCTCTCCCTGCACAAGCGCGATTTCATGCACGGGCCGATCATAGCGAACCAGACCGTGGCGCAGCAGGCGAAGCTGGTAATCCGGATACCAACCAGCCCCATAGGTTACTTTACCGAAGATGACGTTGTGGCGTGGGACGAACCAGGCGGACTCGTTTCTGCCGCCAATAACCTCCCGGATCTCTGCGGCCAATTCGTCACTGCCCCTCTCGTCGGCATCGACGAAGAAGACCCAATCAGTCTCCACGGCTTCGAGCGCCGCATTACGCTGTTGCGCGTAGTTTTCAAAGGGGTGCTGCAGCACACTCGCACCGTTCGCTTCGGCCAGCGCAAGGGTATTGTCGCGGCTGAAGGAATCGAAGACGACGATTTCGTCCGCCCAATGCAGGCTGCGCACGCACTCTTCAATATGCTTTTCTTCGTTTAAGGTCAGGATTATGGCAGTGAGCTTCGGGGAAATATCGGATTCAGTTTGTTGGTTTTCCAGATTGTCTGGCGCTTGTGAGGCCACGGCACTCCTATTTGCTGCCATTGGAGGACCAGATAGTGGCCACCTGTTTGTATGCCCGGCTCAATTCGGGATCATTGACGCTGTTAGCCTTGCGTTTCATGGCCTTAGTAACCAGCTTCGATGCCAGGGCGTAGCGCACACGTCCATGATGCTTCTGGTACAGCATCGCCCGGCTGCGCCAGAGATTAACGACGGAATCAGCGGGAACCTGGTTTGTGCTTTCCCCACCGTAATGAATCACCTCGGCCGAAGGAACTGCGTAAATTTCCCATCCCGCTTCACGCACGCGCCAGCTCCAATCAATCTCTTCACAATACATATGGAAGGATTCATCAAAGCCCTGCGTTGATTCGGCGACATCGGCACGCACCATCATGGTCGCGCCAAGTGGATGGTCAACCTTGAACGGACCACGCCGCGGCTGGAAACGACGGCGCGCGTAACGGCCGTTCAGACGGCTCTCGTAAAGGCGAGAGGGCATGGGCATCAGATCAAACATTAACTGGCCAAGGCCGGGGAAATAGAAGGCACTATGCTGGAAGCGGCCGTCACCATAAATCAAACGCGCGCCGGCTATGCCCGCTTTCGGCCGTTCGTCCAGACAGCTCACCAGTTCTTCAATCGCGCCCGGGCGGATAAATGTATCTGGATTAAGTAAGAAATAGTAGCGCGGTTTCGCCTCTGATGCGGCCAGCATCCCCTGATTATTAGCTGCAGCAAATCCCGTGTTTGATTCATTGGCGACAACATGAACCTGGGGATACAAATCGCCTAGCAGCGCGACCGTCCCATCCGTGGAAGCATTATCCACCACCCAGGTTTCACCCGTGAGTTGGGACTTTGAAAGATCGTTGCACACCGAGCGCAAACAGTCGGCGAGATATTCTCTGACGTTCCAACTAACGATAATGATTGCTACATCAATCATGGCTGTGGTTCCTTGCCAGTCATTCATTGAGCCAGGTTAAGCAATTCATCTCCTGATAATTCAAGCGTCTCCTGCACGAAGCGAACCGGGTCATACATCACATCCTGAGCAGAAGTCAGGCCGCTCCAGCGGTAAAAATCGCTGGAACAGAGCGATGATTGGCACGCCTCAGAGCCGGTGAAGTCAACCAAAATAGTCTCAACTTGTTTGGCCAAGGCCAATGGGAAATCGCGCCCAAAGGCGACCGTGTCATTGGGAATCGGATCACTCAGAGCGACGATCTGCGTCTCATCGAAGATCTCGGGCGCCACGTCAATGATGCGCGAACGGGCATCGCGTACGCGGTATCCCCCGTTTTCGGGATCGCCATTTACACGTACGTAGCCAATGGGGCTCCGCACAGGCGACAGGCCAAGTTCCAGCCATGGTTCCGGATCATCCGTCTCACGATCCCACAGCGTCTCCTCGAACGGCAAGATTGGGGGGATAAATTCGGCCGATGCCACGTCGACTTCTTCTTCGTAAAGGGCGAGCATGGCCACACTCTCCCCGGCGACGGGCACGATTTCATCCAGAGCGATGCCCAACTCGTTCAGCAAAGCCTGAAAATAAACATAATTGGAGAGGCTGCTCTCGTCAGCCACGGCCCAGCGCTTGTCCCGCAGTGCCTCAATGCTGTCGATATCGCTGTCCCGCCGCGACACGATCATGCCGGTCTTTGCCGCCAGCCCATCTTCACCCACGGCAGCAACGCCGGCTTCGACACCACATTGGTCGTGAGCCACCACATAGCCTGCCGGCGACAAAAAACCGATACTGTCTTGCGGAGCCGCACACATGAGATCGATCACGGCCTGCTCGCTGTCGAGTACGCCTACTTGGAATTGGTAACCTGTTGCCTCGCTCAATGCCTCCACCAATGGTACGCCGCGCCGGGTTATCAAATCCGCATCATAAAGAGGCGGAAACAAAAGCTGCACCGGGCGGGCATCTGTACCAAGCGGTTCCTTTGTAACTTCCAGTATTACTTCGACTTCCTCAACAACCAGACGTGTTGCTTCTTGCACTACTGTTTCTGAAACAACGCGAGTAACTTCGACCTGGTTTTCGGTTTCTACCAGTCGTGTCACCTCGACAACAGTTTCATCTGGCCGGCACGCTCCCAGCAGTACCAGCCCCACCAGCAGTATGGCCGGTATCGTTCGCAGCATAGCTAAAGCCAATTTAGAAACAGACGCAAGACCCTCCAGCAAGCGTCGGTAATCAAGTTGTTAAGACGAATTATAGATAGTGTAACGTTGCCCGACTGGCCAGCCAACGTTACTTAATACTGCTTAAGGATGGGGAAGACAATAGGTAGTGAACAGTAGGTAGTGAACAATGCAACTGCCAGCTGAAAGCTGAAAACTGACTGCCTTTAAATAATGCGCTGCCGAATGCGTGAACTGGCGTAGTCGAGCAAAATAACCACGATGGCGATGGAGAGCATCATGACGCTGGCCTGCCTGTAGCGAAGCTGCTGGATGTTCTGGCTGAGAACAAAGCCGATACCGCCGCCGCCGACAAAACCGATGATGGTTGACATGCGCACGTTGATATCCCAGCGATATAGCGCGAAGGCAGTAAAAGGTGGAATTACCTGGGGCACGACCGCAAAGACAATGGTCTGCAGACGATTGGCGCCTGTGGAAGTAACAGCTTCGACGGGTCCGTCGTCAATACCCTCAATTTGTTCCGAAAAGAGTTTGCCCAGCGCGGCTATGGAGTGCAGAGTCAGGGCCATGATGCCGGCAAAGGGGCCGAGGCTGACCCAGACTACAAAGACAATGGCCATGATCAACGGTTCAATTGCGCGCAAGATATTGAGGATGCTGCGAGAAACGGTGTAGATGAGCATGCCGATGGCAAACGGCCGTTTCGGTTTGATTAAGAGCGAGGCCAGGCCCAAGACGACCGCGCCAAACAGCGCCGGGATAGTGGTCCAGTTTTGCGGGTGGTCAAATTCGTACACCCAGTTCAGGAAAGAGCCAATGGCGAAGATGACGATTCCCGAACCGAGCGCGGTCAGAACGGCCGTGAGGATTCTGGCCGGCCCTGTTTCGAGAGAGAGGACAGCCTCCTGCCCGTAGCGGCTTCCAAACGAGGCTGCCAGCAGCCCGGCAAACAGCGCCATGATCGGCGGCAAAAAGACACGCACAAAATCGAAAAGGACATAAATAAAGTTGCCGACGAACCAGAAGATACCCAGGTGCTCTTCCAGCCAAGTGCCGGCCTCTAGGCCCAACAACGCCAGCAAAGACAGGCAAAAAATGGCTAGAAAAATCACGATGATAAGGCGTACGACCAGAGTCATCCGTTCAGTTCGGGTCGCCCCTTCTTCAACGGCCGCACTGGCCCCGGCGCGCCATAACAACCATAGGCCCGCAGCGGAAACCAGGAGGGCGACAGCAGCGAGCAGCAATGAATAGTCACCAACTCTCTTAGCCAATTCGGAGATCAACGACGTGATCTGCAAAACCACCCAGCCGGCGATAGGCATGGCTACAACTGCAGCCATGATGGCCGCCAGAGGCGCTGTAACCGGCGCCATCAAGTTACGCGCGGCGAAGAAAGAAACGGGTACGGCCAGGATGGTGCCCACCGTCGAGGCCAGCAGCGCCATAAAAATGGTTTCAATAATTCGTTCAATGGTGACGCGCGTGGCGTCACTCAAGCCCAAACTGCCAGTTTCAGCGTCAACTTTAACGAGATCGGGGTCGGCTAAAAGGCGCAAGGTACGCAGCACATTTTCCTGACGCACCGGATCGAGTGGCTTCTCCAGGCCAATATCGGTCACCTGCACGGCAAAAGCAAATAACAAGAGAATTGCCAGAACGATGAGAATTGTGCGCACTAAATGGCGCTTGGCCTTTTGGGGAGAAACTTCCTGCATTTAAATAATCCGTTCTCGCGCTTTGGAACTTACGAAATCGAGCAGCGTTACTACGGCCGCAATGGCAATAACCATGACGCTGGCCTGGCGATATTGGGTCAGGTTTGTGCTGCGGAAGAGTACGAGGCCGATGCCGCCGCCGCCAACAAAGCCAATGATCGTAGACATACGCACGTTGATGTCCCAGCGATAAAAAATAAAGGCCAGATAGTGAGGCACAATCTGCGGCACGACGGCAAAGTTAATCATCTGCACCTTGTCGGCGCCGGTCGCCTCGATTGCCTCGACGGGTCCCTCGTCGATATTCTCAACTTGCTCGGAAAACAACTTGCCCAGATCCGCGATTGAATGCAGCATCAGCGCAAGCACGCCGGCGAAGGGACCGATACCTACCCAGATGACAAGGACAAAGCCCATGATAACGGGCTCGATTGCACGCAGAACATTCAGAATCGTTCGCGTCACTGAATAGGTGGCCATTCCGGTGGCCACCTGGCGCTTCGGCGGCACGCGCAATGAGAGAAGA
The DNA here is from genome assembly GCA_046259725.1 of Promineifilaceae bacterium (SeqCode). GTDB lineage: Bacteria > Chloroflexota > Anaerolineae > Promineifilales > Promineifilaceae > JAACFF01. Next base: position 7,996 of record JBJYWZ010000564.1, on the reverse strand, counting down.
CCGGCGATGGCACCGACGATCAGCGCCGGAACCGCCAATGTAAGGTAGAGGGCGGGCGTCTCTTGAGACAGCTTTCGACAAATGCCCAGCAGGCAGATCCAGTTCACGGCATACAGGATAGCAAACACGGCCAGCGCCGTACCGATTACAGTCAACACGGCCGTGAGCATGCGCGCCGGACCTTCCGGCATGTTCAGAACAAATTCCTGGCCGATGCGGCTGCCATAGGCCGCGGCCATCCCTCCGCCCAGGAGCGCGATCAGCAACGGCAGAAAGACATGGGCAAAATCCGATATGACGTAAATAAAATTGCCGACGAAGGAGAAAAATCCAAGGATATCCTCCAGCCATGCCCCGAACACCAGGCCCAACTGTGCCAGTATCGCCAGAGCCAGAAAACCAAGAGACGCGGCGAGAATGACGCGTACCCAACCGAGCCAGGCGGGAATTTCGCTGCTCCGCCCACCCATAATTCTGCCTCCCAGCATCCAGGCCAGAACCAGGAGCAGGACCGCGGCGACAAAGCCTCCCAGACCCAATATAATTGAGCTGCTGAGCGATTCAGCCAGATAAGAAACACCGCTGCCTATAAACCAACCAGCGGCAGCGCCGAACGGCAGGGCGATAATGGCCGCCATCACGGCCGCCAGCGGCGAGCCGACATTTTCCATAAGATTCCTGGCGCCCAGGAATGAAATCGGCACAGCCAGGATCGTTCCCAAGGTAGAAGCCATGAGGGCCATTAAGACGGTCTCCAGCATACGCTGCAGGGTCTCTATCGTTGTGTCGCTGGGACCGGTGATGCGGCGATCGAGTATTTCCGCGACTTCTATACGTTGGGGGTCCTCCGTTTCGCGAATATCAGGCATCGTGAAAGTTACCGAGAACTGCCCATCATCGTTCGCGCGAAAATTACTCAAGCGGCGTATGGTCGTGGCGCCGGCTGGATGCCAGGCCACCACACCCTGAGCATTGGGCGGGTAACCAGTGCCGGTCAGCGTAATCGGCTCCTGGGTTGTAGAGGCACAGTTGGGGGTCATCAGCAAAACACGGCCGTTGCTTTCAATCTGCGATCCCTTGACCTCTTGCGGACAGGGCATGCGGATTGAGAGGTTAATACTTTGTGATTCGGTCTCGTACTGGAAAATATCAGGGTGTGCCAGTTCGCGCAGCAGCCCTACCAGGTTCTCCTGGCGTTTCGGCTCCAGAGGCTCTTCCAGATTGACGCGCGTGACGCTGACCGCATAAGCAAATAGGAGAAAGATAGCGATACCAATGACAATGTTGCGCAATCGTTTTCTATTCTTGCTTTCCCCGGGTTCTTCTTTCATGAAACTTTTTTGTACTTCGAAGGGAATCCTACTAACCGAACTCTGGCTGAGGTCAAAGCCAAATTCCCGGGATAACAGATCCCCTTATCTTCTCTGCGTCCTAACCAATGCGCTCCGCTTCCCGGCCATAGATCTGGATAAATTTCTCATCGTCGATCTCTTCCGGCGTGCCATCAAAAACAAGCACACCACCATTCAGGGCGATCGCCCGGGTGCTGTACTGCTGCACCAGATCGAGGAAGTGCAGGCTGCACAGAACGGTAATGCCATCCTCCTGATTGATCTGCTGTAGATGGCGCATAATACTGTGCGCAAGGGCAGGGTCGAGGCTGGCTACGGGCTCGTCGGCGAGGATCATTTCCGGCTCCTGCATCAACGCCCGGGCGATGCCGACGCGCTGTCGCTGACCACCGCTCAATTCATCAGCACGGTTACCCGCTTTATCCGGAATACCAACACGCTTAAGATTGGCATGCGCACGTTCAATATCTTCTTGCGGAAAGCGGTTGAGGATGCTGGCTAATGGGTTGACGTATCCCAAACGGCCGCTCAGTACATTGGTGAGCACGGTCGAACGCTCGACCAGGTTGAAGTGCTGGAAGATCATGCCGATCCGCCGCCGCGCCCGGCGAAGCTCTTCGCCGGTAATATGGGAAAGCTGGGTGTCATTCCACCAGATCTCACCTTCTGTAGGATCGATCAGGCGGTTAATGCAGCGCAGCAGGGTGCTTTTGCCGGACCCGCTGAGGCCGATGACGGCGACAAATTGGCCGTCCGGCACTTCAAAGCTGACATCTTTTAAAGCAACTGTGCCATCATCGTAGACTTTGGTGAGGTGTTCTACACGAAGCAAAATGACCCTCCTACCTGGTCGCTGATCAAGAGAACATATTGCGCAACAAAGCGCGCGGCGAATCAACAGACCGGCAGCCGGTAAGAATAAAAAAGCCGGGCAGACAACTGCCGTCTACCCGGCTTTTTGTTACGAAAAAAGTAATAGCTTACTCTCCGAAGACATCCTCGGCCGTAATGCCCAGGTTGGTCATTGAGGCGCGTACCGGATCGTAGAAGCTGTCGGTTACTTGTGAGAGCCCTGTCCAGTTGTAAAACTCCTCTGAACAGATGGACTGCAGACATTCTTCAGTCTCGGTAAACGCAGAGACAGCGTCAACTATGTCGCCAGCCAACGCCAGCGGGAACTCAGGACCGAAAGAGATGGTGTCGTTGGGGATCTGCGGTGTCAGGAATAGAATGCGTGTCTTTTCAAAGATATCCGGCGCAGTATCGGATACGGAAGAACGAGCATCCAGGATACGATAACCACCCTCATCGGGACCGCCAGCCACAAGAGTTTGGCCGTCTTCGTTGCGCACCGGGCTCTCACCGGCTTCGCGCCAGATTTCGGGATCGTCGACGCCGTAGGTCCACTGCCGATCATAGTAAGGCAGCAACGGCGGGCTGAAGAAAGCGGTACCGAAGTCAGCTTCACCGTTGTAGACGGCCAACATGGCGTTGTTGTGGCTGCCGGATTCGACGATCTCACCCGGTTCTACATCCGCTTCCGTGAACATGGAAAGGGGATAGAGATAGCCCGAGGTAGAGCCGAAGTCAGGAATTGCCCAGGTCAGGCCTGCCAGATCTTCAATTGACTCGGCGGGACTATCCATGGGAACAACAATCTGCGCGGCATACCATGCCAGACCGAAGCGTACGGCTGCACCACCGACAGTGACGCCACAGCGCTCGCTGGCCAGAACATAACCCTGGGCGGGGATGAAGCCAATCGTATCGTCCGGCGAAGCGCACATCTCTTCGATGGTCGCGGCGTAGCTGGTTGGCACGCTGACTTCATAATTCAAACCGGTTGCCTCTTTCAAGGCGTCCGCCATAACCGCACCACCGGACACAATCTGGTCGGCTTCTACAGACGGGACGAAGAGGACCTTGATCGGACGTTCCTCCGAACCAAGCGGTGCTTTTTCAACTTCCTCGACGACTGTTTCGGTTACAGTCTCGGTCTCGGTCACGACGCGCGTAACCTCAACTTCCACTTCGACGGGTACTTCTACTTCTTCTGTTACAGTCTCAGTTTGCGTAACGACTCGCGTTACTTCTACAGTTTGGGGCTGGCACGCGGCAAGTGCAACGGCGAGAATGAGCATGATTACGGCAAGCCAGCTAATCGTACGTTTAGACATATTTCCTCCTAAATACGGAAATCTGGAGCGCGCCAAAACCTCAGCTTTCACTGTCGGGTTCCAGTAACGCGCAATACCAATAAACGGAGTTTTAGCAGGCCCATCCTTTTACAGGGATGATGGCTAAGACCCCAGCAGCGATTACTGCAACGGTAATTTAACCGCCAATAACCCGATCTGACAAGTGAAGAATGTCACAAGTTTTTTATGTTTTCGACTGTGTGAAATCTAAACTTCCCTCGACAGCTTTTTAAGAGTTAACTACGGAGTTACTGCGAGAGATTCTTCAGGGGGATTTCACGCGGTTCGCATACCTGGCGATTGGCTTCATCAGGCAGGTCAACCAGTATCTGCTGCGGATCAACGCGGTTGTTAAATTCAGATATCTCCACGTCTTCATGGATGAGACCGGCCCAGATTGGCTGGGGATTCCGGTTGCCAAAGGGGCCAACGACGCGAATGCCGCCGGTGATCACCGCGCGGTCGCCGGGCATCAGGTAGGTATAACCATCGATCACTTCAAGATCTTCCGGATTACCAAGCGCCCAGCGGAATGGATAATTGGTCAGTTCGTTTTCGAATCCGATTGCCGCGCGCCAGGCGCCGGACTCCGTGTGCCAACCCAATGTATTGTAGTTCCAATCGGAGTCATAAACGGTGCCTGGAGCGGGTCCCGTGGTGCGGATCGGGGTATTGCCGTAATTTTCCACAGTCATGGTGAAATAGATAGTGTCGCAGAGAGCAACCGCCGTGGCGCTGAATTCCAACGTATCCCCGGCCGGCGGCGCGAAGATGTCGGCCCGCGGCACCCCGCCGTATTCAATGGTCAGGCTGTCTTCCACGCGCATCTGCTGCCCTTCCAGATCGCGCGAAACGGCCACAATCGGATATGTGCCGTCGGGCGGCGGCGTTGCCCCGTTATCAACGCCCCCTTCATAATCATAGACGTGGCGGCCCGGCATATTAGCCGCGATATCCCGCTCCAACTCTGATATTGGTACTTCCGATCCATCCGGCATTTGCAGGAAGACGCGCACGTCATCTACTTCCTTAGCCAGATAGAATTGGGCCTGCACGCGATCAGCGATACCGTCACGATTTGGCGTAAACACCTGTTTATCCAGGCCGAAATCGCGCATCTCCGGCAGCGCTGTATCCGCATCACTGATAGTCAACGTTCCTTGCTGAACTTCGGTCGTCCCATCGTCATCAGTGGCTTCGATGGTCCAGGTGTAATTCCCATCTTGCAGCAGGCGCGACAGAATTTCGCCATCCACAATATCATCGGGCAGGCGGTAGCCGTCAACAATGCCGCTGAACAGCACCCTGTAGTCACCGGCGCCCCGCGGTTTATCCTCACGGAAATAAAAGCGATCCCCATTTTCGTTTTCAAAATAGATGGATACAGCGGCGTTGCGCGAGAGCGTATAGCTGATCTGCGTGGCATCGGATTCACCGTCGGCATTGGGCGTGATCAGAACGTCATTGACCTGTGCATCACGCAGCAAGCTGCTGTCGCCATTTACAATTCGCCAAACAAGTGCAACCGCCAATATAACAAGCAGCAAGGCCGCAATGGCTACAAGAATGGGTGCCTGTTTGCTGTTGACCATATTATTGGGAAGTGTACCAAGCAGAATGATGGGCGCGAAACGCGATTTAACGACGATTTATCTATGGATGTATGGCGCACGGCCGACCAGAATCCTGAGGCTTGCTTCGTGAAAGCTCCAGCATCATCAAACAGCAAGCTGGCGGCGACGTACACGGCGGATGATCACGGCCAATGCAGCGAGGATGGCCACAATAATTGATACCAGCGTGGCCACGGCCATACCGGTGTCCAGCCCGGCAATCCTCACCGTGCGGCTGTCCAGACGGACCAGCTCCAGCAGTGAACGGCCGATTGCATAAAGAATCAGGTACAACGCGGTCATCTCGCCAGGCAGCATTCTCTTGTCGTAATGCCGGGTCAAATAGTACAGCAGCAGAAAGGAAAGGAAGCTCCAGATCGACTCATAGAGAAAAGCGGGATGGAAGCGTTCGATCTGGGCATAATCTGCCAGGCGATATTGAGGATCGACCTTGATAGCCCAGGGCAAATTTGTGGGACGGCCGTAAAGCTCCTGGTTAAAGAAATTCCCCCAACGACCGATGGCCTGTCCCAACGCCAGTCCAACAACGGCCAGATCTGCCCAGCACAATCCAGGAATATGTGCCCTGCGCGAATAGAGAAACAGACCCAGCGCGCCCCCGGCGATGCCGCCATAAATGCCCAGACCACCGGAGCGAATATTGATCAACTGGTAAGGGCTGCGCAAGTAATCCAGAGCGGACTCAATGCCGCGTGCAGCCATGCTAGGCGACGGCGTGAGCACATGATAGAGCCGTGCGCCGATGAGGCCGAATATCAACGCCCAGATGATGCCGTTCCAGACGTGTTCGGGATTCCAGATGCGCCACGGCGCGTCTACGAGCCAGTCATTCTCAATCCCTGGCGCGGCGGCAACCATCTCCTGGATCTCGGGAATTTCCTTCTTCTTCAAACCCAGGTTTCGTGGATCGTACCCCCATAAAAAAAGAAACTCCCCGGTGGTGGCAACACCTTTGCCAGCAAGCTTCTGCTCCTTATGCCCCGGCAGCCCAAGATATGAAAGCGGTTGATTTTGAATTTCCTGGGACACCGTCTGGTCAAAAACCTGGCGAGCGCGATCAGCAGCGAGCGAGGCCACCACCCAGCAGCCCAGGGCGATGCCGCTGATGATCCAGATGCCGTACCAGTACACATCAAAGTCAAGCGCCTCGATGTGGATGGCCACGCGGCTCGGCGTCACGCCACTCAACAGATGGTACAGGAATAGGACCGTGGCAATCAGGCCGAAGAAAGCAATGGCGATCCAATATGGCTCTATACGCGGCCGCCGGCGATCAGATGTTGTTGCTGCTGTCACTATGTCTTCTTAAGAATCGTCTCCGCCATATTCCTGCTTCCAGACACTGTACATACGCTGTCCCAGAGTGAAGTAGGTCGTTACGGCAAGGACTACCAGGGCGATTTGAGGCAAATTGAGGATGAGCATGACAATCATCAGCAGGTAACGCTCCACACGGCTGGCGATGCCCACCTTGTTTTCGTAGCCCAGGGACTCCGCCTTGGCCCGTGAGTAGCTGACCATAAGCGACCCCGTTACGGCCACGTAAGCAACGGCCAGCATTTGCGGGTTATCCTGGGTGTAGTAATAGTAGATAAAACCGCCGAAGAGGATCACTTCCGCCAAGCGGTCAAGCGTCGAATCAAGATAAGCGCCAAAGCCACCCTGTTTGCGGCCCAGTTTGCGCGCCAGGGCGCCATCGAGAGCGTCAAGCGGCGCCAGCAAAATCATGGCGATTCCGGCCCAGCGAAACTCGCCGATGGCTATCAGGTAGGCCAGGAAAAAGTGAGCCAGCATTCCCACGACTGTCAGCACATCCGGCGAGATCTTATAGTGGGCCAGAAAGGTGACAACGGGATCAATCAGCGGCGCGGTATAGACGCGCATCCGGTCCGTAAATGTCGGCCTTGGCGCGGCGGGTTCAGTCAAATCAGTCTCTTCCATTGAACTTTGAGTACCTTATAAGCTCCTTTTTATTGGTATTGAACACGAAAGGATGTAGGCAGGCAAACATATTAACCGGGTAGGCAATAAAAAAGGCCAGGGCGGCGACCCTGGCCTGATATTGTTGGTGCTGGATTACGACCCAGTACGGTCGCGGCACCTTCAGCTTCTTCCTTCTGCTGAGTAAGATACTCAGCAGTCCTCCGGATAACGAGAGTCCGGCTGCCCGAAAGCGGCCGTACCTATCTCAATGACTCGGTAAGGGCGCTCATACGGCTGGCGACGCTGTCGTCCACCACCTGATCGCCCACGCGGACAATAATACCGCCTAAAATAGTTGGATCAACCTTGAAGACTACTTCTTTTACTTTGAGCTTCTTCTTGATATCAGCTTGCTCGCTGTCGGTCAGAGGCAGGGCGCTGGTAACTTCCGCCTTATCACCAACCGCGGCAAAGGACGCTACTTCATCCGGTGCTTTAGCGAAGAATTCGGAAACAAGCTCCCGCTGGCGCTTTTCATCCAATGATTCGCCAACGAGCTTGTTTGCGGCAGCGATGGAGATAGCGGCAACCTGCCCGCGCAAGTCGGCAAGAATACGATTGCGCTCTTCCTCTGCATCTTCTGCAGCTTTAGTAACGATCTCTTTCGCCTCTTCGTTGGCTTTCATTTCGATCGCCTTGGCTGTTTCTTCAGCCTGGGTCACCGCTTCCTGGCGAATACGCACGGCTTCCTGCCGCGCGTCGTCCATGACTTTCTCTGCCTCGGCGTCGGCGTTGTCGCGGGCAATGGCAGCCTGCCGTGAATCTTCCAGACCTTTGGCGATGCGCGCCTTACGTTCTTCAAGTATGTTGATGATCGGCTTATAGACCA
>JBJYWZ010000563.1:0-1686 GCA_046259725.1 Promineifilaceae bacterium (SeqCode) | reverse complement strand
TCGGCCGTTTCCCCGAGCTCACCGTCCCTTTCCTGCCACGCGCTCTTTCGCCACTGGGCCAGGTAATCGCTTGATTCAGTGAGCCCGGCGCGCATGGCCGCCTCATCAATCGCCACGCCAAAGCGCTTGGAAAGGGGTCTTCCCAACCGTTCGCGACCTTCTTTCAACTTGATCTGGGCTGGAATATCGCGCCAGAATATGATTTGATAATTAATCGTCATGGTCCTCAAATCCCTTGTTGCGCGCCAGGCGATCCAGCCTTTCGTCGCTGTAGTCGGACTCCAATTCGGCACTGACCGTCGTCATTACCTCTTGAGCGCCTTTGTCCAGCTCGATCCAATCGGACGGCCGCCATTCTTGGATGTACTCAGAACCGTTTATCGCCCTGGCGCGGTAGGCGGCGCGGTAGACCGTTTTTTGAAAACGGGGTGAAAGCGGGCGGCTGAGACGTGCTCCGCCGTCACGCACTTTCACCTGGACGGGAATATCGCGCCAGTAAATAATCTGGTATCGGGTCATGATGCTCGCTCCATCAGGGCCACGAGGCGGCTTTCGAGCGCGCCATAGCTTGCCGGCCGGACTTCCAGCGGCAGCCGCAGATAATCGGCCGCCTGCTGCGCCTTTTGCAGCAGCGCCGGATCATCGCGCTGCGCCAGATAGAGCACGCGCGTATAATGCCTGAAATAGGTCTCCAGCAGTTCGGGATGGTCATCGAGCCCCATGCCCTCAATGACCAGGTGGTCAAATGACTGGACCAGATAATCGGTCAGAAAATAGGTGCCCGGCGCCTCGGCCATGGTCTCATCGAATAAACCATCGGCGTACATCTCGTAACAATGCGGACCCGCGACGCGTTCAACCCCTTCCGCTTCCAGCATCCCGTCCAGCCGTCCCGCGGTTCCGCAGTCCCCATAAACAACAATCAAGCGCTCATAACGCGTGCGTAGTTCCGCGATCCGCTTCTGCACCGCCGGTGGAATTCGCCTGGGCCAATTATGCAGCAGCGCCGGTATACCCAGCACATCCGCCGCCCAGTCGTACTTATCGCGGATGGCGATCACTTCGCGTGCCAGCGCGCCGCAGGCGATCAACGCAGTGTCTGCCGCCCGATCGGCCGGTTGTTCGAAGCTGTTGGCCACACTTTGAGGGTTGTAGTCGTCCATCTTATACTCCCTGTGCCGCCTGGCCCGTTCTATGCGCTGCCCAGAACCTGGCGTCTCGATCGCCGGGACGAGCCGTTGCCGCGCAGGTCGGGCTGCTCGGGAAGAATTTCCGCGATATGCGGAAAGGGATCACGGCCGTGCGGGAGATGGATCGCATCGGAAAACTCGGCCTGAAAACCTGGATCGACGGCCGTTTCGATATACTTCACCCACTCCACCAGCTCCTGCGCTTCTGTCCGTTTATATTTATTGAGCAGAGCGATGCGCGCGCCGTCGCCGGCCGCATTGCCCACCGCGAAAACATTCGCCAGGTCGCAGTCAGGAATCAGGCCCAGGACCATCGCGTGCTTCGTGTCGATATAGCTGCCAAACGCCCCGGCCAGGATCACCTTATCCACCTGTTTGACGCCCGCTTTTTTCATCAATGTTTTGGTCCCCGCGTATAAAGCCGCCTTGGCCAACTGGATATTGCGTACATCACCCTGCGTAATGAGAAGCGGCCGTCCGTTCGTCGTTTCCGCGG
>JBJYWZ010000562.1:0-2796 GCA_046259725.1 Promineifilaceae bacterium (SeqCode) | reverse complement strand
AAAGTGCTGCGCACGCGCGTCGGCCTGACCATGCTGGGAGCGGCCGTATTTGACGACATCCTGGTCATTCTCCTGCTCTCCCTGGCCTCGATTTTCGCCGCGGGCGGCGGAGGCGATGTGAGCGGCATCTTCATCACCCTGCTGCGCATTGTCCTCTATCTCGGCGCGGCCATTGTCGCCGGCATATACATTCTGCCGCGGCTCACGACCTGGGTCGACCGCCTGCCAATCAGCCAGGGCACGCTGGCTTTCGTACTGGTGGCCACGCTGCTCTTTGGCTGGGCGGCCGAGGCCATCGGCGGCATCGCGACCATCACGGGCGCATTTCTGGTCGGACTCTTCCTGTCGCGCACGCCGCATCGCCACCAGTTAGAGGTCGGCGTATCCTCGCTGGCTTACGGCTTTTTTGTGCCCATCTTCTTTGTCAGCATTGGTCTGTCCGTGAACCTGCGGGCCATCACCGGCAGCGCCTGGATATTCGCCATTGTCATTACAATCGTGGCCATCATCAGCAAAATCCTGGGGAGCGGCGGCGGCGCGCGCATCAGCGGATTCAGCTGGCTTGAATCGCTGCAGCTGGGCATCGGCATGGTTTCACGCGGCGAGGTGGGCCTGATTGTGGCCGCCTTTGCCCTGACCGGCGGTTTGCTCAGCCAGGAGAATTTTTCCATCGCCGTTTTTATGGTCATCATCGCCACGCTGGTGACACCGCCCATGCTGCGCTACTCTTTCAAAAGAGAGGTGCAGGCAGTGAACACAGCAAGCGAGATAAAATGAGGAGTTGAGTATGGGCTATCTGGTTATTTTCGTTGTCGATGAAGTTGAACATTGCCCGCAGTTGTTTGATGCCTGGGAAGCAATTGGCGTCACCGGCGTTACTATCCTGGAAAGCACAGGCCTGGGCCGCATCCGCCGCGCGGCCGGCTACCGCGACGATTTGCCCTTGATGCCCAGCATCCGCAGCCTGCTGCAGACGCAGGAAGAGCATCATCGCACGCTGATGGTGCTGATCAAAGATGAAGAGACGATCGACAGGCTCATTACGGTCACGGAGGGCGTGGTCGGCAACCTTAACGAGCCGCATCGAGGCGTGCTTATGGTCCTGCCCGTGCTGCGCGTGGTCGGCATTCCGGGATGGGAGGATGAGGAGTGAACAGTTTCCAGTAAACAGTAATCAGTGAAGTGCGTGCTACCAGGCTGTCGATTCCCAGTAGGCGGCCGCGTCGTCTTGCGGATCGTAGCCCAGTTCCAGCCTGGCGTTGGTGATGTCCCAGAATCCGCCCGTGTTGTTGGACATACCGTAGTAAATGCCGAAGACGATGTTCGAATCCAGGCTCTTGCTTACTAGCTGCAGGAGATCGCGGTGGCTCAACCAGCCCTTCCTGAACCAGGGATTGCCCAGCGGCGTGTCGTCACGCAGGACCACGCCGATGCGCAGACAGATGAATGAGATGCCCCAGCGGGAAGCGTAGTAACGGGCCAGGGCTTCGCCGAATGCCTTGCTGACGCCGTACTCGCCGTCAGGGCGGATGGGATCGGCGACCGAAATGCGGCGTGGATCGGGCTGCGTTTGGAGATGTAGATCGGGCGGAATCCCGTCGTAAGCCCCGGTGACATGGCACGAACTGGCGAAGATCACGCGCCTGACGCCAACTTCTCTGGCCGCTTCGAAGACATTGCGCGTGCCTACGATATTGTTACTGAGGACTGACTCCCAGGTCGCGTGTACACGAGGATCGGCGGCCATATGAATGAGGCAGGGAAATGGCGCCGCCCGCTTGAAGGTTTCCAGCAGACGGCCGTAATCGGCAATATTCGCTTCAAAGATGGTACCGGAAAAGGGGCCGGTGATATCCAGACCCTGGATGTCATAGCGATCCGCGAGCCCGTCATGCAGAACGCGGCCGATGTTGCCGTTGATACCCGTAATAAATAGTTTCGGTTTCGGCATTCTAGAGCTCCTGGCCTGGCGGCTCGCTAACGTGCTGATTGTCCGAGATGTTTTCCAACTGCCAGTAGGCGCTGAGGGCAATTCCCAATTGGCCAATCCAGTAAGTGATGATCACGGCATGGGGGCCAAGGGGGCGCTGCCCGGCGAACATACCCAGAGCCAGCAGGGTGTCGCTGAGCGTGAAGAAGGCGGCGCCGGCCAGCCCTATCCAGGCCGATCGTGCATAAACGCCGGGCGCGCCGACGCGGCAGGAGGCGCGCCACAACATGGTGCAGATGACCATTACGTAGGCCAGGACGGGTAAGGTCATCGCGCCCAGATCGCCGGCCGTGTATAGGTAGCCGTAGGCCAGCGCGCCATAGGCATAGGCCAGCAGCGCCCGCCCCGGATAGAGGCCGCGGCTGTCGCTCAGAAAGGCAGCGATATAGGCCACGTGGCCAAGCAGGAAGGCGATCAAGCCCAGGAGAAAAGTTTCGTCCGACCAGGATAAGAGCACATCACCGACGGCCGAGAGCAGCAAACCGCTGATCACGGCCCACTGGTAGCGCCTTTTGAGCGGCAGCAGGCCCAGCCAGAGGGCCATGGCCAGCACGGGAATGGGCTTGCTGATCAGGTGCAGCCAGAAGTTATCCCCGGCGCTGGTCATCATAAAGATGATTGCCGCTACAAAACCGACGACGGCCAGAATGATGCTGCGCCAGTTAAATCCAGGAGAAGAAGTCGCCGCGTTCATGGAGTGCCTCCGCCGGGAAGTATATCATGCCCGTTATCAGCGGGTCAGCATTTCGGCAGCTCAGTTTGCCGGCGGCCGCTCGAGCGCGAAGCTCCCGATAATCGTTTTTTTT
>JBJYWZ010000561.1:4273-7268 GCA_046259725.1 Promineifilaceae bacterium (SeqCode) | reverse complement strand
GGCGTCATACTGCTGGAGAGCGTGTCGCGCAAAGCTTCCGCGGCGCCAAGGAGCCGGGCGGCTCGATCCAACTTCTCTTCAGCGATGGCGATAAAAGCAAAGCTTTCCAGTTGGTTGGCCACGGCCGCGCGGTGGCCCAGGTCCTGCCATTCGAGGATCGTTGCCCGGTAAATTTCCGCCGCGCCGGCCAGATCGCCGGTCTGGCGCAGTGTATGTCCCACCTCGCTTTCAATAATATTGGCGAAGAGGCGGTGATGCGCCCGGCGCATAGCCTCCGCCCCATCCGCCAGGACGCGCTGCGCGGCCTCAAAATCCCCGCTTGCCCGGGCGGTCATTGATTCTGTATAAGCCTGATAAGTAATTAAGATGGGGATATCATGGCCCAAACGCGAATGCCTTGCCGCGGCCAGGTGATCGGCCGCCTCCGCAATATCACCCCTGACCAATGCCCAGCGCGCCATGGCGATCAGCCCGACCTGCTGCAGCACCAGGTCGTTCAACTGTTGGCCTATTTCATACGCTTCCCTGGCCGCTTCGTACTCTTCCGGCCGGCTGATCTCGATGCCGATAATCGCCTTCCAGAAGAGGATATCCGCCAGCGATCCCGGCAGCGACCCATCACTGCGCAGCAGCGCCTCTGCCTCCACCGTCGCCGCGTAAGCCTCTTTGCTTCCGCCGATCGTCCCGGACCCCATGGCGAAGATAGTCAGGGCGAAGGCACGAGCGCGCCGGCGCCTGACCATCTCTTCTTCACCGGCGGGCGGCAGCTTGTCCAGGGCTTCGAGCAAGACTTCTGCGCGATGCAGCATCTCGACTCCCAGTCCGAGCGTTAGCCACAAGGAAGATAGGTAGCGCAGTAAATCGATCGCCGCAGCGGGATCAACTCCTTCCGCCCAGTCCAGTGCCGCCCGCAGATTCTCTAAATCATTTTCCAGGTGATCGGAGAGCCCACTGTAGTCAAATGCCAATAAACTCCCATCGTAGTCTGTGTCCGCCATCTGCAAGAAATATTGAAATTGAACATCGTGCGCCTGTGGCCCTTCGCCGGCCTCAAACAGCCGCTCTCGCGCGTACTGGCGGATCGTTTCCAGGTATTGGTAGCGCAGCGTGTCGCCGGAATCGTCAATGCGCACCAGCGACTTGTTGACCAGACTGGCCAGCAGATCGAGCGCGTCCAAACCTGCGAGGTTTTCTGGTGCCTGTTTATTTGAAACTGAGGACTGGTTGAAACCTCGCAGGCTTTTGGATTCAACCACGTACTCCGCCGCTTCCAGCGTCCAACCGCCGGAAAAGACCGACATCTGGCGTAAGAACCAGCGCTCATCTTCATCCAGCAGGTCGTAGCTCCAATCGATCAAAGCGCGCAGCGTTTGCTGGCGGGGCAGGGCGGTGCGGTTGCCGCCGGTCAGCAGGCGGAAGCGATCGTCCAGACGCGCCGCGATCTGCGCCGGGGAGAGCAGTCTCACGCGCGCTGCGGCCAGTTCGATGGCCAGGGGAATGCCGTCCAGACGGCGCACGATCTGGCCTACCGCCCTGGAATTGGCTTCCGTCAGCTCAAAGCCGGGTTTTGCGGCTTTGGTGCGGGACACAAAGAGACGCACCGCTTCGAATTGGGCCAGTTCGTCGCGGCTGACAAGGTCGCGAGTAGGAATGCCCATGGTTGGGATATGCAATAGGGTCTCGCCGGGTATGCTCAGCCCTTCGCGGCTGCTGGCCAGAATGGTAAGCTGCGGCGCCGCGGGCAGCAGATCGGCCGCCAGCCGCGCGCAGGCGGAGACGAGGTGCTCGCAGTTGTCGAGGATGAGCAGCAGCCTTTTGCCGCGCAAATAATCGGAAAGCATCTCCATGACCGGCACACCCGGCTGCTCGCGTAGATCAAACAGGGAAGCCACGGCCGTCGGTACCAGTGCACCGTCACCAAGCGGCGCCATTTCGGCCAGCCACACGCCGTGATCATAACGTTCCTCCAGGTGGCGACCGGCTTCCAGCGAGAGGCGCGTCTTGCCCGTGCCGCCGGGACCGATCAGGGTCAGCAATCGCGTCTCCTGCAATAACTGCTCGACCTGAGCCAGTTCTCGTTCGCGGCCGATAAAACTGGTCAGCGGCTGCGGCAGATTGCCCTTCTGCATCTCTCCGGTACGCAGGGGTGGGAAGTTTCCAGGCAGATTGGGGGCCCGTACCTGGAAGATGCGCGACGGGTGGTTCAATCCCTTAAGCCGCTGTTCGCCCAGATCGAGCAGGCTGGTTTCTCCCGTTAACTCGCCGCGGACGAGCCCGGCAATCGTGCCTGAAATGAGGATCTGGCCGCCATGGCCAATGGACATGATGCGCGCCGCGCGGTTGACGGCCGTTCCGTAATAATCCCCGGCGCGCTGCTCCGCTTCGCCGCTGTGCAGGCCCATACGCACGCGGATACGATCCGGGGCGATGTCCGGCCACTGCGCATCCTGCAGTCTGCGCTGTGCGTCCAGTGCGGCTGTCAGGGCGCTGGTGGGAGAAGAAAAAACGGCCATTATCCCGTCGCCGGTGCTCTTGACGATCAGGCCGTTGTTAGCTTCTATGGCTGTTCGCAGCAGGTCGTCATGTTCAGCAAGGGCGGGGCGCATCGCTCCTCGATGGCGATCCCACAGCGCGGTGCTGTCTTCGATATCGCTGAATAGAAAGGTGACCGCGCCGCTGGGCCAGGGTCGATCAGCCGTCATCGATTCCTTCTCCAGAATGTAGAATGCGCAATGCGCAATGCGCAATACAGATGGGTTGCCAACAATTTGTAGAATCAGCGAAATCTTTGATTAGTATCATTAACCGGCTCCTCCACTCAATGCCAGGTTGACAGCCGTCTCCATATCTAGCGTTCGCCCGGAGCGCCAGGCAGCGGTCAGTTCATCAGGCTTCATGGCTTCGCGCAGCGCGCCCACCTCGGCGTCATACACGACGCGCTCGTCGGGCAGCATGTCAACATCGATCTGCTCGCGCAGCGCTTCGGCCGCACCCA
>JBJYWZ010000561.1:0-4173 GCA_046259725.1 Promineifilaceae bacterium (SeqCode) | reverse complement strand
GCTTCGTCATATTCATGGCTTTGATTGGCGAGTCTGGCCAGTGTTACGAACTGCAGGCTGTTGACAAGGGTACCTGATTCTTCCTTCATTATTGCTCTGATACGCTCTTTTAACGCCTGGGCCGCTTGCAGATCCCCTTGCTGCATTTTTGCCATGGCCATGTTGCCCAAAGGCATGGCCTGGAGTCTCTTCTTGCCGATCTTTTCCAATAAGGCCAACGCTTCGGCGGCCCTATCGTAAGCCTGCGGATCGCCGAGAATGACCAGTGCCAGGGATTGTAATGACAGAGCCATGGCCAACAGCATCGGATGTTCAAGCTGTTGGGCCCTATCTGCGACGTTCTGCAAAGTATCTACGGCTTCAGCATGGCTTCCGCCCCCTATTTGCAAATTGCCTTGCCACAGTCTGCCTTGCAGCAGAAGTATTTCGCGTAGCCGGCCCACTTCGCCA
This sequence comes from Promineifilaceae bacterium (SeqCode), assembly GCA_046259725.1. Lineage (GTDB taxonomy): Bacteria > Chloroflexota > Anaerolineae > Promineifilales > Promineifilaceae > JAACFF01. The sequence goes on along the minus strand of JBJYWZ010000561.1, from coordinate 3,723 downwards.
CTGGCTGGTTCCAGCGCCTTGACGGCTCGCACTGCTTCTTCCAGCCACTGGCGTGCTTCTATGGCCACGCCTTCAAAAAGAAAGAAAAGCGGCAGCTTGGTCGCCATCGCCAGGGCGCGCTCCGGGTCTGACTGCAATGCCCACAGTACTGCGGCGCGCACATTATCCATCTCCGCGTGCATTCGCCCTACCCAGCCCATCATTTCCGGTGACCCGATGGCTGAGTAGAGCGACAGGTGTGTTTCGCTGGCGCCTAGTGGCAGTCTATCCAGAACCAGACCGGCAAAGTAGTTAAGGTGGCGGTCTCGCGCTGCCGGTCCTTCGCCAGCTTCGAAAAGTCGATCCTGGGCATATTGGCGGATTGTTTCCAGGTAGCGAAAGCGCGCTTGGCCCTCCTGCTCCTCCATGACGACCAGGGACTTATTAACCAGGTTTCCCAGGAGATCGAGGACATCCAGAAACCGAGTTTTTTGGGATTGTTCGTTTCCGGCGGTCTCTTCTGGCGAAAACGCGCTTTCTAAATTGGCCACCGCCTCGGCAGCCTCCAGCGACCAGCCGCCGGCGAAGACGCCCAACTGACGGAAGAGCGTCTGCTCTGCCGGATCGAGAAAATCATAGCTCCAGTCGATGAGGGCGCGCAATGTTTGCTGGCGCGGCAGGGCAGTGCGGCTGCCGCCCGTCAGCAGTCGAAAGCGGTCATCGAGCCGCTCGGCCAGCTGTTCCGGTGGCAGCAGTTTTAGTCTCGCCGCCGCTAATTCAAGGGCCAGTGGGATGCCGTCCAGGCGGCGCACAATTCGGCCGATTGCCTCTGCGTTCTGGGGTGTGAGCGCAAATCCGGGGCGCACTGACTGCGCCCGTTCCAGGAACAGCTGCACACTGTCAAACGCATACAGGGCATCTGGTTCGGTCACTTCCCGGCCAGGTATGCGCAGCGTGGGTAGATGGTAGGTCGTTTCGCCGGGGACGCCCAGGCCCTCGCGGCTGCTGGCCATGATGGTCAGACGCGGGGCCGCGGCCAGCAGATCGGCCGCCAGCCGCGCGCAGGCAGCCACCAGATGCTCGCAGTTGTCAAGAATGAGCAGCATCTCCTTACCGCGCACGTAATCGGTCAGCACCTGCGCCAGGGACATCATGGGGTTCTCGCGCAGGCTCCACAGCCCGGCGACGGCCGTCAGTACTGCGCCAGGATCGCTGAGCGGGGCCAGTTCGACAAGCCATACACCGTGGGTGTAATTGTCCTGTATGTCTCCGGCCACTTCCAGAGAGAGGCGGGTCTTGCCCGTGCCGCCCGGTCCAGTCAGTGTGAGCAGGCGCGTTTCAGCCAGCAGGTGGGTGACGTCGCTCCGCTCGCGTTGCCGGCCTACGAAGCTGGTCAGGTGCTGCGGCAGGTTGCCGGACACGGCCGTTTCCGTGTGCAGGGGTGGAAAAACAGCCTGTAGGCCATCCGTCTGCAGCTGGTAGACGTGTTCCAGCCGTTTCAGCCCGCGCAGTCGAACATCGCCCATGTCCATGAGGGAGAGCTCTGCATCCAGGTTATCGACAAGAGCCGCTTCCAGGAGGCGCGCCGTCACGCCTGACAAAAGTACCTGGCCGCCGTGACCAATGGCCATCAGGCGTGCGGCGCGATTAACCGGCGGGCCGAAATAATCACCGTCGCGTTCTTCCGCTTCGCCTGTATGGATGCCGATGCGGATTTTCAGCCTGTTTGGGGCGATCGCAGGCCAGGCTTCGGCCGCCAGTTGCTTTTGCGCAGTCACGGCTGCGTCAACAGCGCTGCGCGCCGTGGAGAAGACGGCATGCAAACCATCGCCGGTGGTCTTAATCACGCTGCCGTTATTGGCTGTGACTGCCGTGCGCAGGATGTCGTCATGCCGGGCCAGCGCCGCGCGCATCCCATGTGGGTGTGCGTCCCATAAGCTTGTGCTGTCTTCTATATCGCTGAAGAAGAAGGTTACGGTACCGGTTGGCAGATGGCTCATTTCAGGGTTAAGTAGCAAGTTCTGGGGCCGCATCCAGCGCCAGGTCGATCAGGGCGTCGGTCCCCATGGCCCGCCCCCGGGCCAACAACCTCTCCAATTCCCCTGCATCCAGCATCTCTTGCAGCGCCGCCAGCTCCCGTTCGTACTCTTCGCGTTCAGGGCGCAGCATGTCCTGGCCGATTTCTTCGCGGATGCGCTCGGCCGCGCCGAAAAAGATTGCTGCCCGCTGCGGCCGTCCCTGGGCGCGATCCACAAAAGCAATATTCTCCAGGATGTTGGCCACAGCCGCCCGATGCCCGAGTTCGCGCCATTCGATAAGCATGCGCTGGTAAATGGCCAGCGCTTCATCGAGATCGCCCTCGTGGCGCAGGCGGTGTGCCCAGTCGCTTTCGGCCATGGCCGCCAGGCGCCGGCTGCCGGCCCGCCGCAGATCCGTGACCGCTTTCTCATACTGCGCGCGCACCGTTTCCAGTTCGCTGCCCATCTCCATCATCATCACCAGCAGCGAGAATTGAGCCCAGGGGAGAAAGAAACTCTCTGAGCTCTGAAGCATTGCAATAACTTCATGAAAACGGCGCTCGGCGATATCCCTGTCGCCGTTGCGGGCCTCCGAAACGGCCGACAATGTGAGGACCATGGCCAGCAACGACCGTTTTGCCGGTTGATCCTCCATTGACTGTATGAGCGCCATGCTCTCGCCGACCAGCTCATCCACGATTGGTTCTTCAAAGAAATAGGCGGCCTGCCCGCGTACGAAGAGCGCCATGGCCAGCATAAATGGGTGGCCGGCTGTGTGCCGCAGTCTGGCAATTGCCCTGTCGGCGGTGCGGCTTGCATCAGCCAGCTGGCCAAGAAACATATAGAGCATGGCCAGGACGGCCAGGCCTTTTTGCATGGCCAGCTCGCGCTGTTCGGCCGTTTCTTCGCTTTGCGGACCCTGCGCCGGCGGCAGGGCCTCCAATTTGCTCAGAGCCGACAATGTCCATTCAATGAAGTCCGCGCCGGGAAGCTGGTTGGAAAGATAAAAGGAGAGATTCCAGAATAAGTGGAGGACGCGTCCGGGATAACGGTCGATGGCCCAGTCAATAGCCGCGCGCAAATTGTCAAATTCGAGGACAACCTGCATCCCTTGCCGGCGGGCGGCGCCGGGTTCGGGAGCGAACCCGAATGAATCGGCCAGGGATTCGTAATAGGTGAAGTGCCGGTCGCGCACCGCTTCAACCTGGCCGGACTCGACCAGGCGATCGCGCGCATACTGGCGAATCGTCTCCAGGTAGGTGTAGCGCGGCTCCAGGGCTGGGCCGTCACCCGGCCAGTTGTCCGGCGTCGGGTCCGCTTCGCGCGTCACCAGCGATTTGCTGACTAACTGCGGCAGCAGTTCATAGACATCTAAATCTGCGAGGTTTTTGGATTCTGCGTAGTCTGTATCTGATCCTTGACCAAAACCTCGCAGGTTTTCCTGACGCAGATCGGCTATCGCCTCGGCCGCCTCAAACGTCCAGCCGCCTGAAAAAACGGCCAGCCGCCTGAACAGGTCGCGTTCCTCTTCATCCAGTAGATCATAACTCCAGTCGATCAAGGCGCGCAGGGTTTGCTGGCGGGGCAGGGCGGTGCGGCTGCCGCCGGTCAGCAGCCGGAAGCGGTCGTCGAGGCGTGAGGCCACCTGTTTGACCGTAAACGCCTTCAGCCGCGCCGCGGCCAGTTCGATGGCCAGCGGGATGCCGTCCAGCCGGCGTACGATCTG
>JBJYWZ010000560.1:0-8334 GCA_046259725.1 Promineifilaceae bacterium (SeqCode) | reverse complement strand
CAATCGCCGCGCAAGACAACTAGAAATACCAGAATAGTCGCACAGCAGCACAATAAGAGCAGAATAAGCCCAAGTATTAGTTTTGGAGAGAAGTCCGTTGATTGTTGTGCTTCTATTTGCTGTGGCTGGCGTAATCTGTCGGCCGTGTGGACAGCGACTGCTTCCTGATTTCCGTCGCCACGGCCTTTTTTCACCCTGATATCACTTTCTTTGATTGGTTCTCCAGCGGGTAAGTCCTGCTGAAGAGATTCCTGCTTCTTTTGCTGAGAAGCCGAAGCCTCACTGTTGGATTCAGTAGCTGCCGGCGCTTCCTCGGGCGGGGGCGCCACGATATCGTTGATCCCCTGATCGACCTCATCAACAGCATTAATCTCACGAAAGATAAATGTCACCTCGCTGCCCATGGCGATCGCGTTGGACGGAACCAGTTTCTCAGGCTTGCTGCCCACCCTCGTCCCATCGATAAACGTGCCGTTCGTGCTGCCAAGGTCTTGAATGCGATAGTCGCCCGCTGAAGTGGTGATTATCAGTGCATGTTGGCGAGAAACTTCTGGATCGTTCACGGGGATATCAGACAATGGATCACGGCCGATCGTCAGACTCTTATTTTCAAGTGCGTAAATGGTTCCCGGAGCCGGTCCGCGCAGCATAAAGAGCTCGTAGGAGGGTCTTCCTGGCGTCATGGCACAATCCTGTAAAGGGAGCCGCCCGTGTGATCCAGAATATACAGCTCTCCCGCCGCATCTTCCCCGAAACTGGATATCACGTAGGGACTATCGTGAACAAGGGCCGATGCCCATTCGCCCGATTCCGTCGCAACCAGCCGCCAGATCGTGCCCTGGCAGTAATCGGCGACAAAATAGTTGCCGTACAGCTCCGGGAATTCGCTTCCACGGTACACATAACCGCCCGTGATGGAACATCCTTCACCATGGGAATACTCGAATATCGGCGGCACCAGCCCCGTCGAATCACAGGGATCGCTGGCGAAACAATGGGTACCCTCCATAATGTTCCAGCCGTAGTTTTCCCCTCCCTGGCTGTCTGCGGACTGAAAGTTGACTTCTTCCCACAGGTTTTGCCCGACATCAGCGATATAAAGATCGCCGGTAAGCCGGTCGAAACTGAAGCGCCACGGGTTGCGCAGGCCCCAGGCCCAAATTTCGTTCAAACCTTCATCACTGCCCACAAAAGGATTTGTGGCCGGAATTAGATACGTCTCATTTAGCTGGTTGACGTCCAGGCGCAGCAGCGATCCCAGGATCGTCGTTGGATTTTGGCCATTGTGAAGCGGGTCATTGGCGCTGCCGCCGTCGCCTGCGCCAATATACAGATAACCATCAGGTCCGAAGGCAACCTGCCCGCCATTGTGGTTCGGATATGGCTGCTGGTAAGTAAGGAGCACCGTCTCACTATCCGGATCGGCGAGGTTTGCATCATCCTGGCTGACCATGAAGCGCGAAATATGGGTGTTACCGGACTTGTCTGTGTAATTCACAAAAAAGGCGCCGTTACTTGCGTAGTCAGGGTGAAAAGCCAGTCCGAGCAGACCTTGCTCGAGCTGGGAAGATCCGGTTCGATCACGGATGTCCAGGAACGGTGTGTCCAGGAGCTGCCCCTGCTCTACGACGCGAATAACGCCTGACTGCTCGACAACAAAAAGACGTTCATCGCCGGCATGAGTCAGATACAGCGGCTGCGTGAATACGCCCTGCAAGACTGGTTCCAACGTCACCGAGTTCAGCGGATTGACTGGAATCGGCGTTTCAGTGGGCGTGGCCGTTGGGGGAGGTGTCGACGTGTACGCCTGATCTCCAACCTCCTGTACGGCCGTAGGTTCCGAGGTCGCGGTCGCTTGAACGGTTGCCGTGGCATCGGGCGGCGCTGCGATTTCCGCCGTGGCCGCGGGTAAAGCGGCCGTGGGTGGGATCGTCGTTTCAGCAGGAAGTTGGTTCTGCGGGGCGTCAGGTTCGGCCGTCTGGCAGCCGCTCGCTGCGCCCAGCAACACGATTATTAAACTGAGAGCTACTATCTTCTTTAGCATGCCGTAATTATATAGAAAAACTGACGTGTGGCGTCCTGCGCCTCACGTCAGTCTGTGAATTTCCGGCTAAAGTGAGCCTGAACTTAACGAATTAAGCCCGCCCGGATCACATCTAGTCGCGATCGTCCATTGCTACGTAATCCCGTTCTCCTTCGCCCAGGTAAATCTGGCGCGGCCGCGCGATCTTCTGGCTGTCGTCTTCCAATAATTCGATCCACTGCGAAAGCCAACCAATCGTCCGTGGAATCGCAAACAGTACCGGGAACATGGCTACCGGGAAACCCATTGCCTGGTAGATGATTCCCGAATAGAAATCAACATTTGGATAAAGGTTGCGTGAAACAAAGAAATCATCCTCCAAGGCAATTCGTTCCAACTCCAGGGCGATATCCAGCAGCGGGTTAGCCCCTGTGACTTCAAATACCTCATCTGCAACCTGTTTGATGATCTTGGCGCGCGGGTCGTAATTCTTGTAAACGCGATGGCCAAAACCCATGAGCAGACGCTCGCGATTCTTTACTCCTTCCATAAAGTCGGGCACGTTTTTCACATCCCCGATCTCGTTGAGCATGCGCAGCACAGCCTCATTTGCACCGCCATGCAGCGGGCCATAAAGTGCGGCCGCGGCGCCGGCCATTGCCGAATAGGGATCAGAATGGCTTGAACCGATGACGCGCATCGTTGCTGTTCCACAGTTCTGCTCGTGATCGGCGTGCAGAATAAACAAAATGTCAAGTGCGCGTTCAAGGACGGGGTTTGGCACATATTTAGCCTGACCCATACGGTCCAACATCTGCAAGAAATTGCCCGTATAGTTAAGATCGTTGTCCGGATAAACGTAGGGCAGCCCGCGCAGGTGGCGGTAGGAGAAGGCGGCGATGGTGGGAACCTTGCCGATGAGGCGAAAAACCTGCTTCAGACGAATTTCCGGATCGGAAATATTGCGTGATTCGGGATAGAACGTCGGAAGCGCCGCCACCGTCGAAATGAACATGCTCATGGGGTGGGCGTCGTAACGGAACGCCTCGATCAGTTGTTTCACGTTTTCATGCAAAAATGTGTGGTGTAAAATCTCGTATTCCCACATGGCATACTCTTCGGCCGTCGGCAGCTCGCCGTAGAGGATCAGATATGCCGTTTCCAGATAACTTGACTGCGTCGCCAACTGCTCAATGGGATAGCCACGGTAGCGCAGGATCCCTTTTGCGCCATCTATAAAGGTAATGGTGCTTTTGGTCGAGGCCGTGTTCTTGAATCCCGGATCATAGCTCATCAAGCCGAAATCATCTTCGTTAACCTTGATCTGGCGCAGGTCCATCGCATTAATGGTGTCATGTTCGACAGGGATCTCGTAGCTTTTTCCAGTGCGGTTGTCAGTGATTGTAAATGTGTTCGTGCTCATAAGGTTCTCCTAAAATTAGAAAGTCTTGGACCATTACAATGGGGAATAGTGGTTGCTAAATCCCACTCGTTTCGATTTGTTAATCGGCTCAATCGGCTGTGTGTAAAGGTTAATTACGATTTGCGCAGTCGATCGCCGTATTGTGTCTCATAATATTCGCGGAATTCGCCTGACTTGATTTTGCGCCACCACCACTCGTTATCCGCGTACCAGCGAGCAGTTTCTCGTACCGCTTCCTCGGGAGTATGTTGCGGCTGCCAGCCCAATGCCTTGATCTTGCCGATGTCCAGACTGTAGCGTCTATCGTGTCCTGGTCGATCTTCCACGTGGCGAATCAGCGAATGCGGCCTGTCTAGCTCATCCAGAATCAGCTCGACCATACGCATGTTTTCCATTTCTACGCCCGTACCAATGTTGTAGATCTCGCCGATGACGCCTTCATGGAGAACGAGGTCAATTGCCGCGCAGTGGTCGGCCACGTGCTGGTACTCACGCATCTGACGGCCGTCTCCGTACACCGGCAACGGCTCATTATCGATGGCGTTGGTCGCGAACAGGGGGACCACTTTTTCGGGATACTGGTAAGGCCCAATGTTGTTAGACCCCCGTGTGATTGTAACCGGAAGATGATAGGTGATGAAATAGGCGTTCACCATCAGGTCGCCGCTGGCCTTGCTCGCAGCATACGGGCTTCGCGGGTCTACTTTGTCACTTTCCACGCTGGAATACCCATGCGGGATATGCCCGTACACTTCATCCGTTGAAATCTGGTGATATCTCTCCAGACCAAGATTCTTGGCAGCCTCAAGCAGGACGTATGTCCCATAGACTCCCGTCTGGATAAAGGCATCGGGATTGAGAATCGAGCGATCGACATGTGTCTCGGCGGCGAAATTGACGATAGTGTCAATTTCATGCTCCTCGATGGCCTTGGCGACCGCATCCGCATCACAAATATCGGCGCGGACAAAGCTGTAGCGAGGGTCATCTGACACATCCAGCAGATTGTCGAGATTTCCGGCGTAAGTCAGTTTGTCATAAACTAAGATATTATAATTTGAGTATTTATTTAGCAAGTGGATGACAAAGTTGGAACCGATAAAACCGGCCCCACCGGTGATCATAAGATTTTTCACGTTATAACCTCGAAAAAGCGCGTAAGCGCAAATGCAGTGGCCTGATTATTTTAGCCCATACTTAAATTATGGTAAACAACTATAGGAGCCGGTTAAGGTCCTTCCAATCGGCTGCTGTTTCTTCGCACGAAGGCGTCAATCATCTGCCGGGCGATGCTGACACGCGGCGGTACCGGGGGCAGGTCATCCGCCGCAAACCAGCCCGCGTCAGACAGTTCTTCTTCCTCCAGACGTATGTCGCCGGATGCGTATTCGGCCGTAAAGGCGATCATCAGAGAATTGGGAAACGGCCACGGCTGGCTGCCAAAATAACGAATATTCTTGACCTCGATGCCCACTTCTTCGCAAATCTCGCGCCGCACACATCCTTCAAGCGTTTCCCCCGGCTCGACAAAACCGGCGAGCACGCTGAAAAATCCCAGGGGATGGCGGTGGTTGCGAGCAAGCAGGAGTTCGCTTCCCACACCTGTTGCCGACGGCCGTTCCACGCTGACAATAACCGCTGGCGAAAGCCGCGGGTAGGTCGTGTGGCCGCACTGCGGGCACTTCTTCGCTCGCTCATGCGCCAACTTGTTGACCTTTGAACCGCATTGACCACAATATTGGTGCGTTCTGTCCCACTCCTTGATTTGCACAGCCCGACCAGCCAGGCCCAGCATCTCATCACTAATATTTCCGAAGAGCCTTCTGAGCCCCAGGAATTCCAGTCCATCAGGAGTCCCCGTGTCTTCCGCCACTTCGCCGGAATAACAATGAATCACCTCTTCCCCTTGCTGCAAGTAGCCGAGGTACTGGCTGCGTACCAGGGACAACCCAAGGTCAGCAGGATCCTCTATCAAAGGGATTTTATATTCCGGCTGCGAAGTCTGGGCCAGGACACGAAATTTGTTGAAAATGAACCAGTAGGCAGGGCCGTGATTGTCGGCGGGCGGCGTAACTACAGATGTAAACGGTACTTTCATATCTATCTCGATCTAATTGACACTCCAAAGTTCGATCGGCCGTTTACTGATACGGATTGGGACTCGCGGTCGGCGTAATCGTGGCTGGTCCGTCATACCCGCCGCCGGAAGTTTGCGTAGAGGTGGGTGGTAAGGGAGTCATTGGTGTCGATGTGACGTTGGGATTGCCTCCGCCAGAACCTGGAGTCGGCGACGCACCAGGTGATGCTGAGGGACCTGGTGTAACGGCGCCTGGCGTAGGAGTGAAGGTTACTGGCGTCGGCGTTGGCAGCTGCGTCGTTGCTGCGGGGGTTAATGCCTCGGGTATTTCCACCGTTATCGTCGGCGCGAAATCACTCTGAGGGGCCGTCGCCGAAGGTGTGACGATCTCCATTGTCGCTGTGGCTGGGAGCGTCTCCGTTGGAATAGCCGTCGGCAGCAGATCTGGCAAACCGGCGCCTCCGCTGGTGATATCCATTTTGCTTCCCGAGCCGTCGCCGACGAGCGGATTTGGCTGTACGATGCGCAGAACCTGAAGATACCAGGCGCTTCCGGGCTCCGGTCCCTTGCCACACCCCAACGGCCCCTGGTAAAGGCGCCAGATTCCCTGGAGCGTCATTTCTGTGCCCGGTGTAAGGATGCGCACAACCCGTTCAAATCCTTTTACGTCGAGCTGCAAGTCTTCTGACACAATCGCCCACGCCAGAAGAGGTCCGCTGTATCTCGGACATGTTTGTGGATCAAGCCTTAAATAAGTGCCGCTAACCTGTATCGGTAAATTCAGATAAGCCAGGGGATCAGAATTGAGTTCTGTGAACGTCACCGGTACGGGAGCCACGATTTCCTCGTCACTCTGCGGTATGGTTGGCGTAGCCAGAATCGGCAGAAGACCGCTGCTGTTAGATGTCGGATTATAAAGTGCTAACAAGAGAACGATGCCTGCAACTATCAGAAAAATTACTGTTCCAATCAGGAATCGCGGGTTTAGTTGTTGTACATCGGTTTCAGCTTCGGTTTCCATCACATCCCAACACTGCTAAATGCGCTGTGACCGCTCGAAACGCCGCCCCTTCAGCGCCGCCCCTCGACGGTATGATACGTATTGTACTGTCATTTTTTCGTTACGCATGGAGAGCAGTTGATTATTGGAGGGGAATCGTATCCCCCAATATCTGGGGCGGTTTGCGACGAAAGATATCCCACAGGGCGCGGCTGGTCGCGACGGTTTCCCGGAACTCGTACCAGCGCGAGGCGCGATAAGGCCGCAAATCTGCCTGGACCCCGCTCACGTCAATTCCCAGTTGCCGGCAGGTAAAAATCGCTCGTGGTAGATGAAATGCCTGGGTGACAAGAATGGCCTCGTCGACCTCGAAGACGTGATGGGCGCGATAACATGTGTCGTAAGTGCGCAGTCCCGCATAATCTGGTTGGATATCGGCCTCGTCGACACCGCGGTTGATGGCATAAGCCATCATGGCGCCGGGCTCGTTGTAATGGTTGAAGCGGTTGTCACCGCTCAACAGCAGTTTTGCAACCTTTCCTTCCTGATAGAGCGCCACGGCCGTATCCATGCGATCACGCAGCACGGAACTCAACCTGCCATCACGGTAAACGGCGGCGCCGAAAACGACCGCGACGCGAGCGGGTTCTGCCGTCTCGACCGTCTTGATCTGGCTCCCGTAATAGAGCTTCACCGCCTGGCGCCATAACCAGGGCAGCAGAAGCAGGGTGAAAACGATGACCATCAGCCAGATAAGCATCTTCTTCAAGGCTTTTGGCCTCGTACCGCCACCTATTTTCGCGCCGGCTAACGTCGCTTCACTTTCCGCCATTATCCTGTTTATGCTTTTCTCCCGCTTCGAATCCTATCCAATCACAAAACCGCGCAGCGGCGCGGGCTTTTTTACAGCTGACCAAATCATAATTTCTGTGAGCTGCCATTCACAACCCACACACAATCTGCTAATGGAACAATATCAACCAAAAGAGAAATGGGAGTAAGAAAAGATACCTCAATTCTTTATTTCTTTTAGCCTTTTTCGGGTTACCAGATGATCGCGGCCAACAGGAAACCTGGAACATTTTTGCCGCGATCAGTCGGTGCAATAATAAGTTTCCTACAACTGTAGCCACGCAAGTCTTGATGCCATTGCTTTTCAACAGAACCATCCCTTGCGCGTTGACGACGAATTGTCATGAAACAACGCGCGGGCCGTTTCGCAGAGTGAAACAGCCCGCGGTTTTGGCTGGTTTAAATTGTTGTTGGGTTTACGGTGGCGTATGAACGTGGATTCTTAAGTCAGCTCACCTGCCTGCTTGATCCACTCCTCTACATCGGCCGACTTGCCCGTTGCCTTCGTCACCTCGTGCACTTCGTCAGGCGACATCCGCGACAATGCTGCGAAAGTGGTGATGCCGGCTTCCTTGAGGCGCCTGGCATACGTCGGTCCAATGCCGTTGATCTGTGTCAGATCGTCAGCCTTGCCTGCGGACGCGCCAGTCTCAGTTGCGGCGAGAGCCTTATCAGCGGCCGTTTTTGCTGATGCGACCACCGTATTGGCTGTCTCTTCAACCTTAGAAAAGGCCGCATCCAATTCGTCCCTTTCCCGCAGGTAGGATATTGATTTCTTGACCGCGATAATAGATAGCCCAAGTCCAATATAGAAAAGCTTCTTAAGCATGATTCTTCCAACCCTTCGGGTATCCCGGTTTCTTAACCTGAGCAACCCGCATTCGAGAACTGTCTATGACGCGCTGCATTATAACAGATAAGTTTCCCACATTCAATCGGCCGGAAAACAGCATGTGCGA
>JBJYWZ010000559.1:4425-5530 GCA_046259725.1 Promineifilaceae bacterium (SeqCode) | reverse complement strand
CCCCCAGAGATTGAGGCCTGAATCCTATCCCTCTGTCACATAAGGCAGAATGGCCATTACCGCCGGGAAAGCGAGTTCATCATATGAGGTAAAGGGCATGACCCGGTTAAGTGTCCCTATCAGGACAACGTTGTGCTGTGGCAAGTAATAGACAAATCCGTTCCAATCACTGACCTGGAACATTATCTCGCCAATTTCCGGCAATTCGGTCTGTGCAAAATCAAATTTGATAAGGCCAGGTCCGTAGTAGAGCCCTTCGTATCCAGCGTCGGCCATGCTGGTCCAATCCATCATGGCTTCCTTGCTCGCTGGATCGCTGAAGATCTTATCATCTGCCCAGGCGCGCATGAAACGGTCGAGGTCAGTGACTGTAGACACGACATCATTGCTGAACCATGACAAACTGGCGTTGTCGGTAACATCTACAGAATTGAGAAGATATGCATGAGCGATATCACCTATTCGAGGATCACTACCCTGAACCGCAAATGTATTTTCCATGCCCAACGGTTCAAACAACCGGGTCTGATAGGCCTCATTCAGAGTGCTGCCAGTTACCGTCTCGACAATCATGCCAAGCAGTACTCCTCCCAGATCATTGGCAGCGTATTTCTCGCCAGGCGCTGAACTTGGACTTAGATTTGCGGTCGTGTAGGCGATTATTTCCTCCGGCTGCCATACCTTGTCTGGATCTTCGACAATTATCTCAATAAAATCAGGTGTATTGCTTCGATCTTTGTCCTCCTCATCACGTAAGAAGTATCCTGCCACGCCACTGGTACCCTTAAGTAGATGGCGTACCGTGATGGCTTCTCCATATGGCTCACCATCCGGTCCATTCAACTGCGCAACGATCGCCGCGTCGAGATATTGGCTGATAGGATCATCCAGTCCAACAATGCCTTCCTCGGCCAGCTTCAGCACCAGGGCAGCCATCAGCGTATCCGAAATACCGCTTACATGAAAAGGCGTTTCCGGTTCCATGGGAATTTCGCCCTCGATATCGGCCATGCCGGCGGCTCCTTTCCAGGAAAAACCGAGATCAGGCGCATCGACCATGAGGATGGCGCCGGGAAAACCGGCTTCGACCTGAGCGTCAACCACG
>JBJYWZ010000559.1:0-4325 GCA_046259725.1 Promineifilaceae bacterium (SeqCode) | reverse complement strand
TCACAACAACAAACACAACTGCAAAAATAGATAATAACCGTTTCATCGTAAGGCTCCTCCATGCCGATCTTTCTTTTCTGTCCACGACTGGAACAACCGGCATATTTACTCATCAGACAACAAAATCATCGTTTTCCAATTCAACACCTGGCACGGGTGCAGTTTCCTGGCACAAGAAATCACATAACGATTCCAGGCTGTCGAACCCTTTTCGCTCGGCAGTGTGCACATTCTCAACTGAAAAGCGCCATACCATGCCCCCCTGGTTTTTTACCACCCACATCCGCAGGAGGTAGGACAGATATGGCTCCCCCTTGTCGATCATCTGAGACTCCAACCTGTTAGGATCCGGGAATTGTTGGTCAAGAGAAACCTCCCCCCGAGAGAACACAATCTAAGTGTACAAATAAAACGTGTGGAAAACGTGAGGGAGCGAAGTGACAAATGATACTTCACATCGGAACACAAAAACGATTACAATGTCTGGTATGGTGTAAGCAGCTATTTTCTGGAGGGATGAAGTCAATATGCCGGCACTAGAGATATCCCTGTTTGGCCCGATTCAGGTTGCTTCAGGAGGGCAGCCAGCGAACGCGTTCGAATCAGACAAGGTGCGCGCCCTGCTGGCTTATCTGGCTGTTGAATCAGACCAGCCCCACCGGCGCGAAACGCTGGCCGCCATGTTGTGGCCGGAAAAGCCGGAAACGGCCGCACGTACGAATTTGCGTCATGCCCTGGCCAACCTGCGCCATGTAATCGGCGACCAGGACGCAGTCCCTCCTTACCTGCTTATCACGCGCCAGACGATCCAGTTTAACACTCAAAGTGATTACACTCTCGACGTCACACATTTTGCAGCGAGCCAGCAAAGAAACCAACCGGCCAAGCAATTGTCCATTAAGCAGCTTGAAGAAAACATTTCGGTCTACAAAGATGATTTTCTTGCCGGGTTCTCTATCGCGGACAGTATCGCATTTGAAGAATGGATGCTGGTCAAACGGGAACAATACCGGCGGCGAATGTCGGATTCCTTAAGCCGGCTGGCCAATGCTTATGAGCAGCGCGGCGATTACGGACAGGCGATTATTTTCACCCGCAAGCGGGTCGATCTGCAGCCCTGGGACGAAACTGCCCATCGACAGCTAATTCGGCTGCTGGCATTGAACGGGAGGCGTGGCGCAGCGCTGGAACAGTACCACAAGTGCCATGAAATTCTGGGCGCGGAGTTGGGCGTCGAACCAACGACCGTCACGACAGCTCTTTACGAGCGCATTCGCGATGAAAGCTGGCCTGATGAAATCGCAAAAGTGACGCTGCCCTTATTTGTCACTCAGGAAGCGGCCGTTACTTCCACTCCTCTGTTTGTAGCCCGCGAACAGGAGCTTGGCCGGCTGACCGGCTTTCTGGGACAGGCACTGAGCGGAAAAGGTCAGATAGCTTTCATCACCGGTGAAGCCGGCAGCGGCAAGACAGCGCTAATGCACGCCTTCGCGCGGCAGGTAATGGCAGAGCATGCCGACCTTTTAGTAGCCAGCGGCAAATGCAGCGCCTATACCGGCAGCGGCGATCCCTACGAACCCTTCCTCGAAATTACCAGTCTACTGACCGGAGATGTGGAATCTGGATGGGAAGCAGGTGACATCAGCAGCGAACACGCAAGGCGGCTCTGGTCTGTTACACCCCAGGTAGCGGAGACGTTGGTGGAAAACTACCGTCTGCTTCTCGACCGCTTTGTATCCAGCGACTCGCTGTTAGCCCGTGCGCAGATCAGTACGCGCGGCCAGCTTCCAGACAGCATACCCTGGCTGCTGCGGCTGGTCGATTGGGTACAGGCCAACGAGATGGAACCGGCGCTGTCACAAAGCGATTTATTTGACCAGTTCGCGAGGCTGCTGGGGACCCTGGCTCGAAGGTACCCGCTTGTTCTCCTATTCGACGACCTGCAGTGGATAGACCAGGGCTCGCTGGGCCTGCTTTACCACCTGGGACAGAATTTGCGCGGCCGGCGAATCTTGATCCTCGGCGCCTACCGGCCGGAAGAAGTGGTTCGCGGCGCAGATGGCGAGGCGCACCCCCTGGCCGGCGTCGTCAACGAACTGCGGCAGAATTTTGGAGACAACCAGGTGGATTTGCAGGAGAGCGAAGGACGACATTTCATCGACGCGCTGCTAAACAGCGAGCCCAACCGGCTGGATGAAAATTTCCGCCGGCGGCTATTTTTGCAGACTGGCGGCCAGGCTCTTTTCACCGTTGAATTTCTGCGGGGGCTTCAAGAAAGGAGCGAGCTGGTCAAAGATGAAGAGGGACGCTGGTCAGCAAGCGAGCAGCTAGATTGGGACACGCTCCCCGCACGTGTTGAAGCTGCAATCGCCAGCCGAATCGGCCGTCTTCCGGTCAAGTGCCATAACGCCTTGACCATTGCCAGTGTAGAAGGGGAAACTTTCACGGCCGAAGTGGTGGCGACTATTCAGGGTATTGGGCGGCAAGAAACTTTGCGCTGCTTAAGCGGCGACCTGAGCCGGCAGCATCACCTGGTAACCGCGCAGAGTCGAAGACGTTTAGGCCAGCAGACTCTGTCCCGCTACCGCTTCCATCATTTTCTCATCCAACAGTATCTGTATCATGATCTCGACCCGGTGGAACGCGCCGGCCTGCATGAAACCGTCGGTGATACGCTGGTAAGCCTTTATGGCGAACGGGAAGCCGATCTGCAGGAGCTGTCCGGCCGGCTTGCCTGGCATTACCAGGAAGCAGGCGCTCCGGAGAAAGCGATTGCTTACTGCCAGAAAGCGGGGGACCGGGCCTGGAAGATGTCGGCTGCAGCGGAAGCCATTACCTACTATGAACAGGGGCTGGCACTCTTGCAAGATCTGCCGCTTTCCCCAGAGCGCCAGCAGCAGGAGCTGACTTTGGTTATGGGGCTAGCGGTGCCCTTACATGCCACGAAGGGTTTTGCGGCGCCGGAAGTCCAGGCCACATACAAACGCGCATATCTCTTGAGCCAGCAAGTGGGGGATACACCGCAGCTGTTTTTCACACAGAGCATGCTCGGCTCCTACTACATGACATCCGGCCAATACCATACCAGCCTTGAAATTGGACGGCGAATCTTCGAACTCGGGCAGCGCTTCCAGAATGACCTGCAGATGGCCCTGGCACGCCTGATCATGGCGGCCAATTATTCACAGCTGGGCGATTTCGCCCGCTGCCGCGAACAACTGGAAAAAATGCTGGCCTTCTATGATTATCGCCAACACCACGTACTCTCCACACAGTTCGGCATCGATCCCGGCGTCAACGCCCTGGTTTGGGAAGCCCTGGTTTTATGGATTCAAGGCTATCCGGAACAGGCCGAGAAGCAAAGTCGCGAAGCAATTGATCTGGCACAGGTGCTGGATCATCCCTTTTCATTAGCTACGGCCCTGGAAGTTGGCGCCGGTATTATGCATGTACTGGCCGGAAAATATCAGGCAGCCAGGACCAATCTCAAGACATCGATTGGGCTTGCCGACGAGCAGAAATTTGGTTTGTTTCAGGTGGAAGGAAGGTTTTACGAAGGTTTCTTGCAGGTAATCGATGGCCGCACGCAAGAGGGCATCGCCCAGATGGAACAATCGCTTGCCGCCTGGCGGGGGACCGGCATGCGCATCTTGTATACGGTGATGTTGGGTCTACTGGCCGAGGCCCAGGGACAGGCCGGGCAGGTCGATGAAGGGCTGCAAACTCTCGACGAGGCATTTGCCGAGGTTGAGAGCAGAGACGAGCGTTTCTGTGAGTCTGAACTCTTGCGCGTCAAGGGGGACTTACTGCGGCTGCGTGGAGAAGAATCGGCCGTCATTGAATCTACGTACCAACAGGCAATCAAGGTCGCACGTCAGCAAGAAGCAAAATCGTGGGAGCTGAGAGCCACAATCAGCCTGGCAAAGTTATGGAGAGAAAAGGGCAAAATCCCGCAGGCCAGGTCGATGCTGAGCGATGTGTATTATTGGTTCAGCGAGGGCTTTGACACGGCTGATTTACAGGAGGCTAAAGCCCTGCTTAAGGAGCTAAAAAACGATCCTGAAAAGGACATGAATTCGGCCGTTTAAAAATTCCAAAGTTGCTTGCTAACCAATTCTGACTGTGTTACTATCTTTTTACCCTGCTGTGTGCGTGATGGGCTTCATGCGTTGAGCCAACGCCACCTAAATGGGGTGCAAATTTTCGCTTAGGGGATGTAGTAGCCCTCAAAGGCCAGGCAGTATCCTTGCGGAGCGTACCCCACCTGCGAATGCAGGTTCAAATGTCAGATCTCACACGGCATGGCGGGGATTGAATCATTTTTC
>JBJYWZ010000558.1:0-10060 GCA_046259725.1 Promineifilaceae bacterium (SeqCode) | reverse complement strand
GCGACGCCGTGGTGGATACCCTGGCGCAGTACATTCCCAACCTGAAGGACATCATCCTGCACCGCCAGGTTCTGACGCCGGTAGACATCGAGCGCATCGCCGGCATCACGGGCGGCAATATTTTCCACGGCGAACTGAGCCTTTCGCAGCTCTTCTTCCTGCGCCCGGCCGCCGGCTGGGCCAACTACCGTACGCCCATCAAAGGTTATTTCCAGTGCGGGTCCGGCACCCACCCCGGCGGCGGTATCATGGGCACGCCCGGCCAGTTCGGAGCTCGCGAAATGCTGAAGGAACTAAGATAGAGAGTAGAGATAGAGGGGTTTTCTCTATCTCTACTCTCTATCTCTATCCGTAAGGATCAACTATGGCTGACAATTACGACGCGATCATCATTGGTGCCGGTCACAACGGCCTGGTAGCAGCCGCTTTACTGGCTAAAGCGGGGTACAAGACGCTCGTGCTGGAGCAGCGCGAAGTTTTGGGCGGCGCGGCGGCGACAGAGGACATTTTTCCCGGCTATAAAATCAATACCGGCACGGATGAGGCCACGCTGCTGCGCGATGAAATTGTCGATGAGCTAAACCTGGCGGCACGCGGTCTGACTTTTCTCGAAAGTGAGGTCGCTGTCTTCGCGCCCCAACCCGACGGTTCCGCATTGACGCTCTATCGCGATGCGGCGCAAAGCGCGTCGGCCATTGCGCCCTTCAGCGAGCATGATGCTCAACGTTACCCTGAATTCGCGGCGCAGGTAGAGCGCATGGCGCGCGTTCTGAGCGGCATCATGCTGCTCACGCCGCCCGATCTGATGGATCGTTCGCTGGGCGACGCGACGACCTGGGGCCGCTTTGGCCTCAATCTGCGGCGCATGGGCGGCAAAGAAATGATGGAATTTATGCGCGTCCTGCCCCTGCCGGTCAGCATGTACCTCGACGAATGGTTTGAGAGCGATGCGCTGAAAGGAGCGCTGGCCGCGCCGGCGCTTCTGGGCAACCAGTTGGGCCCCTACGGTTCGGGAACGACCTTCATGCTCCTCTACCGCCACGCCCACGGCTTTATGCGCCGCCGCGCCGTCGCCGGCGGCATGGGGCAGCTGTCCGCAGCGCTGGCCGCTGCTGCTGAGGAATACGGCGCAGAAATTCGCCCGGGCACGGCCGTTAAACAGATAACGCTCGACGACAATCGCGCCACCGGCGTCCTCCTGGCCAGCGGGACGGAGCTAAAGGGGCGCATCGTCGTCTCCAATGCCGATCCACGCCGCACCTTCTTCGGCCTGGTCGGTCCGACAAATCTGGAGCCGCGCTTCATGCGCCCCGTGCGCAATATCATCTACCGCGGCGTGACAGCCAAGATCAACCTGGCACTCAGCGGCGTGCCCAACTATATTGGCGAGACGGAAAAGAACCATCTTTCAGGCCGGATTCTGATCGCTCCTTCTATCGAATACCTGGAACGGGCCTACGACGACGCTAAATACGGAAACTTCTCTGCTAAACCACTGCTTGACATGACGATCCCCACCCTGCTCGATCCCTCGCTGGCCCCTGAGGGCAGGCACATCATGTCCATTAACATGCAGTATGCGCCGTACAGGTTGCGGGGTGGCAAAGCGGCAGAGGGGCAAAGTGAAAGCAATTGGGAACTTCAGCGCGAAGCGTTGGGCGATACGGTTGTGGAGACCTTAAGCTGTTATGCTCCGGATATCAAGTCGCTGATTCTCGATCGCCAGGTGCTGACGCCGCTTGATTATGAGCAGGAGTACAGCCTGACCGAAGGCAGCATCTATCACGGCCAGATGGGCCTAGACCAGCTCTTAATTATGCGCCCTGTCTGCGGTTGGAGCCGCTACAACACGCCCATAGAAAATCTCTTCCTCTGCGGCGCGGGCGCACACCCCGGCGGTGGCGTCACCGGCGCGCCCGGCTATAATGCCGCGCGCGAAGCAATCAAGATGCTTAGGTCATGAGCCATCTTATCTATCCCGGGCCACGCGAATGATGGCCTTGATACTCTGCTCGACGTCTTCGGCCGTTGTCGCCCATGAAGAGACGCTGATGCGCATCGCCTGCCGTCCATGCCAGTGTGTCCCACCGGCCCACATCGTTCCCTCCTCCTGTACGCCAGCAATCACGCACTGCGTCTTCTCATCATCGCCAAAGGAAACCAGCACCTGGTTCAGGACCACATCATTCAGGATTTCAAAGCCCGCTGCGGAAAGTTTCTCTGCGAACATTTGGGCATAGTCACAGGTGCGCCCGACGAGGTTCGCCAGGCCGGATCGCCCCAATGCCCGCAGCGCCGCCCACACTTCAATGCCCCTGGCGCGGCGCGACATCTGCAGCGTAAAGTTGTGCGGTTCCGCGAATCCCCTTACCGCCTCAATATAGCCGGCGGGATCGAGAGACATAACCTCTACAAGATATTTAGGGTTCCGGCACAGGACAATGCCGCAGTCATAGGGCACATTCAGCCACTTATGCGCATCCGTGGCCCACGAATCATCGTCATTTCGCATTTACCCATCCATTCGACCAATCTATGTATTTGAGCGCGGGAATAACGCTCAACGATTGATCCGGTGCAAGATCCTCGTTTGTTTTTTGATTTGAGCAGCGGTCGAGGTCGGGTTCAACCGCACCGTCTCTGCCTGCGCAACCCGAGCGGCAAACAAGCTGTACTCCAATGATCCATTGGCGAAGTTCAGCCAGACGGTCAGCAGTTCGCGATCTAACTTGTCAATCGAACTGCCCTTGTTATTTTTCAAGAAGAGGACATCGTAGGCCGCCGGAATTGTGGAAGCATCCCGCGCTTCGTTGAATACCGCGCTCATGTAGGCGGTGATTTGCAGGTAGCATTCCAGGGTCGCTTGATCAAAGTCGATTTTGCCATTCCCGCGATACTGGTGCATCCAATAGCCAGTGGGACGGGTATGCGTCCCATTGCCAGTAATAATGACGGTGGCAGTATCTGTATCCGCGCCGCCATCGTCATCCGCCGCCATGAAACCGATCTGGTACAGGCACGCCTCCGCAAAGCTGTGGCTCTGCATATCCGTGATATCACGAGGCTGGATGCTGGGGCTGGGCAGAGGATCCGGGTTAGGCGGATTGACCAGATACATGGTCACCACATCAAGAGACGGCGGGCCATCGTCCCAATCCCAGCCGAGCGTCAGGTCGTCGCTGCCTGGATCGACGGCCCGTCCGGCCAAATCAAGAGGCTTCCCGGCCTGGCTGAGGAACGTCGGCGACCCATTGACGAGCACCGTACCGGCATCATCAATGGTTGCAGTAGGTGGGACGTTATCCACCTGCAGGACAAGCTGCTGGCAGGAAGTTGAATCGTCATCGGCGGCGCAGAGCTGCACGTTGAACGTACCATTGTCGCCGTAGGTATGCAGTGCGGAAAAAGCAAGTGTCGCATCCGGACGGCCGTTTTCAAGCGTAGCATTGATGTTTTCCAGCGGAGAGCCATCTCCCCAATTAATCGCCAACGTGAGGGGGTCAAGCCACCCCGGATCGCTGATCACACCGTTTACGGTAATGGCGCTGTTCTCAGGCTGTGGTGCATCGGAGGAGAGCGCCGCGAACGATGGGACAACATTGTTCACGGTCACCGTGCCGCTGTCGACGGCAAACACGCCGCCCGCGCTCACCTTGACTCGCACGGTGAAAACGCCATCTTGCCCGACCAGGTCAAACAGCGGCTTAGGTCCGGCTGCATCGTCGAATTCTCCATCATTATCCAGATCCCAGGCATAGGATAGCAACTGGCCATCCGGATCGTTCGAAGCGCCCGCGTCAAGCACTATATCGGTTCCTTCATCAGTGACGTACGGACCTCCCGCGTCCGCTGTGGGAAGCTGTACGCGGATGCGCCACACGCCCGTGCCCTGTGTACCCAGATAAATCCATACTGCGCCTGCTGCGTCATGCTGGAAGTGCGCGAACCACGGGCGTGGAATATGGGGGATGCCTGAACTGGCCGAGTTGATGGGATCAGTTACCAGCCCCCAATCCAGCCCGCCGTTCGTGCTCAGGAAAACTCCGGAGTCGCGTCCACCGGCGACGATGATATTAGAATCCTGCGGATCAAAGGCAACCAGCGACGGCTGCGGATATCCGGGGAAGTAGCCCACGCGACGGCCGTCGATCATAAAATCCTGAGCGTTGCCGAATCCTGTGTCATTGGCGGGACCGCGCTCGTTCACGTACTTGAAAGCGCCGCCGCCGGTCATCATCTCGTCGAGATCGGTGTCCCGGTGCCAGGTGTCCCCACCATCGTCCGAGAAGACCATTCCGGGGCGAGCCGGATTGAGGTTGGCAGCATAAAGGCGGTTCGGATCGTTAGGATCCACCCCAAAGACCCCGATCCCTCCGGCCATTGTGCTGGTCGAACCATTTGGTTCCACAAGGTCTTCGTTATCAATTTGCTGCCATGTGCCGCCGGAATTTGTCCCGCTGTATTTCCACAATTGGTCGCCGATTGTATCGTAAATCGCCTGATTGCAGCTGCTCGTCCCATTGGTCCCTATGCGTGCATAGAATACGGGCGTCGAGGACACGGGATCGACGGCGGCGCGTACCCCGCATACACCTGCTGGCCCCGAACCAAGCGCGGTCCACACTATCGGGCTTGCTGTGATGTCCTGTGTGATGAATACGCCGGCCGTGGTGGCGATCGCGTACCGCTTATCGCCGAACTGGGCAATCGCCGGGGTAAAGCGGAAAGCTATCACAGGGGCGGGCGTCGCGACGATAAGGCCGCCAGGCGTGCCCGGCGGGCTTTGTACATGTAGGCCATCTTGCCCCAACCACACAACGCGATTCTCATCGGCAACATGGGAGAAAGAGTCGGACGTCGGCCCATCAGTCCAGCTGGGCGCGGCGCTGTGTGCATCCGGCGATGACCACTGGCCATCGTCCTGTACGCCGAAGTTCAGGGCTACGACATCCCCTGGAAGGTCAGCGCCTGCCATCCCCCACAGCCAGAGAGCATGTGGAGAGACGGTCGGCTGCGTGAAATTTGGATTATGGCAGTCAGGTCCCAGGTCCGTATTGCGAAATACACCCCCGTCTGACGAGTAGATCATTGGGCAGGCATCGACCCCCACCGTACTGTCAAACGCCAGATCTCCCGAATCGCCGTGCGCTCCCTGAGCCTCGCTGAATGGCCCGGCCCAGGTGACCGCCGTATCCGTCGTCGTTGGGCAGCGCGGTGAGCCGCCCGGCTGGGGATTAGTCGGGGTCGTGCACGATATTCGCCACAGATCCTGTTCGCCGTACCACACGTCGAAGACATCGCTGCCGCCGTATGGTGAGCGTTCATTGACCACCAGGAATGGAGTCCTCTTATGCGCTCCAGCCGGATAGGGTTTGCCGAGATTGGTCCAGCTCTGGCCTCCATCGTCGGACTCCCACACATAATGGTGAACCGGGTCTCCGACGGGCCGGTCGTCGGCCACAAACAGGACATATGACTCATGCGGGGACACGTCGATGGAGCAGCGGCCTCTAGGTAACGGGCCCGCACCGCCGATCGGCCAGGTGCTGCCACCGTCGAGCGACCGGTAGTGCCCGTCATCGCCGCAGACGTCTACGATTCCGCCCGGCTGCACCACCACATCCCAGATGTCGCTGGCAGGGGTTGCGGGAGTGGGATCGACAAAACGCCAGGTCACTCCGGAGTCGTTGCTGATCGCCAACCCGCAGTTGTTGCCGACGAACACGTTCTGAGGTGCGCCGGGATCGATTGCAATCCCGAAAGCCGAAGGTTCGTCGATGCGGTCCGCGTCGCAGATGTAGCCAGGATCGGTGTTCCCGCCTGGCCCGGTGATCGGGGAGGCCGTGGCCGGTTTAGCCCATGTGATCCCTGCGTCGGGACTCACTTCGATTCCCGACAGCGAGTTGACCCGGCCATCGTAGAACGAGGTCGCATAGATCGTATTCTGGTCGGCTGGATTGACCATGATGTCCCAGGTGGCGACAGGCATGTGGCCCTCAAGCCGGAACCAAGTGTTGCCGCCATCGGCTGTCTTGTACAGGCCACCCCACTCGCTGGCGGCGTAGAAAACCTGGTTGTTATTGGGCACACTTGCCAGGCCATTCACCCGGCCACCTGAAGCACCGAAGCCGAAACCGCCGGGTTGATTGTAGTAGGTCGAAATGTCGGGGCTGATGTTGGTGATGTTTGAACCAGCCAGAGCAATGCCTGAAGCCATTAGAAGCATGAAAAACAGTGTGAGTAAAAGGATCGGCAAGAATCCCCTTGCCATTTTCGAAGGTGATCTGGCCATGATGGTCTCTCCTCGGTTCACCGGGAATAACTTCCGGAAGCACAAAATGGGATTTGTTTGAAATATTAAGTATATTAAAAGATTTATCATACTCATGTCAACACCTGGTAGACATCATCTTAATCCGCAATCCTCAAATGGCAGAATGGGGAAGAGCTACAAAACTGAACAAAGATAGGGATACTTCTCTTGATTTCGGGGATCTGTATGTTATGATGTGAACAGCAATGAAGCCGCAAGAGAAAGGAAGCATTTATGAAGGTTAGGGTGCGATTGAGTGGAGAATTGGCCGCCCAAATCGGCCGTCCCCGTCTGACTTTAACACTGGCCGATGGCGCGACCGTGGCCAATCTGGCGGACTGGCTGCACCGCGAGTACCCCGCGTCAACTCCCCTGCTCAACACGGCCGTGCCCATTATCTCCGGCAGGCACGTCACACCGTCCGAACCATTGGCTGACAACCAGGAAGTAGCCTTTCTGCTGCCGATCGCCGGAGGACAATAAGCTATCAGCCATCAGCTAATACGTCAGCTAAAAGCTGACGGCTGACAACTGATTGCTGAACGCTCTAGAAAGGAGATAAACCATGACACTCGATATCGAAAAACAAGTCGAACGGCAGCAGCCGGGCAGCAATGACCAGGGTCATGAGACCGTCTTTGTGGACCAGTTCACCAATGGCATTCTCGATCCAGACCGGCCAATGCTCGGACCTGTGCGTGACGGCGGGCATATCGTGGCCAACACAGCGCCCGGCTGCTGGGGGCCCATGATCACGCCGGAAATCCGCGGTGGGCATGAAGTCACCGTACCCGTCGCCGTGCAGGGCGCGGAAGTGGGTGACGCCATTGCCATTCGCATCAAGGAGATCACGGTCACGTCCCTGGCCACGGCGTCGGGCAATGATGTCTTCATGGACGGCCGTTTCCTGGGCGATCCCTACGTGGCCGGCAAGTGTCCTGAGTGCGGCACGCTCTATCCCAAGACCGTAATCGAGGGCATTGGACAATCGGCCGTGCGCTGCGCCAACTGCGGCGCCGAAGCCGCGCCATTTAACTTCACCAACGGCTATACCATCGCCTTTGACGGCAACCGCCAGATAGGCGTCACCCTGCCGCAAGGGCCGGCGGAGGAGATCGCCTGGGAGGCCAACACCTACGCGGCGCTGCCGGAGAATTCGATTCAGAACCCGATCCTGACCTTTGCCCCGCACGATCTGGTGGGATTGGTGGCGCGGCTGCGCCCGTTCATGGGCCAGTTGGGAACCACGCCCTCGCACCCCATCCCCGATTCACACAATGCTGGTGACTTTGGCTCCTTCCTCATCGGCGCGCCGCATGAATACGCGGTCACGGCCGAACAGTTAGCCCAACACCGCACCGATGGCCACATGGACATCGACGCCGTGCGCGCCGGCGCGATCCTCGTCTGTCCCGTGAAAACGCCAGGCGGCGGCGTCTATATGGGCGATATGCACGCCCTGCAGGGAGACGGCGAAATCGCCGGGCACACCTGCGATGTATCGGGAACGGTAACGCTGCAAGTGCACCTGCTAAAGGGATTAAATCTCGACGGCCCCGTGCTCTTCCCGCTGATAGAGGACCTGCCCTTCACGGCCAAACCTTTAACGGAAATGGAGCGCGAGCGTGCCGAGGCGATCGCGGAGGCCTGGGGCACGCAGATCGAAGAATCGGCGCCCATCTCCGTCATAGGCACCGGCCCCGATCTCAACGCGGCCACCGATAATGGTCTAGCCCGCGCCGCGGAACTGCTGCAGATGAGCCTGCCCGAAGTTATGAACCGCGCCACGATCACCGGCGCCATCGAAATCGGCCGTAATCCCGGCGTGGTACAGGTAACCTTCCGCGCTCCCCTGGATCGCCTGGAAGCGTGTGGTTTCCTGCCCTTCATCCGCGACCAATACGGCATCGGCTAAAAAAAGCGGCGTCCCACGTAACGCGCCCGCGGGCGGATGAGCGTCCCCGCCGCGTATTGCTCCAGTGCATGGCCGATCCAGCCTGCCGTACGGCCGAGTGCGAAAAGCGCCAGCGGGCTGCCCGGCGGCAGATCGAGCGCCCGCGCGGCCGTCACCAGGGCAAAGTCGATCGTCGGCCGTAAGCCGAGCAGTTCTTCCGCTGCACCGGTGATGGCCGACGCCAGCTCCCACGCTGCCGACTGCGGGCAGCAACCCTCAACCAGCTCTAGCAATAACCTTGCACGCGGGTCTCCCTGTGGGTAGAGAGGATGACCAAAGCCCGGCAAAGAATCGCCGCGCCGCAGGCGGGCCGTAATCACCTCGCCCGCCTCCTCCGGCCTGCCGGCCTCCAAAAACAAAGCCTCCACCCGTTCCGTATGACCACCGTGGCGCGTGCCTTCGAGCGCGGCCAGCCCGCCCTGCACGACGGCGTATGGCGTTGCCGCGGCCGAAGCAATGCAGCGTGCCGTAAAGGCGGAGACGTTCAGCTCGTGGTCGGCGCAGAGGACCAGAGCGGCATTGAGCAGTTGGCGCGCATCCACCTGCAGATCCCATCCCGCCTGCAGCGCGCCGGCGATGCCCTCATCCGCCGGCCAGACGCCGCTCAGGAGACGCGCGAAAAGGTGCATGATCCGCGCGCCGCTGGCCATGACGCCTTCGGGCCGCAGATCATAGGCCGCGGCATTCGCGGCGGCCGCCAACGGAAGCGCCGTCTGAAAACGTGTGATCGGGTCCAGACCCTCGCCTGCTCCCCCTGTCTCGGGCAGCCGCTGCACAACATGAGAAAAAGGAGCCGCGTCCAGCTCTCCGGTCCAAATCAGGCCGGCAACTTCTTCCAGGCTCGCTTCCAGGGCCAATGCCATCGCATCGTGTCCGCGATAGTAGAAACGACCGTCGTCGATCAGTGTAATCGACGATTCCAGCACCGGCGCGCCCCAATCGAGGGCTCCCTCGACGACCGCCGACGGGTTGCGCTGCTGATCACGGCGCTGGCGCAGCGCTTCCACGTCCGCCGCGGCGTAACGATGCCGCCGGCTGCCGTCTCCGGCCGCTTCTGAACGAATCAGCCCGCGGCTCACATAAGCGTAAAGCGTCGCCCGCCTGATGCCCAGGTTCGCCGCTGCTTCCTCGGCCGTTACATATTGCTGTTCCATCTTCATGCTCTCCCGTTCAAAAACATATTGATTATGCAATCAATATTGACAACATTATAACCATGTCCTAAGATAAATGCCAGCACGGTGGATAAACCGACAAACTGGCCAGCTGACCAACTGAATATGAGAGCTCACGACTATGGACAATAAACCAAAGACCAATAACAACTATTTTCCCGGCCTGCAAGGCGTGATCGCCGCCGAGACCTTCATGAGCAGCGTCGATGGGCAGCGCGGCGAATTGATCATCGCCGGATTTCCCGTGGAGACGCTGGCCGAAAACGCCTCCTTTGAAGAGGTGGTATACCTGCTCTGGCACGGCCGTCTGCCCTCCCCTGCTGAACTGGCCTCGCTGCGCGGCGACCTGGCCGCTCAGCGCGCGCTCCCTGCCCCGGCGCTGGACCTGCTGCGCGAAGCGGCCCGGCGCACGGTAAAGCCAATGGATGCCCTGCGCATGGCCGCCGCGACGCTCGATCTGGACGCGACCGGCGACCTGGCACTGGCTCTGGTTGCCCGTTTTCCCACCATCGTCGCCGCCTACTGGCGCTTGCTCCACGGCCAGGAGCCGCTGGAGCCGGACGCCGCCCTGGGCCACGCCGCCAACTACCTCTACATGCTGTCCGGCGAACGGCCGAC
>JBJYWZ010000557.1:0-10130 GCA_046259725.1 Promineifilaceae bacterium (SeqCode) | reverse complement strand
GGTGGCTAAAATAATAAATAAGATCAATGAAAAATCCCTTTTTTAGGGTCAATAAATCCGCTGACGGAATGGTGACATGGAGTACTTTGACACGATTATTAATCTGCAGCAGGCCGCTGCCCTTATCGAAAATGACAACCCGGTTGTGGTTGACTGCCGCTTTTACCTGGAGGATGTCGACCGTGGAAGGACGGCTTATGAGGCAGGGCACATTCCAACGGCCCAATATGCCCATGTGAACGAAGACCTGAGCGACCTCTCTATCCCCGACGCCGGACGGCACCCATTGCTTTCCGAAGGCGATATGGTGAATCTATTTGGACGATTGGGCATCACCACCGGCAGGCAGGTTATCGTCTATGATGACACCAACGGTGCCGGCGCAGCCCGCCTGTGGTGGATGCTGCGCTACATGAGTCACGATCGGGTTGCCGTGCTGGATGGTGGGTTCCCCGCCTGGAAAGAGGCCGGTCTGCCTCTGGTCGCGGGCATCGAGCGACGGGAAGCGGCGATATTTGTTGGCCGCCCAAGACAGGAGATGCTGGTAGAGATGGAGGACATTACGGGTGTCACGCTGCTCGTCGATTCGCGTGCACCGGAACGATTTCGTGGCGAAATAGAACCAATCGATCCCGTCGCCGGCCACATACCGGGCGCGATTAACCGTTTTCATAAGCTAAATTTTGATGAGAACGGCCGTATTTTGCCAGATGCAGTGCTTCGCAGGCATTTCGAAGAAATTCTGGGGCAGGTTCCGGCCTCCGAAGCGACTTTCTACTGCGGCTCCGGTGTGACAGCCTGCAACAACCTTCTGGCGCTGGCCCATGCCGGTCTTGGCGACGGCCGTCTCTATGCCGGTTCCTGGAGCCAGTGGTGCAGAGATCCGCAGAATCCAATTGTGGTAGAACAATGAATCAGGTTTGTCTTACACCTGGGCCGTTGCTATAATTTTTGTTGCTGGTTTCGCATGTTCATCACGAATGTGATGCGGCAAAATGCCGACGTAGCTCAGCTGGTAGAGCACAGTACTCGTAATACTGCGGTCATCGGTTCAAATCCGATCGTCGGCTCTTTTTGGAAAAGGCTTTGGCTGTTGGCCAGAGCCTTTTTGTTTGTCACCTGACAGTGTGGTATTTTTGCCTCGATGGTATAGGAGGTCGCTGAATAATGTCGGAAATCAAACCAATCGTATTTGGTGTTGCCGGTGGGACGGCGTCGGGCAAGACAACTGTCGCACGCACGATACTGGATGCGGTTGGCGCTTCAAAAGTCGCCTATCTGCCTCACGATGCCTACTATAAGGACCGGCCCGACCTGACATTCGAGGAACGGGCGCTGCTCAACTATGACCATCCCAATTCTCTGGAGACTAAGCTGCTCGTCAAACATATCAAGAAACTACTTGTTGGAAAAGCGGTAGACGTACCCGTCTACGATTTTTCCCACCACAGGCGCACGGAAGAGACGGTCCTGGTAGAACCAAGTCCTATTGTTCTTGTTGACGGGATTTTGATATTCACCAAGCGAAGCCTTCGGGAATTGATGGACATCAAGGTGTTCGTGGATACTGATCCTGATGTGCGCTTTATCCGCCGCTTGAAACGCGATATGGAGGAGCGTGAGCGTTCGCTCGATTCAGTCGTGTCGCAGTATCTGGAAACCGTGAGGCCCATGCATCTGAAGTTTGTTGAACCGAGCAAGCGCTTCGCCGACGTGATTATTCCCGGCGGCGGCCTGAACCAGGTGGCGATTGACATGGTTGTTTCACGCCTCAATCACATGCTCCATGAGCACGATACACTGAACCAGCCCTAGATTGTGGAAATCGCGCATATCGTAAACCCGGTTTTGGCAGACCCCTCCTCTGATCTCTATACTGCGCAGCCCATCACCTTTGAGACCATGCGTAGAGCGCGGGCTTATGCTGCACCCCATCTGAAGATTAATCTCTTTTCCGCACAGTTTGCCTGGGATGAGACCGCTGCCCCTGCCGGTTTTGCGCGGACCGCCGATCTCACCAGGAGCGTGCTCGACGTGGCTCAGTTCAAGATTCCGCGCCAACTTCCTCTTCTGGCCGATATTCTGGATCGCCTTTACCAACAGTCACAGGCCGAGTATTTCATCTATACAAATGTGGATATTGCGCTGCAGCCGTCATTTTATGTAGCGGTGCATGGATATATCCAGGATGGATTCGACAGCTTCGTTATCAACAGGCGCACGATTGATGCACGCTACGCAACCATCGGGGAATTGGACGAGATGTATTCCGATCATGGGATAGCACATCGAGGATGGGACTGCTTCATATTCCCCAGCCATTTCTGTCCGCGATTCAGGCTGTATGACGTCTGTCTCGGGGCAAGCCGCGTCGGTCTTGCTTTGCTGTCTAATCTGGTAGCGCTGTCGCATAACTTTTATGAATTTAAGGAGGAGTATCTCACGTTTCACATAGGCGATGAGCAGAGCTGGAGGCAAAGAGAGTATGCCGACTACTCGGTGCATAACACCGTACAGCTAATGCGCATCCTCTCGGAACTGGAAGAGGAACACGGCGCCTTCCCGCCTGACTCGATACCCGGATCTTTTCTATTCCGCAAACGCCATTTTGGATCGCTGTACGAGGCGTGGGCGCGAAATGTATATTTGCCGGCCGGACTCCGTCAAATCCTTGATCGCCTGACAGGCAGGGGCTGACGGCCGTTTCCCGTCCACAATCTGAATAAGTAGTGCGTCGATGAAATTCCTATGCGCCTTCTCTTCTTAACTTCAAGACTTCCTTATCCTCCCGACCGCGGAGACAAGCGGCGCACCAATCAGTTTCTTAAGCTGTTTGCGGGAGAGCACTCTGTCACGCTTGTTTCTTTTTTCGCAGAAGAACGGGAGCGACTGTTGGCTGAAGAACTGAGGCCTTATTGCGAGGCAATGCACCTAATCCATTTGCCTCTCCGACGGTCTGTTCTGAACGTAGCCCT
Source organism: Promineifilaceae bacterium (SeqCode) (assembly GCA_046259725.1). GTDB lineage: Bacteria > Chloroflexota > Anaerolineae > Promineifilales > Promineifilaceae > JAACFF01. The sequence continues at coordinate 7,155 of JBJYWZ010000557.1, read as the reverse complement.
CAACTTCTGGCGCGACTTGCCTTTGCAGGCTCTCTACTATCGTTCGCCTCAAATGGAGCGCGTGCTGAGCGATCTGCTTTCGCAGCAGACCTTTGACCTGGCTTATGTTCATCTGTTTCGCATGGCGCCCTATTTGATTGGCGAACAGCAGCTCTACCGCATCCTTGATCTTACCGACTTAATTTCATACGAACTGCGATTGTCGATACCTTACCAATCGACTATTTGGCGCTCAATCTATCGAATCGAAGAGCCTCGGATCGCACGCTTTGAGCAGCGGATTGCCTCCAAATTTGACGAAGTATGGTTCATAAGCAGACGCGATCGCGATCTCTTTCAAGTTAGTGAAGATGAAACTAAACTACAGGTGATACCCAGCTTCACAGAGGACAATTTGTTTAACCTGAAGGTGGCAGCCTCTGATGCGCCCAACCTGGTCTTTGTAGGTAACATGGACGTAATGCACAACATCGATGCGGCGAGGTATCTGGTGAGCGAAATTATGCCCCATATTCTGAGCAGGTTCCCTGAATGCCGTCTCTTGATCGCAGCTTCAGGCGAGGGAAAGGAGGTGAGAAAAATGTCGGGACTGCCAGGTGTGCGGGTGCTGGATTATGCGGAAGATCTACGTACCGTTTTTGAGAACTCCATGATAGCCGTTGCGCCGTTGCGCTTCTCGGCCGGCATCCAGTTCAAGATCATCGAGCCAATGGCAGCCGGATTGCCGGTAGTTGCCTCTACGAATGCGACGGCAGGCCTGGGCGCTACGCCCGGGCAGGACCTGCTTGTAGCGGATGACGCAGAGGACTTCGCCTGGAAGGTGATACTTCTTCTCAGCGATGAGAGCCTCAGAAGGCGAATAGCAGGCGCGGGGCGTGAATTCGTCCAGACAAACTTCTCGTCGCGCACGGCCGTTCATCGCCTGAGGAAAATCGATGACCGCATTGGCGCAGCCTGACCTCTAGCGCACGGCGGCACTTCTGTATATTCTTATATCCCTGTGTGCTCAGCAAGATTGGATTGGAGCATCTGCGTATGACGTCGAAACTTTCGCGCCTTTGTGACGGTATTTTGGAAGCAGGGTGGCTGGCTGCCCTGATTGCCGTCCCTCTCTTCTTTAACATCCACTCCGAGCGCGTGTTTGAACCAGATAAAGTAACCATTCTCCGCTCAATCGCAATCTTCATCATGGCAGCATGGTTGGTTCGATTTATTGACCAGCGAGGCTGGCGTGCGTGGGAGCGGCTGCGATGGCGCCATGAGGAATCCATCTGGCGACTGCCGTTCGTGCTGCCCATCGTCGTTCTGGTGATCGTATATCTCATCTCAACCCTGTTCTCTGTCACGCCGCAAATCAGTTGGTCAGGCTCCTACCAGCGACTGCAGGGAACCTATACCATGTTGGCTTATATCGTCTTTTTCGCTGCGGCGATTACAACGATTCGCCGGCGCGTTCAGGTGAACCAGATACCCACAGCCATCATCGCTGCCAGCATACCCGTCGCATTCTACGGCTTGATCCAGCACTTCGGCCTTGATCCGCTGCCCTGGGGCGGCGATGTTGTTAATCGCGTGGCCGGCCAATTGGGCAACGCCATTTTTATTGCTGCCTACCTGATCATGAGCGTGCCGCTGACGCTGGGGCGCATCATCGACGCATCCACCAGTATCTTACACGACGAGGAGCTCTCCTATGCCAATGTGCTGCGATCCGGCGTCTACATTTTCGCACTGGCGATTCAACTACTGGCGATCTATTGGTCCGGCAGCCGCGGACCGCTAATAGGTCTTGCACTTGGCCTGTTTTCATTTGTCCTGCTGCTATTGGTCACACTGCGGAATCGGGCGGAGTCGGGCCAGGATTTTCGCTTGAAGGATGGCCTCCTTGCTTTCATTCCCCTGTTGCCGCTTCTCGTTATGCTGTTGTTGAGCGGCATTATCGGTAACGTCACTTCGTCCGTGGTTTCCTTCGCTTTTTTTCTCGCCGGTGCGTTCCTGGCGGCAGGTATCATGCTCCTTCTGGTGGTTTTGCGAAGGGGATGGAGGTGGCTTTGGCTGAGCTGGCTGCTGCTGGCCGTGCTGATGGGCGGCTGGTTATTGCTGTTCAATCTGCCTGAACGAACATTAAGCCGCCTCGCTCAATTTCCCGCTGCTGGCACACTTTTTGAGGAGCAGATTGCCTGGAAAGAACTGCCGGCCCTGGGGACGTACGGCCGTATGCTCGATCCATCGCAAACAACAGGTCGAGAAAAGACTAATCGTGTTCGCGTTCTGATCTGGGAAGGCGTTGTCGATCTGATCTCGCCGCACAGCCCGCTTACATTTCCAGATGGCGAGAGCGATAACTTCAATTTCTGGCGACCGCTGATAGGTTACGGCCCCGAGTCAATGTACGTGGTCTATAACCGCTTTTATCCTCCGGAACTGGCCACTGTCGAAGCGCGCAATGCCACACCGGACCGCTCGCATAATGAGACATTTGATGCATTTGTGATAACAGGTCTGGCTGGATTCCTCGCCTGGCAGGCGCTTTACGTAAGTGTTTTTTACTATGGATTCCGATTTCTTGGTGTAGTCAGTTCACGCCGTGACGCCTTCGTCCTGATTGGCGCCTGGATCGGCGGCGCGCTGTTGGGAACGATATTGAGTTTAACTCTGTTTGATCCCACCTATCTCGGCGTCGCCATTCCCGCCGGCACGATCCTTGGTCTCATTATTTATCTGTTCTATTATGCCTTCTTCACTCGCTCTCCGGTCCAGTCCGGTAGTGAATCGTTTCCCGCTTACTTGCGCAGTGATTATCTACTGGTAAACGCGCTTCTGGCGGCCGTTCTGGCCCATTATGTTGAAATACATTTAGGCATCGCGATTGCCGTGACGCGCCTAGACTTCTTCCTTTTTGTCGCTCTCATATTTGTAGTCGCCCACAAGCTGCCGCCGGCGACCTCGACGAAAGAAGTTGCTGCTGCGCGCAAGACCCTGCCCAACAGCGCCGCGCCGGAGAGTGATTACACCGTATGGGGCATGGTCCTGGCATGGTCCTTCTTAATTGCGCTGATCATTGGTACCCTGGGCTACGATTTTCTGAACTATGTTCTGCCGGCGGACAAACTATTGGAGAGTGGTGCTGATCTGCCTGTTCTGGAAATCATTAATCAGTCACTATTTACCAACGCGCATAACAATTTCGTTTCTTCCCCCTTCATTTATCTTCTGATTGTAATTGCCTGGGCCATGTCTGTGCTCATCGTATTCGGAGAAATGATCCGCCAGAATGGGATGCAGGCCATGATGCCTTCTCTTAGCGAGATGCCTGCCCTGCGTTATAAGGCGGCTTCTGTTGCCTTTCTCCTGATAGGTCTGCTGGGTCTCTTGCAGCGATTTATACCGCCCGTGTCTCCCAGCCCGACGACTTCGCTGGTTCGCAGCCTGTTACTGATTGCCGGGGTTATATCGCTGTGGCTGGCCTGGAGTATGGTGCGCGGCCAAAGAAGCGGCCGTCTTGCTGCTGCGATCGTTTCCGCTGCCGGATTGCTTCTAAGCCTGCCCATCCTGATCGCGGGATCGCCGGTGGCAGGACTGTCTCTGGCGGCGATATGCGGGCTGCTGCTTTTCCTGCTCTGGGATCCGGTAATGAAACAGTTTCTCATTCCGCCCATCGTGCTTGGCGCTCTTTCACTTACTATTGGTTTTATTTATATCTATCTTCACGCCGTCCTACTGCGTGAAGCACTGCTCTACCTGGTATTTGCCCGTGGTATCGAACCAATTTCTACGCTGTTCAGCCTGTTTTTTGCCCCGGACGGCCCGCTAACCACGATCGAACAAGCGCGCGTGCTTGAAGCCGCTCAGTCAACGAGGCTGCTTAGCAGCTACTACCTTTTCCTCTTGCTGCTGATCGCGGCTGCGGGGCTTTCATTCGCGCATCGCTCCATGTCAACCGCTGTTTCCTGGGGAAGAACGGTCGCGTATGCCGCGGCAGTACCGGTCCTGCTGCTGGCCGTTTTGCTCATCGGGCAGACGAACGTCAAGGCTGTTCAGGCTGACATGATTTTCAAGCGCGGACAGCCATTTGATCAGCAGGCCAACCAGTCCCAGGATCCGTTGATGTGGGATATTGCCATCGCGATTTACAATAAGGCACTGGAACTCGAGCCGTCCGAGGACTATTACTACTTATTCCTTGGCCGTGCGCTGCTGGAGCGCTCGGGGCTGTCGGAGAATCTTGGTGAAAAGCAGGCGCTGTTGGCCGAGGCACAGGAACGTCTTTTGGAAGCGCGCGATCTCAATCCCCTAAACACCGATCACTCGGCCAACCTGGCTCGGCTGAGCACGCGTTGGGCCGCCACGACAGAGGATCCTGCAGCACGGGAAGAACGCCTGGTAATGGCTGAAACCTATTACCAGGAAGCGCTGGAGCTCAGCCCGCACAATTCATTGATACGCAACGAACTCGCGCGTCTCGAATTTGATCTTCGTCGCAATTGTGATCTGGCGATCGCTATCTTCAGACAGTCTTTGGAGAATGATCCCTTCTTTTCTGAAACTTACTTCACTTTTTCCGATGTCTTGGTTGCCTGTGCGGCTGCTCAGGACGATGTGAGTGTGCGAAATGAACTATATGATTCTGCGCTTCAGACTATTGATGGTGGATTAAGTCTTGATCCGGAGCAGACCAGGGCATGGATACAGGCCGGGCAGATCAATTACCAGCTTTCGCGCTATGATGAGGCGCTTGCAGCGTTTGAGCAGGCGAGAACCCTGAATGAAGCAAACGATCTACCGACATGGAATGTGGATTATTTGCAGGCGCGGGTCTACCGTGACATGGGCAACGTTCCGGCGGCGCTGGCGCTGGCGCAGCAGGCCCTGCTGTCCGCTCCGGCTGATGTCGCTGATGATATCCAGGCTCTTGTGGATGAAATAGAGCAGCTCCAAGAATAACTAATCAGACATTTCTGGCTGCGATTCCGGCAAATGCTTATTTTTATAGCCATCTTTTTTATCGCGCTCGCGGCAACGGCCGTCGGGACGCCGCAGGTCAGACGCCTGGCGCAAAATCTTGGTTTTGTCGATGTTCCAGGAGGTCGAAAGACTCAAGAGCAGCCCATACCACTGCTGGGTGGGCTGGCCATCATCGGCGGCATGCTGCTGGCGGTCACGCTCTTTTTCTTTGTCTTCTACGGCCGTTTGCCTCGTCCTGTCGCTGGTGTCCTGCTCGCAAGCGCCGTTGTCGCCGCCGTAGGCTTGATCGACGATAGGCAGCAGCTCCCTTTTTGGACCAAACTGGCGGGCGAGTTATGCGCTACTGTCATACTCATCTATTTCGGTATACACGTTCAACTGCCGCTGCCAGCAGTTGTCAATTACGCGATCACGATTATCTGGATCCTGGGCATCAGCAATGCCGTTAACTTTCTTGACAACATGGATGGCCTCAGCACCGGCATCAGCGCTGTAGCTGCCTCATTTATCCTTCTTTTGGCGGTTGTTCAGGGACAATTTCTGGTAGCAGCGATGGCAGCCGCACTTCTCGGTGCGACGCTGGGATTCCTGCGCTACAATTTCTTTCCCGCCGAGATATACATGGGCGACGCCGGGTCGCTTTTTTTGGGATTTATGCTGGCCGTTTTGACCATGCAGCTCCGTTTTCCCGAAAATAGCAATATGGTCACCTGGATGGTGCCTGTTTTTATCCTCTTCCTGCCCATATTTGACATGGCGCTTGTTGTCTTTTCACGGCTGCGCAGGCGAGTCAGCCCCAATACAGCCGGTCACGATCACGTCAGCCACCGCCTGGTGGCGCGAGATTATACGCCGCGCGAAGCGGTTCTAATCCTTTATCTGGTGGCCGGGGCCGGCGGCATGCTGGCGGTATACATTACCCAGGCCGGGATCATAGATGGGTACCTGATCGGCATACTAACAGCCGTCCTGGCCATAGCCTTCATCTGGCGCCTCGATAAAAACTTTGCGCCCTGACCGGTCCGCTTGCTGCTCACAGCCCGCCTTTCAATCACATTCAAATCCCAGGAATTCTTCTTGTTCCCTGGCCGATTTCGCGGAATCGCTGCATTTTTTAAGGTAAATAGGCTGTATTCGAATCAAATGTTCTATGGACGCACCCTAAACCGTATGGTACTATGGTACCCCATAGCAGTCCAGTACCATCTACATACCAATCAATCAACGAAGGAGGGTTGGATGGCAGTACGCACCAAAATCAGAGAGCAGTTAAACGATCTCCAATTCGGTGTCACGAGCTATGAGATCCAGGCAAGAGCAGTCTTTGGCGAAGCAAAACGGGCCGCGGCTTTGATCCCTTCAGCAGAATTTGAAGACGTATTGAACGCAGCTCCGGAGATGGAATACCATCACCGCTTTGTCCAGTCGATTCTAACCTGGATATGGTACGAAGTTAACGAAAACGGAGTATCCTTAGATCATCTCCCGGACATTTTGCAGGGTTTCTATATAGCATTCGAAGAGCCGTTTGCAGCCTACTGGCAGCAATAAGATAAATAAATTTTTGCTAATCGGAGTTCCCGGCACCGGCGGCGCCGGGTATTGGCGCGGCGCTTCTGCCAGCGCCTCAGCTCACCGGCTCTGAATCAGCCTGCTCCTTCGATTCACTTCTTTTGCCTCTACGCAGAATGACCGGCTTCCCCACCGCCAATCGTTCAAGTTCTTCAGCGACCTTAAGACAGGTATTACACTCGAAAAAGACCTCTTTCCCTTCGCGTACCATATAGATCAGCCCGCCGCACTGCGGGTGTTTAAAGGCGGTCGCAGTTTTATCTGTCATGTCGCAAACAATTATACTCCGCCAACGCTAACTCCAGGAATGAATTTATCTCATCTACCTTGATATCTTGCTTACTGTCGGCAAACTCGGACTATTTGGGAGCAAGCTGGCATAACAAAAAAGCGGCCCACCACGCATTCCTGCTGGAGTTGTCTGGTTCTTAGTCGGCGGAACCGGGCCATCATGATGCAGCAAAAAAGCCACCCCTTCTTCAAAAAAATAATGCCGGGTGGCTCTTTACCTATCAGAAGTAAGCGGCTGAAGTTGAGATAACAGCCGCCAGGTTCAGACATCTCGTACCTATCGTACGTTAGCGGAGAGGGCGGGATTCGAACCCGCGACCCCTTTCG
>JBJYWZ010000556.1:0-3068 GCA_046259725.1 Promineifilaceae bacterium (SeqCode) | reverse complement strand
TGTCCTCGTCTCGCTCCAGGGTTTCAACCATCTGTCCGGCTTCAATCGTCACACCCTGGCGGCTCAAGGCTTCGCCCAGCGCCCGCCCGGCCTGTTCGGGAAAGAGGGGCAGGATGCCGAACTGGTCGACGATCCAGGTCACCTGCACGCCGAGGGCATTGAACAAATATGCCGCCTCGCAGCCGGTCGCCCCTGCGCCGATAACCAGCATCGTGGCAGGCAATTTCGAGAGCTTGCTGAGCAGCCTGGGCGCGATAACGCGCCTGCCATCCGGCTTCATACCTGGCGGGAAAAAGGGTGCGGAACCCGTGGCCACAATCACCGGCTTTCCGGAAAAAGCCGCCGCGATATTTCCCTCGCCATCTCTCACCTGCACTTCTTCTGCCGAAACGAAGCTCGCCATACCGTAGACAATCTGTACCCCGGCGTCTTCCAGCTCCTGCCGCGCCTGGTTGTTCCAATCCGCCTTCACACGCGCGATGCGTTCAATAATATCCGGCGGTTCCTGGGACGCTGCTTCGCCGCCGGTCGCCGCCGCAAGCTCCTGTGCGGTCTCGGCCGCCGCGAGCCATACTTTGCTGGGCAGCAGGCTGTGCCAGCCCGCTCGCCCTCCGATTTCCCCGGCGCTGACCAGGGACACGTCCAGACCTAACTTCACAGCCTCACGCGCTGCCTCTATGCCCGCGGGCCCGCCGCCGATGATGACACATTCCTTAACCATATCCACTATCTCCATCGCCGAGATTATACCGCAATCCCCCTGCTTTAGGCTTTTGTAGACAGTCGCTATGCCATATCAACGTCTGCTGTATAATCTACACAAATTTCTGGCCCTGTTGGGCCGCAGGCTGACATAAACCACAAACTGCCGGCCTTTGACAAGAAACGTATCATGTCTCGCATCTCCGAAAGCGAACAACAACGCATCCTGCTCGACCTGCTCATTGCCTTACAGCGTGCCGTCGATCTGGACACAATTCTCGCCCACCTGCTGTCGGCCGTTATCGACGAGCTTGGTTTCAGCTGCGCCATCGTCGCCCTGGTCGACAACGACCTCAATGCCCTGCATCCCTGGTTCAAGCAGGATCAGGAACAGACCTCTGCTGAAATCATTGACCATTTGAGAATAGGTCTGAATGACGAAGACCATCCTTTGGTCGCCGCGCTGAACGCCGGCAGGCAGTCAATCGTCGAGCTGGACAATGGCTTTTCTTTCGACCGCGGCCTGCTCCTGCCCATGCGTTGGGGCGCGCTGCCGATAGGCATCTTGCTGGTTGATCTTAGCGGGCGTGAGGAGGATGCTGCCGAATGCACGACTTTGCGCACGATCAGCGAGCACACGGCCATTTCTGTCGGCATGATGCAGACGCGCCAGCGCCGGGCTCGTGAAAGCGCCGTTCAGGAAGAACGGGCGCGCCTGGCCCTTGACCTGCATGATACGGTCTCTCAATCCCTGTTCGGCCTGGTTTTTGCCCTGCAGGCCTGCGCGCGCATGCTTGCGGACGATCCGCAGGCGATAGAGCCGGAACTGCGCTGGGCGCTCAGAACGGCTGAAGATGTGCGGCGCACGATTCGCGCCACCGTGCGTGATCTGTGGCCGGCCGAGCTGACGGCGGAGCAGTTTGAATCGGACCTGCGCGTCTACACGGCCGATGTGCTTGGGGCCGTCGAGCTGGACCTCGTTTTTGACATCCGCGGCGACTTCAGCGCCCTATCTCCGCCCGTCCGCCGCAGCCTCTACCGCATCTGCCAGGAAGGACTGGCCAACATCGTGCACCACGCCGCTGCGCAAAACTCGCGCATCTGTGTCGACGTCAGCGAAGGCCGTGCCCAATCCATCATTCGCGACGACGGCCGCGGCTTTGAACCGCAGGCGGTGCTCGCCCAGCCGCACAATGAGCATCATTTTGGCCTGCGCGGCATCCGCGAGCGCGCCGCCGCTCTGGGCGGCACCTGCCGCATTTACAGCCAGCCCGACGCCGGTACCTCCATCGTCATTGACCTCCCCGCGAACATCCAGCCCCATCATGATGCTCCCCCGGACCTTCCGTGACAGACTTCCGCGCCGCTGTGCAATCATTCGAAAGGAATAGAATTGTGCCTTATCGGTGCGCCGGCACTTTGCCGGCACATCACGGCCGATTTTCCGCTGGCTGCTTTTCAGCTATCATTCACGTATGTCTACACGAATCTTGATCGTCGACGACCATCAGGTGGTGCGGCGCGGCCTGGCCCTCGTCTTATCTCAAGAGCCCGATTTTGAGATCGTGGGTGAGGCCAGGGACGGCGCGGAAGCCTTAAACGCCGCCGCCGAACTCCAGCCGGACATCATCCTTCTGGACTGGAAGATGCCGCGCATGGATGGTTTGCAGGCAGCGCGCGCGATTCGCGAAAGCGTCCCCGCCGCGCATATCCTGATGCTTTCCGGGGCACCGCTGGAATCGGCCGTCTTCGACGCCCTCGACCAGGGTATTGACGGTTTTGTGAACAAGGATGTCAGCCCGGCCGAGCTGTCCCACGCCGTCCGCGTCGTGGCCTCGGGCAAGTCTTTTCTCGGCCCGGAAATCAGCCGCGCCCTGATCGCCCGCAGCCGCGACCAGGCGCGGCCGGACAGCGCGCAGACGGGCAGCGGGGAACGGCCATCTCTCTCCGCGCGCGAACGGGAAGTCTTGCGGCTTATGGCGACGCCGCTGACCTACCGCCAGATGGGCGAGGAGCTGCACATCAGCGAAGAGACCGTGCGCACCTATGTCAAGCGCATCCTGGCCAAGCTGGAGCAGCCAAATCGCACGCAGGCCGTCATCGCCGGACTGCGCTTCCAATTCATCGAAATCGACTGACCACTATCCGTTCCATTATCCTGCAAACTGGTCGGTCTCAAACCCATCATGAATCAGTAAAAAAGTTTCCGTGATAATCTCTTCAGGTTTCAAGATATCTTTCTTAAGAAATCATCAGGACAACCATTTTTCTTCGCTGATCAACTGCTGTGATTGTAGAATGATAACCGCTGGCGCCCGACAATATAGAATCAGTACGCAGGCTGCCCCGGGCGCTTCATTGAGCAG
>JBJYWZ010000555.1:0-5494 GCA_046259725.1 Promineifilaceae bacterium (SeqCode) | reverse complement strand
GGCGCGGGGCAGGCGCCCGTGACAGCCCAGCCCAGGCCAAAGATGATGCCGCCGATGACGGTGCCTTTGTCCAGTTTTTTCTGCTTGATGATCAGGGCCCTGCCGTCAATGGTGCTGATGTTCAGGCGCCTGAGGATGATCAAGGAGATGGCGCCGACGACAACGGCCGAACCGATAACGCCGTACATGTGGAAGCTTTCAAAGCGAAACATGGCCTGTATCTGATACCAGGAAACGACCTGGCCTTTGACGAGGACAAACCCGAAGAAGATGCCCATGATAAGGACGCGGATGTTAACGGCCGCGCTGCTGGTTTCTTCCGGGAGGGTAACTGCGGTTAATTCTTGCTGCATAAGATTGGTCTCCTGGGAGTTGGTCTGGTGGTCAGACAGTCAGTTTGCCAGCTATTGAAGCACTGAAATAGTGAAATACTGACGAACTAACCTCCTATAAACAGCGGCATAATAATCCAGGTCATGATCAGGCCGCCGATGAAGAAGCAGATGGTGGCGATGAGGCTGGTGGCCTGCAGGCTGGACATGCCCATGATGGAATGTCCCGATGTGCAGCCGCCGGCGTAGCGCGTGCCGAAGCCGATCAGCAGGCCGCCGATGGCCAGGGCGATAACGCCGCCCACGCTGTAATACATCTCGGGCAGAAAGGGAACCGGTTCATAAGAGAGAATCTGGTTGCCGATGAAGGCGCCGATGACGACGCCGCCGGCCAGAAACATCTTCCAGGCATTCTTGCGCCAGTCGTAGTTGAGATAGCTTATTTTGGTGCGCGGAGCGCACATCGCGGCGAAGTCACGGAAGCTGCCGGAAATGCCGAAATTCTTTCCGGCGAACACCAGCAGCATCGGAACCATCAACCCAAGGAGGGGGCCGACCACCCACCAGGGCCAGGGCTTCATGATTGCATCTATCATAATCTTTCTCCTTTCTCAGCTCCCGGACGCTGGTTATTTGCGGTTGGGAAACGACCCGGCTCAAACGTGCTTCCGGAAGAGATTAAATGAAATGTGTCGGTAATCTTATAACATAAAATTGACAAGACAAATTTTTTTGGTCTCGCGTTTTTATTGTTGTCCGGTGAATGGTTACGTCTTTGCGGCAGAGGCGTTTCCCTGATAGGCGGGCCAACCACAGCCAGCCTGCAAGCAGCAGTCAAAAAAAGGCGTGTCCGGTCGGCCGTTTGTGGTACTTACCTTTACCACCGGGTCCGGCCGCCCTGAGATACCGCAGTTTTCGGCCGGACCCGGTGGTTGTTTCTTCCTCTTCTCTCACATCAAAAGACGACATCGAAGTCTGCGCTGTTCCAGGCTTCCATGCCGCCGGTGACGTTATACAGTTCCTTGAATCCTTCACGCAGCAGCAGGCTGGCCGCCGAGCTGGATCGCTTACCCGTGGCGCAGGTGAGGGCCAGGGGTTTCGCTTTGTCAAGATCGAGGGTGGGGAGCCGCGTGGGAATCAGCTTGAAGCTCAGGTTCCTGGCGACTTCGATGTGGCCTTCCTCGTATTCGTCATCTTCGCGCACGTCCAATACCTGCAGACCGTTGCTGGACAGCCTGTCACGCAGGCTGAACACGTCGATCTGCGGCAGGGTGGCCATGGCCCTGCCTGCCCCCATCCAGGCGTCCATACCGCCCTGGAGATAACCGGCAACACGGCCGTCCAGGGCGATGAAGGCCATGTTGTAGATGGCGCGCTGTGCTTCCTCATCTTTGCCCGTAACCAGGATGATGGGCACATCCAGCGGTGTTATCCAGCCCACGCGCTGCTCAAATTCGGGGCTCGAGAGATGGGCGTGGAAGGCCCCGGGAATGTGGCCTGAGCCAAATTCGGCCGAGGAGCGGGTGTCGACGATGATGTGTCCGCCGGCCATGTACGCTTCCACCTGTTGGACGTCCAGCGGTGCTGCGACAGGTTTTTTCATGGTCAGCGGGAGCTTGCCCTGGTTTGTGGCCACGATATTGGCGATGTTGGCCGGTTTCACGGGCTGGTCATCCTGCATGTAATCGCTGAATTCATCGCGGTCGCTGAATTTCAGGGCCTCGTTGTAGCGTCTTTCGTACCCTACCGTAGTGGCAACCTTGCCACTTGTGACGCGTCCTCAGGTGGACCCGGCCAGGTGGCCGGGGTATACCTCAACGAAATCGGGCAGATCCAGAAAGCGGGGAATGGAGACGTCGAAGATCTGGGGCGCGCCCTCCTCGCCGGCCTGTGCCAGGTCGGGACGGGCGACATCGCCGACCAGAACAAAATCGGCCGTGAGGATGAACCAGGGTTCGTCACCGCGCGGATAGTCGCGTACAAGGAGGTTAATTTGCTCCGGTCTATGGCCGGGCACGTGTACGATTTCCATGCCCACGCCGCCCATGCGGATTTCGTCGCCATGTTTGACGCGCGTGGCCTCGTAGTTGATCTCGGCCAGTTCAGGCAGGACCAGTTCCGCTCCGGTTACTTCGGCCAGCCACCTGGCGCCGGAGACATGATCGGCGTGGCTGTGCGAGTCGATGACGTAGCGAATCTTTGATTTCTTTTCCCTGGCCATATCGAGGTAGGGCTGGATGTCCCAGACGGGATCAAATACTGCACACTGGCCGGTTCCCTGGCAGCCAATCATGTAGGCAGCACAGCCAGTCTCTTCGCGAATTAATGTTTCAAACCACATAAGAACCTCCAGAGGGAATAGTTACAGGATACAGGGGGCAGGATGCAAGCTGCAGGAGGCTGGGGGCACTGCTGACTCCGCATTCCACATTCCGCATTCCACATTCTTAATCGGCGGCGACGGATTCGCCTTTCTCTTCGCGCCCGAAAGGATGTTCGGGCAGTCTGTATGCTTCTTTGACCGGTTTGAGCGGCCGTTTGAGCCAGAACGGCCGTCTGAGGCCGTCGGGGCTGTAATCCACGGCGCTGCGCGTCATGGCCACCCATTCTCGGTAGACGGCCATGGAGCGGTTGGTGTCCACCCAGACATCGCCGAACTTTTCGCCCGGACCCGCCTTGCGCACGTTGACGGCTTTCTGCAGCCAGCAGTGGGCGCCGCTGACGGGGTCGGGATGCACGGCGTGGGTCAGGTTCTGGTGCACGCCGACCTCTTCCCACCAGATGCGGCTGGTGTCGGGATCGAACGTCTGCCAGGCCCGGGCACCGCTGATGATGTTAAGTTTGTGCCCGCCCTTGCCGTCTTCTTCCAGCGTGGCCACGTTGGACATGCCGGGATTGACGCCCATGTTATCCTGCAAGCGCCAGCGGCCGAGGTGGTGGCTCATGGCGATGACACCGGGCTTGATGCCCTCAGTGATCCAGACCTTGTCCACAAAGTATCCGATTTCCGTCTCCACGCGGATCAGGTCGCCGGTGTCCACGCCCAGCCTGCGCGCGTCAACAGGGTGCATCCACACGGGATTTTTGTGGCTGATCTCATAGAGCCACTTGGCATTGGCGCTGCGCGTGTGGATCAGTGTCGGCAGGCGGAAATTGGGCAGCAGCAGCATCTCACCCTTGCCGCGATCGATGTTGTCGGGATGCACATGGCTCTTCAGCGGCCAGGGGATGGTGTAGTCCCGTTCCGACCAGCCCCATTCGTAGAGCGTGGGGCTGAAGAATTCAAATTTGCGGCTGGGCGTGCCCACGCCTGTTTTGGCTTCGCCGTCGACGAGGACGCCCACGGTCTTGCCATCGACGAGCAGGCGATCTTCTTCGTCGACCTGCACGCCGTTTTTCGTGGCCCGGCCGTTGGCTGCCTTATCGGCAGCCGGCGCATCAACCAGCTTTTGTCGGTCGCCGTCGCTCAATCCGGGAGCGGGTTTCTCGTAAGGTGCGTAGTTTTCGCGCGTCACTTCGAACGCGCCATATTTCTTCATATAGGCCAGCGGTTCCAGCCCTTCCATGGCCGCCGCTTCCGGCAGGCCGGGCACGCTGTTCTCAAATATCCAGCGATAATATTCGTCGTTGGTCACGATTTCGCCGGGACGGTAGGGGCTTTCGAAATGTTCGCGAATGCCCAGTTCGCCGTCCGGGTCCATGCGCGCCGAAAGCTGGATCCACCACTCGTTTTCTTCCCAGACTTCGCCCGGGTTGGCCTCGTAGGTGAACTCAACGGGACGGCCGAGGCGCTCCATGGCCACGCGGCGCACCGGCTGGCGGTAGGCGATCCACTGGCCGGCGTGGGTCTCCTGGCTCATCAGGTCGTGCCGCTCGCCGGCAAGCCCCATGGGCAGCACGTAATCGGCGAACCAGGCCGATTCGTTCCAGGTGGGCGTGAGGGCGACGTGGCACTTCATTTTCTTTTCGTCCTTCAGTGCCTTGAGCCACATGAAGCCGTCGGGGTTGATCCACATCGGGTTGTAAACGCGGGTGAAATAGACGTCGATCTCGCCGCGCCCTTCTTCCAGAAAGTGCGGCAGCAGAAAGCTCATTTCAAAGAAGGCGAAGGGCCATTCGTGCGGCAGGTGCAGTTCGTTCCAGGCGACGCCGGGAGGGGGCGAATCATACGGTTTGGGCACGAATTTGTTCCAACTGTTGGCCGAGGTACCGCCGGGCGTGCCCACGCTGCCGGTGAGGATGTTCAGGAAAAAGAGGGCGCGCGCGATCTGCCAGCCGCCGAGATTGCCGATGCTGGCGCTGCGCCAGGTGTGCGTGGCCAGCTTGCCGTCGCAGTTGGCCACGTGTTCGGCCGTTTCGATGATGCGCTCGACCGGCACCTGTGCTTCTTCGGCGGCTCGCTCGAATGAGAAGTCGGCATACAGATCTTTGAGCAGGCGGTCGAAGAGGTCGAAGGTCAGCGGGCCTTCCTCGATTTCCTCGCGCAGGGCCTGGTAGAAGATTGGCAAACGGCCGTCGCGCACCGCTTCCAGGGTCTGTTTCCAGTTAACCCAACGGCGCACGAATTCCTTGTCGTAGAGATCGTGCTGGATGAGGTGGTTGGCGATGGCCAGAAGGACGGTGGCCTCGCTGCCGGGCCAGGTGGGCAGCCAGACGTCGCTCATACTGGCGGTGTTGCTCAGGCGCGGGTCAAAGGTGATCAGTTTGGCCCCTTTCATCTTGCCCTCGATGATGCGCTGGGCGTGGGGATTGAAATAGTGGCCCGTTTCCAGGTGGCTGGAGATGAGCAGGATGGTGCGCGCGTTGGTGTGATCAGGGCTGGGCCGGTCGAAGGCGCCGGTGATGTAGAGGCCCATACGCGCGCCGCTGGAGCAGATGTTGGTATGGCTGTTGTGCCCGTCCACGCCCCAGGCCTGGATGGCGCGGTTGGTGAAGTGGTCTTCGCCGGGACGGCCGACATGGTACATGATGCCGTCGCGTCGTTTGAGGCGGCTTTCGCGCATTTTGGCCCCGATCTCGTCCAGGGCCTCCTGCCAGGTGATGCGCTTCCATTTGCCTTCGCCGCGTTCGCCGACGCGCTTGAGCGGGTAAAGGATGCGCTCCGGATCATATATCTGGTTGTGCGTGGCCGGGCCTTTGGCGCAGTTGCGGCCGCGGCTGCC
>JBJYWZ010000554.1:0-14380 GCA_046259725.1 Promineifilaceae bacterium (SeqCode) | reverse complement strand
ATCGACCATCGTCAATTTGCTCTGCCGCTTCTACGAACCGAAAGAGGGGCGTGTTATGCTCAACGGCATGGACTACACCGGCCTGACTCAGCAGGCGATCCAGTCTCGCGTGGGCATGGTGCTGCAGACGCCGCACCTCTTCTCCGGCACCATCCGCGAGAACCTGCGCTATGGCCGGCTCGATGCCACGGACGAGGAAATCGAGGCCGCGGCCAGACTGGCTGGCGCCCACGAGTTCATCACTGCCCTGGAACATGGCTACGATGAAAATGTGGGGGAGGGCGGCAACCTGCTCTCTGTCGGCCAGAAGCAGTTGATCAGCCTGGCGCGTGCTATACTGGCCAGGCCCGACATCTTCATCATGGATGAGGCCACGAGTTCGGTGGATACGCTGACCGAAGCGCTCATCCAGCAGGGCATGGAGGCAGTGATGGCCGGGCGCACCAGCTTCATCATCGCCCACCGTCTGAGCACGATCAAGCGCGCGGACAGGATTCTGGTCATTGAAAACGGCCGAATCACGGAATCCGGCACGCATGGCGAGCTGATTCGCCGGCAGGGACATTACTATAGACTCTATACCAACCAGTTCCGCCGCGAACGCGAGGCGGCCTACGAAGATTTGGCGATGGCAGGGTAAGAAAAAACACCTCATGCCCCTGGATATCCTATCGATTGGATCGATATCCATAGACCATATCCGGTCACAGAATTTCTTTGGCGGAACGGCCGCCAACGTGGCCGTCAACAGCGCCAGATTGGGCCTGGCGGCGGGGCTGTACAGCGCCGCCGGCAAGAGTGAATGGGGGATGCGTTACCGCGCTTTCCTGCAGAACGAAGGCGTGCGCTTCCTGCATCCCCCCGATTACCTGACTGAACTGCCGGAGTTCCATGTTTCCCCGGACAGCAGCGGCACGACTGAGGAGATGGTCTTTATTGACAACGGCCTGACGCAGGCCTTCCGATCCGTGCCCCAGGATGAGATCACCTTGCCCCCTGCGGACATCATCCACTTCGCCGCCTGCGAGCCCTCCTTCATCCACAAAGTGCTCGAAACCACGCCGCCGGAGCAGCTGATCTCCTACAATCCCGGCGGCTGGCTCACCTATGACGTCGATTACTTTGCGGCGGCCTATCCCCGGGCCAACTTCCTCTTCCTCAACGCCAGCGAATATGAATGCCTACTGGCGGCAAATGTGGTACATCACCCGCTCGATCTGCAAAAACAGGATGATCAGATCGTTGTGATTACCCGCGGCAGCAGCCCCATCTGGGTGGTGAGAGACGGCCGTCTCTCTGAAGTACCCGTCAAACAGGTGCCCGCGGTCGATGAAACCGGCGCCGGAGATGGCTTCATCACCGCTTTTCTCTGGGCATGGATCCGGAAACGGCCGTTAGAAACCTGCTTGCAGCTGGCGATCACCTTCGCCGGGCTGGTCGCGCAGCAGTTCGGCGCTCAGATCGCGCCAGAGAGCGTGTTGACCTTCAAGGAAGTGGCCGCCGGCCTATGACGCCTGAGCGTTAGCTCAGGCCTGAGCTAACGCTCAGGTGTGATTCTCGTCCCCTCCGTCTCGCCCGTGTCCAGCAGCCTGGCCAGCCGCTCCGGGTGAAATCCGGAAAGAATCCACGTCTCCATCCCCGGCGGCAGCGCCCTGGTGAAATAGGGGTCTACAGCGTCATACCCGGCCAATTGGCTGCGCGACAGTTCCGCCTGCACCTCTCCATCGCCTTCGCCATCAGCATACACTCCCGGTACATCCTTCAGCAGCACTAACCGCCTGGCCCCGACATTTCCCGCCAGCCAGGCCGCAAGCGAATCTGACGTAACATCCCAGCTGTGCGGCAGCGGATCAACCTCGCGCAATAGTGAATAAGGGAGAAGAACAGCCGAGGAAGGCAATGAGTGCAGAATGTGGAGCGCGGAGTGTGGAATGGATTCCGCACTCCGAATTCCCAATTCCGCATTCGTTTCAATCCGAAATCCCAAATCCGAAATCAATCGTATGCCGGGCATAAACTCTCCCAACAGATAACCATTTTGCTCCATCGCCGCAATCGCCATCCAGTGCGCGGCGTCGTCGCCCAGGCTAAGATGGTCATCCAATGCGCGCACCTGGTCGGCGAACAGGCCGCCGCCGGCCACAAACAGCAGTGGCCTGCGCGCAGCCAGCGCCGCCCACTGCGGAGCGAGCACTTTCAGCGACTGCGTATTGCAAATGCTGCCGCCAACCTTGATCAGCGCCTCAAACATCACGTTGTCTCCGCCCGCAGGCTGCTTCTTCTGAAAGCAAAACGGCCACGGCATAAGCTGGCGCGGCAATAGATGCCTCACTTCCTAGCGCCGCGTCTTCTCCTTCAGCACCGGCCTGCCGGCCCAAAGCGTCGTGCAGCGATTGGCAGGGCACGCCCAACTGCTCGGCGGCGGACCACACCAGGAAAGCCCCGGCCCCCGAAGCGATCAACGGCCCGCTGATATCTTGTCGCGCCCGTACCTGGGCGATGGCGCCGGCGATCTGGCTGCTGTGCTGCATGGCGACATACCTGGCCATGGCCTCGATCTCGTCCGCATTGAGCATCTCGGCATCAGCGCAAACGACGCGGGCCAGGCGTTCGGCGGCGAAGGGGGCGGTGGCGGGACGGCCGTCCGCCGTTGGGCTGCTGCAAACCTCGGGCGCCAGGTCTCCCAGCAGCAGGTAAACATCCTGGATGGTGGCGAAATATTCCGCCGAAACGGGACACCAATATCCCCACAGAGGCACGCGCTGCACGATCGCGCAAATGTTGCTGCGCTGTGCGCCCGTGTAGAGCAGTTCGCCGTGAATCAGGCGCGAAGGATCGTCGCGGCCGCGAGCGACGACTTCCCCGCCGGCGATGGGGATCACGTCGGTCGTGGTGCTGCCGATGTCCACCAGCACGCAGTTCTCGCACTGCCGCGCCACAAGCGTGGCCGTGGCCATCCAGTTCGCCGCCGCCACGAGCAGGGGATAGTCGCGGGCGGTCTGCGGATCGTGAAAACGGCCGTCGCTGCCGAAAACATGCAGCGAGACATTTTCGGGCAGGATGGCCTGCAGCGCGTCCAGGACGAAATGGATGCCCTCGCGCTTGCTGCGGAAGGCGTCGGACAGTTCGGCCGTAATTGTCACGCCCGCGCAGGAGAAGATCGCTTCCTGCCCGTCACTTCGTATAGTATGCAGAATCTCCGCCAGCACCGCTTCCAAATCATCGCGCGCCTTCCAGATAGGGAAGGGGAGCTGGATGACGCGCACCCCATCAGGGCCCAGGTATACAGCCTTAATATTTGCCCCGCCGATATCCCAGCCGATTACAGCTTGCCCTGAGCGAGCCTGTCCTGAGCTTGCCGATGGCGAGCCTGTCGTGTTGTTCTTCCGCTTCATTGTTATAATTCCACCATGCTGGTGATTCCTGTTCTTGATCTCAAAGACGGCGAAGCCGTTCACGCCGTTCGCGGCGAGCGAGTTGATTATAAGCCGGTTCGCGGCATACTCGGCAGCGGCGAAGATGCTTTTGCGCTGGCTGCCGCCTATCGCGACCAATTAGGTGCTGAAACGCTCTATATTGCCGATCTGGATGCTATCGCCGGTCTGCGCCGCTTCGCTAACAGCCACACAGCCCTTCTGCGCTCCCTGTGCGATGCCGGTCTGATGCTTTGGGTTGATGCGGGTGTTTCTAATGTCGAACAGGCACAAAATTTGATCGATCTCGGTGTGGAAAGAGTGATTATCGGTTCTGAGACCTTGTCGTCGCCCGCTCAACTTGCCGCCCTGGCTGCCCGTTTCCCTAACGAGCGCATAGTGCTCAGCGTCGATTTATTAAATGGTATATTGCGCGCGCCGCCGGAATTTTCCACCCCTGCCGATCTACTTGAGCTGGCCGTGGTCCTGCATATAGATTCCGCTATTCTTCTCGATCTGGCTCATGTGGGAGCGGGGACCGGACCTCCAATCGAGCTGTTGACTTCCATGCACCAGTTATTTCCCGCGTTGTCACTGTACGCCGGCGGCGGGGTGCGCGACCGCTCCGATCTGGCGGCCCTCAAGCAGGCCGGTGCCGCCGGCGCCCTCGTCGCCACCGCCTTTCACCGCGGCCTTCTAAGCGCCGCCGACCTCGTTCAGTAAAATCAGCAATCCGTTCACCGTTCACTGCTTAAGTTGCTCGCGCAGCCAGTGATCAAGCGTTGTATGCGGCGTCACATAACGGCCGTCGTAGACCTCTTGCCGCAGTTCGGCCAGGGTGCCTACCCGTTCCGCATAAACATCGTGTTTGTGGATCGTCTCCATATTGACCTGGCGCACCTGCACAAACGTATCTCCGGGCAGGTTCGGATAAGCATCAAGCAGGCCATAGATCATTTCCCTCGCTGCATCCTCTACGAAGCGCGGGCGCCGGTGGGCTTTACT
The DNA here is from genome assembly GCA_046259725.1 of Promineifilaceae bacterium (SeqCode). Taxonomy (GTDB): domain Bacteria; phylum Chloroflexota; class Anaerolineae; order Promineifilales; family Promineifilaceae; genus JAACFF01. Next base: position 9,962 of record JBJYWZ010000554.1, on the reverse strand, counting down.
GACCACAAACAGTTCGTCGGGCCGTTTGAGCAGGTTGTAATTCTCGCTGCTCATCGCCCCTTCCACGATGTGCACCAGATCCTCGGCGAGAATCGGTTCGTTCGTGCCCACAATAAGCGTGCCCCGGCCGCGCTGGTTGTGTGTGGCCAGCGGCACGACCTCCAGGGCCCGGTCCGCATCTTCCTCGCTGAAACCTATCTCCAGCAGCCGTTCCCTTGCCTGGACGGCGATCATATCCTGCGCGCAAGGGCAGGCCATCATGCCTTCCGCCTCGACCCCCACAAGATGGGCGACGCGGTGCTCGGTCGCCGCGGCCATCCCGATTAGCTTATAAAGCTCCTGGGTCAACTTGCCGGATACTGGCGCGTGGCGTTCCTGCGGGAAGCGTGCGCGAACATGAACATCGGATCGCGCGGCGGACTGGTCCCTGAGCACTTCTACGGCGATGCGTTCGGCTAGGGTTTCCAGGTTGGGCAGTTTCTCGCTGCCCACGAGACTGATGACATCCTCCACGGTGTCGCTGAAACGTGACATGTGGACGCCCTTCTGATCCGGGCGCAGCTCGACGTAGATATCCATCTCCACGTAAAAAAGCTCGTCGCGCTCCTTCCCCGCCAGCCGCACGATATGTTCAATGCCCGTGACCCCAACATGGCTTAGGCTCAATTGGGTTAATGGCGGTTCCTCCTGTACATCACGCGCTAATCGCGGTGACAGCGTCTGTCCCAGCCGCACAACACTATCTGTAACGTCGGCCCGTTCCGCCAGCGCGGTCATGGACTCGGAAAAACCGGGCAGCGTCAGATCGGGCGCGATCTCGGCCAGGGGAATCAGGACAAACGGCCGTTCGCTGATGTGTGGGTGGGGAATCGTCACTTCCGGTTCGTCCAGGACAAGATCGTCATAGGTGAGGATATCAAGGTCGATCGGCCGTGGCCCATAGCGTTCGCTGTTTTCCCGTCCCATACGCCGCTCGATGCCTTTCAAAAAGTGCATCAGATCTTGCGGCGGCAGCTCCGTGCTGCCCTTGATCACGGCGTTCAAAAAATGCGGCTGTTCACTCTCATAGGCCGGCACGGTTTCATAGACGGAAGACATTTCCTCCACCTGTACCTTTTGTCGCAGCTGGCTCAGGGCATCCACCAGGTTGGCCCGCCGGTCGCCCAGGTTGCTGCCCAGTGCGAGGTAAATAGTGTTATCCATGGGCAATTATTCCTTTCTGAAAACGAAGAAGACACTGCTTCTAATATATATTGGCACTCACTCTTCCGCGGCTATTCCGCGAGCGATCGACGATAAACCGCGGACTGCCCGGCCGATTCTTCCACCTCTATCTCGATCCACGCCAGATTGCGCACGCCTAGCTTCTCCAGCTCTTCCAGGGCGCGTTCGCTGAGATAGGTGGCCAGCATTTCCGCTGTCGTATTGGGGATAGGCAGCAGGACGACGTCCGATCGCGGGAATACGTAGTGGCGATCCTTGTAACGCGCGGAAACGCTCTCTTCGCCCACCTCCAGCTCGATTTGTGAATTATGCAGCGGCAGCAAGACCACGTGGTCAATCTCGTCGCAAATCATTTTCATCATGCGCTTCGTTCTCACAAAGTCCACCACGTAATAATTCTCATCCAGCGGAGCGCCCATCGCGATGCGCGCCCGGTAGTTGTGGCCGTGCAGCGTTTCACATTTATGGCCGTCATAGGTGATGAAATGGGCCGAGGCGAAACCGATATAATCTTTTTCCACCTGGACAAAATACGTCCCTTTTGGTTCTATCATTTTATTTTTCCTTCCAAGAGAGCTGTGAAGAGAATCGCGGACACCAGGTCAGCCGTAGTGCCCGGATTAAGCTCATTATGATTCTTACGCAGCGTTTGATCAAATTCTAACACGGCCTGGCGGCCTTGACTGCTGAAAATACCGCCCCTGGAAAGCACTTCCGCCGCGCCTTGCGAGACGGCTACGGCCGTCTCACGGCCGTTCTTGCGCGCGATCAAGGTGTCGGGCACTTCCGCCAGCAGTTCCAGGTAGAGCTGCACAACCGCGCCGCTGCGCATACAAAAATCGCTTTGCTTACTGGTCAGCGGCGCCCCGCTCGCTAATATGCGTTCCAGAAGTGGTAGGCCGCGCTCAAACGTGATCGCGTAATCGCTCAAATATTCGGCGGCAATGCTGTCCCGTTCAACAGCGCCGGCCATCGCCTCGCGCAGCGTAATCGTCGGCCGCTCGTGAATATCATGCTCCACCGCCTCTTCAAAACCGCCCGGTTCCGCGCGACGGATCGCTTCATAAGCCGCCTCAGCATCGGCAACTGTCAGGTCACGCAGAACCTTCTTCAAAGCAGTGCGCAAATCCCCGCCTGCCACCTGCCACCTGCCACTTGCATCTTGCATCTTGCCACCTGCATCTTGCCTCAATGCCGCCTTAGCCAGCGGCGCAAAAAGAAGGATGATGCCCAGGTTTGTATTTGCCTGCGTCCAGCGCCTGGTGGCCTCCACGGCGGCCAGGATCGTCTGGCCAGCATCCCGCTCTCCCGCGCGCGCCATTTCCGGGCCGATGGCCACCGCGCTGCGCAAAAAATCTTCATAAGCCATGTCTGCAAACGCATGGGTTGGTGTGACATTGCCCGGTTTTTCGGCGCTGGCTTCTAACAGGCACGCCAATTGTGCCGCGGCGCCGACCGTGGTCTGTATCTCCTGGGCCATCATTACTTCTTACGGCATCCTCTCCAGAGCACTGTCCTGACTCGCTATCAGATAATCGGCGATTTCCCCGGCAATATCAAGGTCGCCCGTCGCCTGCAGCCCTTTCCATCCGGGGATACCGTTCACTTCCACAACATAAAGCTCGCCGTTGTCCGCGGGCAAGAGGTCGACGCCGGCATACTCTGTTCCCACCGCCCGCGCCGCCCGGAGGCACAACTCCTGCTGGTCGGCCGTCAGGTGCAGAGAGCGACACTGCGCGCCGCGGGCGAAGTTGGTACGCCAGCTATCTGACAGGCGTTCCATCGAGGCCAGCACGCGGTCGCCGAGAACAAAGGCGCGAATGTCCCGCCCCGTGGCGCCGTCTCGGGCTTGATGGGCGATATATTCCTGCACGTAATAAACGGCCTGTTCCAGTTCCAGCGCCTTAAATACGCGGTAGGCCACGTCTTCACTCTCAATGCGAATGAGGCCCAATCCCATCGAGCCGAACAGGGGTTTCACCACGACATCACCGCCCAGGGCGGCGAATGCTTCCAGGGCATGGTCGCTCTTCTCGCAAACGATCGTGCGCGGCGTCGGCAGGCCGGCCTGGGCCAATAACCCTGAGGTATAATATTTGTCGACCGTTCGCTCGATCGCTTTTGCACAGTTAAAAACCCGGACGCCTCGCTCTTCCAGGAGATGCAAGGCGTCCATTCGGAAGATCGTTTGTTCCAGCGAACCCCGCGGGACGATGCGCACCAAAACAACATCGTACCCGTCCAGTTCTATACTCGACTGCGAAGCGGTGGACCTACTGCGTAGCGCGGGCTGCATGGCCACGCCGGCCTGCAGCCCGGTAATGGGCGCCAGATCGCAGTGGACGCCCCTTTCTGTCAGGGCACGCTGTAATTCGATTGTGTGCCAGCCGCGGCCGCTGCCAATGATGGCGGCGCAGTGTGTATGCGACGGCACGTTGCCCGGCTGCATCCTGGCTAACTCAGGAACGATTGCTTTAAGACGTCCACATCCACCGCTCCCGCGTGGAAGGTACGGCCGCTCTTTACGTTGTTGACAAATATCTCCGCCGGGCTAAACAACAGCGGGTCGATTTTATAAAAATCATAGTTGTAGCCCTTGAACGTGTCATAGAACGGCGCGCCGTAATCGGGTGAGGTCGACGAGGGTACCTTGGGTATTAACTCTTCCAGCTCTTCATCATCGGCCGCCACCGTGTAGTAAACCTGGCCGGCATAGAGGATGGCGTCATTCGTACGGCCGATAGCGCGCGTGTCGCTCTTGGCGATCGTCGGCAGGGGGCAGGTGCCAAAGCCGTTAATGATCTTGTGCAGGTCGAAGCCCAATGTATGCAGTTTATGTAGCCCTGTTTCAACCACTCTGGCTGCCACTTGAACGCTGCCGGCCAGACAGGCCGTGGGAGCCATGAGCAGCACCAGGTCCTTGGTCTTAACGCCCGCTCTCTCCGCGATATAAGCGGCGATTTCTTCCGAAGGGGCGGTGCGCGTTTCCAGGCACAGCACGGCGACGTTTGCCGTGTCCGTGTAGCCTAGTTCGTCGTACAGTTCTTCTTCCGCGCGGATCAGGGCGCGCGCCGGTCCGCTGCCCATGGCGAAATAATCATCTTTGCTGACTGACCAGCCCGCGTATTGGGCTGCCATGCAGGACAGGGCTGGGTGGTCGGTGTTAACTGTCAGACCGGGCATCCACCACTCGCTTCCGCCGTCAGGAAGGCTCAGGTGTGTCAGCGTCACGCTGCCTAGCCCGCCCATGCAGGTTTCCGCGAACAACGTCCCGGCTTGCAAACCGCCTGCGATGTGAATACCGCAGTCGACCAGTCGCGTACCGTTGGCTAATGTCTCTACAGTTACATTCAGCGCTTCAGCGCCGGCGATCAGTTTTTCAACTGGCTGCAGCGCGAGTTCATTGAGGGAAAGTGTCATGGCTACCTCCGGTAAAAATTGAGATAGAGATAGAGCATCCCTCTATCTCTATCTCTACACTCTATCTATCAAAGACTATCTATCAAAAATTAATATTTCGCCGCGATTTAGTTCGACACTGTCGCCGCTCCAACGGTGGTAAAGACCGTTGAGCTGCGCGTCCTCGACGGGCAAACCCATCTCGCGCAGGCGCACCAGGTACAGGCGCAGGAAAGAGGGCCTGTACGTCGTCGCGTATGTGAACGTCGGCAAAATGCGCGCCTCATGCATGGACACGATCGTTCCGCGCACCATGCCCGCGGCCGTTCGCCAGCCCAGTTCGCCCAATACGATGATCGAACCGGCCTTCATGTTAACGCCGGTGAAATCACCGCTATCGCCGCCGATGGCGATCAAGCCGCGCCGCATAGCCCCGCCGACTTCGCTGCCGGCATTGCCGTGGACGAATATTTCGCCGCCCTGCATGCCGACATGGGTGCCGCGGAAGTTGGCGGCCAGGGCGTTGCCGGCGTTGCCCTTTATTTCCAGGACGCCCCCCGACATTTCCGCGCCGGCCCAGTCGCCGGCGTCTCCTTCGACCACTATCTCGCCGCCGCTCATGTTGGTCCCCAGGTGCATGCCGGCATCCCCGTGGATCACGATCCGTCCGTGGGACATGCGCGTGCCGATCATTTTGACCTTTTTCAGGTCTCCTTCCAGCTCGATCTCGCCGTTGGCGCTTCCTTCGATGGTGAAGAAGTCGCCCAGGGTAGCCTGCTGGTTGCCATGATAAGCGGGCAGCGCCGCAATTTCAGCCGCGGTAAGGCCTTCGACGCAGTCGGGCGAGATGTTCTCTGCCTCCAGAGGTACCGTTGGAGAAGTATGTAATGTTAGTTTTAAGCTCATTGAGCATCTCCATTTTCACTGTTCAGTATTCAGTTCGTCAGAACTGACTAACTGACTAACTCACTTTCCAACACTTTGTGCAGATGAATATTGTATTGGCCTAACGTGCCGCCGTAGTTGCCGGCCGAAACCTGTTTAGCGCCATTTTGGGCGGCGGTTTCGATCCCGATGCGCATACATTCCTCGGTGCTGGGCAGGTCAAGGCCGTCAATAACAATTTCCATGACACAGCCTACATCTTCCGGTACGTGCGTCTCAGGAGCGAAGCCGCGTAACGTCGGGCAGTAGGCATCGTTGGTTGAGGCAAAAAGGAATTTGTAGCGCGAGCTTGTCTTGCTGCCGCTGCGCACAATGCCGCCGGGGAAGGGTAAGATCACGCCGGGCACTTTGCGCATCTCGGCAACGGCCGTTTCTGTGGCGTGCAGGGTGGTTTCTATGTCCTCACCCAGGATCAGTAAATTGCCGCCGCCGATGGCCGGCTGGATGCCGAACTCCTCTTCGACGAGAAACTCGCCATCCATCACCGGAATGCGCCAGTAACGACGGCCGTCCAACACCTTGCTGATCTGGTAGCCGTCGCCAAAGAAACGCAGCTGCCCGCCGACAACCGTTTTGTTCTCACTTTCTAACCCGTTAAAGCAAGACGTAGTCGGGCAGGTCATTACTGTCTGGCCGATGCGTTCCAACAATCTTTTTCCTACACCTTCGGCATTCATTGCGAAGAGTAAAACACTGACGCCGGGACGGCCGTCGGGTGTTTCCTCTGGTTCTAAAGTTCTCTCGATACCTGCCTCGCACTTGCAGCCAATAATTGAAGTGGCAAAACCGGTCATTGAGACGGCTGAGTTCATGGCCCATTCCGGGGTTAGGCCGGTAATGATCACACGCGCAGCCGACATCTTGAATGCCTCGGCAAAGGTATCAACAATCTCAGCATCTCCAATCTGCATGATTCACTCTCACTTAGTATTTCAGTCAGTCAGTTTCTCAGCTGGTCAGCAACTGACTGACTGATTACTGATTACTGTTAACTGGCCACTGCCAACTGATCGCGGGTCGGTATGACCTGGTGGCGATGGAGGTATTGATCCCCCACGGCGTAATTATCAAACGCGATGGTGTAATAATCTTCAAAGAAGGGGCGCAGTGTATCTTCGATCGTAGGATCATAATCCGGTTCAACATAGATGAACTTCCCTTCATGATCGCTGATGAAATCGCCGTCCTGGATTATCAAGCGCCCATCTTTGAACACATAACGCGGCGTGGCGAACATTTCTTCTTTGTTGTCCTGTTCCACATAGACCGTAATATCGGCATCGGCGCCGGGACCCAGGTGGCCTTTTTCCTTCAGGCCTAATATCTTGGCCGGAGCGGCGCGCGTGATGATGGCGATCTCCTGCAGCGTGTATTCGCGGTCGAGATCGTCGAGCAGAATGGTGTTCTGAATCGCCTTTTGGTTCACGGATTTAATTTCCTCGTTGCGGAACTGGCGATCCATCAGCAGGCGAATCAACCGGGGATAATTTAAGAAAGAGCCGCCGTTGGGATGATCCGTGGTCAGAGCCATGCGCCAGGGATCCTGCATGAGCAAGAAGATCTCCAACCCGATGCCCCACTGCAGGGCATGCACGTAGTTGTCAGGCTCGTAAACGATGGGCACGATGCCGCAGCCGCTCTCGTTTTCAATATCACAGTTCACCCACTTGTTCTTACTGATGTTACGCAGCATCCAGGCCAGCGGGGCGTCGGCCGTCATGCCCGTGGCGTTGCCGAACATCACCTGTCCTACGTCGACCGAGACTTCCGGATGGGAGTTAACGTAGTCCGTAATGTCAACCGCCGCCGAGAGATGTTTGCCGCCCCACTTGCCCCTGTAGCTGTGGAACTGGATATGCGTGAGATGGACGCGCTGGCCGGAAACGGTGCGCATGGTGTCCAGCGTGGTCTGGTAATTGCCGGCAATGCCCAGATTGTTGCAGTGGATGTGCGCCGGATGGGGCAGGCCAAGGTCGTTGGCCGCACCAACCAGCCCTTCGATAATCTTGCGCGGCGTGATGTCGAAGTGATCCACATTGTCGTCGAGGTTGACGATCTGCTTATTACGATGTTTCCACGTCTGGCCGCAGCCCGGATTTACCAGTTTAGGGGCGTATGCTCTGCCGGCGTTGAAATACCAGGCAACCGCCTGCTTGAATTCCTCTTTGCGGCCTTCCTTGAGCAGTTGGAACAGCATCAGGTTATCGCTCAAGACCATGAAATAACCGCTGTCGAGAATCGGGGTGTCATGGAGTTCTTCGATGACGTGGCGCGCGCTCAAGGGTGGGGCGGCCGCCTCCATGGCGGTTGTGTACCCCATGAGAGCGTAGCGATACCCGGTGGCGAAAGTGGACGGGGATGTGCCGCCGGTCCCGGAACGCGTAATCGACGTTTTGGGAAGATAGTCAAAGCGATTTTCTTCCGGCTGTAATTTGCGTGAGAGGTTCACCTTTCCCCCGGCGATATGCGAATGCATGTCCACGCCGCCGGGCATGACGATCATGCCCTTGACATCAATGGATGGGACATCTTCGGGCAGATCGGCGACGATTTTTCCGTCTTTCACGCAGATATCTTGAACAACACCGTCGATGTCGTGGAGAGGGTCGTAAACCCTGCCGTTAACAATACGAAATGAGGATGACATAGGTAGCTCCTTAGCTCTCAGCTAACCAACCTCCGGTTGGCGCTGACGGCTGATAGCTGATTAATAAACCGCGCCCTCGGGCAGATTCAACAGCTCACGGATGCGCAGCCTGATTGCCTTCAGCACCTCCTCGTCCGTCGGGTAAGGCGACGGGAAAGCGGGGCGCAGCGTAATGGGCACATCGTCCATGCGGTAAACCGTGCCGCCCGTGTTAATCCCATAAGTGGCTGTGGTAAAGGCGACCCTGGCCATTTGTGTGGTGGGGGTCGGTTTAGGATCGAGCACGATGGTCGGTATGCGCCGTAAATGCTCAACGGCCGCTTTCGGGAAATTAGCCCCCGGATCGCTGGCGATAATCAGCGCCGCATCAGCCTCCTCGCCCGCCAATACATCTACGGCCGTAAACTCGCCGGGATTGAAGCGTGGATAGCCGCGCGAAAGGTTGACGGCCATTGGAAAGCCCGTCTGCCAGGTGACCACATTGTCGCCGCCGGTGACATTGCCATGTCCGCGCGTCGGCTTGGCCACGAAGTGCGTATGTTCGTTCAAATCAGTGGCCAGCGCCAGGAGGGCCCCGGCGTTGTAGTGTCGCCCGCGCGTCATGGTTAAGCCCATACCGAAGAAGAGAACGCCGTAGCGCGCGTGCATCATGCGTTCGGCAAGATCTTCCAGTGTAGCCATTGATACGCCCGTTAGCTCTTCGATGTTGGGGTCGACCTTTCCTCCTTTAACGAGAGCGCGCAGAGCCCACAGCACCTCGAAGTCGGTGCCGGGCTTGACCTGGATGAATATGTCCGCGACGCGGGCGCTTGCGGTGCGCCGCACATCGACGAGAACAACGGTGCGGTCCTTACGGCCGTTGGGAGTAAACATCCCCTTTGGCGTTACCGCATAGCGCGTAAAGTGGCGCGGATGCGACTCGGCCGGATTGCCGCCCCAATAAATGACCAGGTCGGCGCGGTTCTTGACCTCGCCCAGCGTCATTGTGCTTTCCCCAACACCCTGGAAGGCCATCCCGGTCGGACCGTGGCAGACCGAAGTGGTGGTGTCGATATTGGCGCCGATTAGATCGGCGATGCTCACCGCCTGTTTCTGCGCTTCGCAGGTCGTGTCGCTCAGGCCGTAAACCAGGGGGAAACGGGCCTCAGCCAGGATCCGTGCCGCCGCCTCGACGGCCTCTTCGGTCGTGGCTTCTTTGCCGTCGATCAGCGCATACGGCCTATCTTCCACCGTATGCTCGGCGAACCAGGCTTTCCCCAACACGCAGGCATTCTTTGCTTTCGTGATGTGGTTGTCCTCCACGGTAAGGATCATGTCATCACAGACGCAGCCACAGAACGTGCAGGTGGCGTTTTCGACAATATATTGAGAAGTCTCATTACTCATGATTCATCTTCCTCTTTGGGTTCGGGCATGGGCGGCCATTCAAGCCCCTCTTCTTCATATCGCGTCAGGAGGTTGTCTTCAACCTCCTTATCACCCACGATATCGAGGTAGTCCAGGCCATAGTGCTTCACAGCGACTTTGATGCGGAACTTCCGTTCTTCCCGGACCTTTTTGTCCATTTCATCTGCCCAATTACCAATCGCGTTCCAATTCATAGGGTTTTCTCCTTGTAGCTGTCAGTAGCAAGGTTGCAGAGTCACCTTGCCACTGTGCCACCTTGCCACTTTTTAAACTGGCTCCACCTCGACCAGGATATTCTTAGAAATAGGCATCCCGGTTGCCTCGGTTTCGCCCGCCATCA
>JBJYWZ010000553.1:0-1691 GCA_046259725.1 Promineifilaceae bacterium (SeqCode) | reverse complement strand
TAGAGCCTGCTCATAAACTTGCCAGCGCCGTACTTCCCGACATCGGGCACCGCCGCTGTTCCACCCAGGCCCGGCACCCGTCAACCCATATCTCCATGAACTTTGAGAGCCAGTATCGCACCCCGGTGCGCACCTTTTTCAAGAGCCAACAAAATACCTCCAACAGGATCAGCAGGTTCATCACCAGGAAGATGCTGTTGATCCAGGCCGCTGAGGTATCGGTGCGCTTCGCCCGGATATAGTTGAGTCGGTAGCCGTTCTTGCCCTGGCCGAACTTCCCTTCAATCGGAATGCGCTGCACATACTCTTCGCGTCGTTGTGCCCCCAGCCGTTTCAGTTCCGCTTTGTTTTCTTCGGTTACTTTCTTCGGCCTGCCCAGCGGCTTCCCGGCAAAGCGGATACCACGGTCCTTGAGGTAACGGCGATTGTCCCGGCTACCATAAATCGTATCGCCCAGAACAACCTCAGGATAAACGCCGTGGTGCTCCCGGTAGGCCTCGACTTGCGATGGCAGATCGTGGCCTTCATGGAAAGCATCCCACCGCAGGTGGTCGACTCGCGCCACGCCTCCAGCGCTCAAACTCACACTGAGTTTGGCACCGAACTCGGTCGGCTTGTCTACTTTGCCGCGGACAATCGGCCGCACATACGGCTGGCTGATGCTCACGATACGATCGTCGCAGCGTTTGGCTTTGTTGCGGTACATCTCCCACTGCTGTGCGTACACATGCTGGATCACCCAGTACCGGTGCAGCAGCCACCGCGGTAGCGGTAATGGCGCACACTCAGGAAAGTGCTTTAACAGCTGCTCGATATGGCCCAGATTGCGGCGCAGGTACTGTAACTGCTGCTTGATACCGCGGCGTATCACCTTCGCCCCAGGCCGTTTCTTCTTCACAATAGCGAGGTAGGCCTTGCGTGCCTTCCGCCGGTACGTCCGGGGTTTCTGCTTCAGCTCCGTTTTGGCATAGAGCCGGTCGATGACCTGTTCGCTGAATTCCCTTGCCTCATTCAGCAGGCTCAGGTCTGTCGGGAATCGTATCGCCTGCGATGCAACGGTGGCATCGAGGATCAGTTTTCCCTGGCGCGCAGGTTCCACCGCATCAGGCTCGGACTCATTATCCGAAACCGGGGGCGGTGGCTCATCGTCATCTGATTGCTTCGCCTTCGCTTTGGGTTGGGTCGCCGGCTCCTGTTTGGCCTTGTCCACGGCCTCAATTACCGCATCGTAAAAAACATCAAACACGGATTGCCCCATGCGCTTGCGGATCTCGACAAACAGCGACGGCACGAACGGCGCTTCCATCTGATAGCCAGGCAGCCCGACGAAGTACTGCAAATAAGGGTTCTCCTGAATCTGCGCCACGGTCTCCCGATCGGAAAGGTTCAGCTTGTGCTTGATGATCACTGCACCGATGACCAGGCGGGCATCTTTGGTCGGCCGTCCTTGCGTGCTGGAAAGGCCTTCGTAGTAGGCCTCGGCCAGTTCATCCCATGGAATGCATTCGCTCATTTTGACCCAGCGGTTATCTTCATCCAGCTTCGTCTGGAAGGGCCAGTCAAACTCTGCCAGGGAGAGTTGTCGGTGACTCTGGGTTCGAATCATAGGTGCACGCTTTTCCAGGGCTGTGGCTTGTTTTTCGTGCACTATTATACCCTTGATTGGGCGAATTCCCTATTAAAATCAAGGC
>JBJYWZ010000552.1:0-3143 GCA_046259725.1 Promineifilaceae bacterium (SeqCode) | reverse complement strand
GTGCAGCCGCGGCATTTCTTCGGCAAGCTCAGTGCACGCCTTGCCGCGCCGGCGCGCAAAAGATTGCGCGACTGCTTTGTGCCAGATTCTTTGCTGACTACTACCCCGAAGACTAGATACGCATGTGGTATCTGACCTGGCGCTGGTCCCACCAGTGCAGAACTGTACTGCCGTCCGTGAAACCCAGGGGCATCAGGGCGCCGGCGGTGAACACAAGCAGGTTGTCAAGAAATGTAAAGGCAGCCAGGGAAAGAGGCAGCCCGCCCAGGGGGCGCAGCAGCATCATGATCAGACCGGATGCCAGGGCCAACAATAAACTGAAGATTGGACCGCCCAGCGCGCGCTGAATGTGGGTCGCAGCAGGCAGCAGCCCTTCATTATTGGGATAATCCGAGCGGGCCAATGGTCCGATGAAGGTCACCCCCTCCATGGGGAAGCCGCTCCGCTCAGCCGCACGGGCGTGGCCTACATGGTGCCAAAAATCGGACAGGTAATGGATTGCTGTAACCGTGATCCCCACAGCCGCCGCGGACCAGGGCCGCCGTTTAAAGACTTTGTAGAGTAAGACGGAGACTGATCCGGCGAAGAAGACAGCGGTGGCCAATGCCGAGGGTGTAACGCGAAGCGCGATGCCCCCAATTTTGCCTGTGTTAATTGATCTTTCTTTCATAGCGATGTTGATCTGTTCACCGCGTATTTTCTGCAGCGGGTATTGGATAACCTATCAGCAGGTTTTCCAAAACGAGGCGTGTATTGGCATTTTGGGCCAGCAGTTGAATGGCCCGGCCCGTCGCGGCGAGGTTGTCTACGATTGTTTCCAGCGGCCAGGAGGCGGCGAACTCTTCCAGGATTCGCTGCTGGTCGATGTTGGAAATTGGTACATTGGGATTGATTGTGCCCTGTCCGTAGGCTACGAGCGCAAGATCGCGCCACCAGCTCAGCCAGGCGCGCAGCAAATCGGGGAGCTGCTCCGGTTTGCGGGTCAGTTTCTCGGCCATTGTAAATCGACGAACGCGTTTCCCCTGCAGAATGTCTTGAAGTTGGGTCAGGCTCTCGCGCCTGTCGTGCAGAATTTTCTCATCTTCGCTTGCCTCAACCGCCCAACCGGGACGGCCGTCGGCGAGACGAGACAGAAGCAGCGCTTTCTCCGAGGGCACAGCCCACTGCGCCATCAGGCTTTGTTCAATGACGTCGCTGCCAAGCGGCCTTAGATTGATCGTGCGGCAGCGGGATGATATTGTCGGCAGCAGGGAGTCGGCGTCGGCGGCCGTGAGCAGCAGGACGACGCTCGGCGGCGGTTCCTCCAGGGTCTTCAGAAAGGCGTTCGCCGCGCTGGCATTAGCGGCGTCAAACTGTTTCAGGATGGCTACACGGTAGCGACCCTCCAGCGTGGAGAGCTGAAGCTGGTGCTGTAAATCGCGGATTTGATCGACTTTGATTCGCGGAGTGCCGCGGCCGCTCACCTCCGGTAGAAGCAGGTGAACGTCAGGATGGCGGTCTTCGGCGATGAGGCGGCAGGAACGGCACCTGCCGCATGGTCTCTCCGCCAGCGGTTCTTCGCAGTTCAGCGCCTGGGCAAAGGTCCGGGCCAATGTTGTCTTGCCAATTTGACCGGGACCGGTAATCAAATAAGCGTGGCCGATTCGGCCGTTTTTGATGGCCGCCGACAGCAGTTGAACAGCCCAATCATGCCCCACAAGCGCATCCCATTTAGACATGGGAGAATTGTAAATCGGTTGTGGTTTTCAGCCAACCGCAGCAGCCTGGATCAGGTCAGGTATCGTTTCTTGATCCACTCCACGGTGGGCTTTATATCGACCGCCCTGGCGTAATCCATCAGGTCGTCCATCTTGTCTGCATCATCCAGAGCGATTGATTTAGGCAGAAGCGGAGCCAGGCGGTGGTAGCGGAGGTCACCGAGAAGGTTCGTGCACTGGTAATTGCTGATGCCCATCTGGCTGTCCAGGATCAGGGGTGTAAGCGCGAAGGACCATTTTGAAAGTCCCCAATCATGTTCAGTGCCGCCGACATAGCGTGGAAAGAAGCCCGTGTTGATTGATAACAGCCGCAGATTGGCCAGATCCTGCCTGCCTGTGTTCTTATCGATGGCCTGCGACAGGGCCAGCATACTGGGGTTGACAGCGACCACGCTGCCGTCGACATAACCCTGGAACGAGGGGAAGAGGATGGGCATGGCGCTCGAACGCGAGATCACGTCGACGACCAGTTCACCATTATCCGCCTGCTCGCCGCTAAAGTTGTGGAAGATCTTCGGTTTCCAGGTGCGGATATTGTCGACCTTGGCGTCCAGGTCGAAAGCCGGTACGAGGATGTTTTTGCCGCGGCGCTTTGCTATATCAAGCAGGATGGACGCGCCGAAGTAGGGAGTGAGGAGCTGCCGCAGCTTCATAATGTCATATTTGGCGTTCACAACCTGGCCGAGATTCACCGCAAAGCTTTTGTGCAGTACTTTTTGCCCGTAAGCGCGGAAGATCTCGATAAGCTGCGCCGGAGGGATGCCATAGGCGAGACCCATCGACAGGATCGAACCCGTGGAGGAACCGGCGAAGAATTGAGTTTCCTCAATCAAATCGGGCACTTCCTGGATGATTCTATTGATCAAGACGGCCGTATAGATGCCACGAACACCACCGCCGTCGAATGAGAGGATGCGAAAACTACTCATGATTCTCCCTCGCGCTGTTGGAGGAACAGGTTGCCGATGTCGCTTACTACCGCTGAGATAAGCTAATTATACAACATTACGTCAAGTTAGCATATTTTGGAGGCAACGGTTAGCTGGACCTTGACTTTTTACCAGCAGCCAGGTCAGAGCGATCTTTCTGAGCAAAGAATTCCGGCTATAATCCAGGCATGGAACCTATCTTGATCAATGGTCAATCCCTTCTTGTAGACGATGTTGTGGCCGTCGCGCGCGGACGGCGTGTGGCGCTCGATCCGGACTGTATTCCGCGGATGCGGCGGTCCCGCGAGGCCGTTGAGCAGATCGTGCGCGAGGGGCGTGTGGCCTATGGCATTACAACGGGATTCGGCCGTTTTAAAGACAAGATCATTTCGCCGGACGAGGTGCGCGAACTGCAGTTGAACCTGGTGCGCAGTCACGCCGCCGGGGTGGGGCCGGA
>JBJYWZ010000551.1:0-1904 GCA_046259725.1 Promineifilaceae bacterium (SeqCode) | reverse complement strand
TGAGGACAGGCGTCCAGATGCAGATACTGCCGGCACTCTTCATCTGTTAATGAACGCGTGACGCGCGAGCGCGCGAGCTCGGTGAATTCATCCAGTGGCAGCAGGTATTCAAAAACACGGTCACCAGACACCGTTAAGCGTGTGCCATCAAGGCTGAAATCAAGGCCGCTTATGTTGCCCTCATGCTGCGCGAGTGTCACAAGTGCGGTCCCCGTGGCCACATCCCAGAGCATAACTCGGCCATCAGCGCCTCCCGTGGCGACCATGGAGCCATCCGGGCTGAAGTCGGCGCGCCATACCGGCCCGGTGTGGCCTTCCAGGACAAATAATTCTTCACCTGCTGCCATATCCCACAGCCTGGCGGTTGCATCCGCACTGGACGTGAGCAGTAGAGAGCCGTCGGGGCTGAAAATCGTTTCGAACACTATCGACTCATGCCCAAGCAGCTCGTGCACCCTTTCCCCGCTTGCGATATCCCACACGATAATTGCGCCAGCCCCAGTTTCACCTGTAACACCTGTGTCGTGCCCTCCGGCCGCCAGGAGACGGCCGTCGGGACTCAGCGAGACCCCCCGAACCTCATCCCCATGATCGAAGCGCTGCCGTTCGGTTCCTGAATTCAGGTCCCAGATGATGGCATAATGATCATGGCCGGCCGTAGCCAGCAGCTTGCTGTCAGCGCTAAAGGCAAGTTTATTGACCCATTCCCCTTCATGTCCGTCCAGCCTATAGATCAGCTCACCCGTTTGCGCATCGCGCACTATTGCTGTGCCGTCGTCACTAGCTGTAGCCAGGAGTTTGCCGTCCGAGCTGTATTCAATCGCACCGCTCCAATCTTCGTGTCCCTCCAGAGTAAGCAGTTCCTCACCGGTGATCGCGTTCCAGATTTGGGTGATGCCGTCCCAATCAATGGTCGCCAGACGCTGCCCTTCCGGACTATAGCTGACATCTAGCACCCCGTCGGTTTCTGCACCCAATGCGAACGATTCCCGTCCTCCGTCTACCTCCCAGATTCGGACCGTTCTGTCGCGGCTGGAAGTTGCGATCTCCGTTCCGTCAGGACTGAAATCAATGCCCATGACGCGATCTTTGTGTCCGGCCAACGTTGCCAGCTCGCGCCCGGAAGCGACATTCCAAATTTTCGCCGTGCCGTCCGCGCTGGCGGTTCCCAAAAGCGACCCATCATGGCTGAAATCCAACTCGCGAAGATTGCTTGTATGGCCGACCAGACTGTGTATTTCCTCCCCGGTTTCCGCATCCCATATCTTGGCTGTACTATCAAAGCTGCTGGTAGCGATGAGCGTGCCATCCGGGTTGAAGGAGACATCCCACACGGGCCCTTCATGTCCGGCGAGAACAAGCAGTTCTTCACCGGTCTCGGCGTCCCAGACCTTGGCCAGCCCATCCATTCCCGCGGTTGCGAAGCGGCGGCCATCGGGACTATAGTCTGCACCCCACGCCCCAGTCTGCGGAATATCCCAGACGGGTGGGTGTATCTCTTCGACTGCCAGCAGAAGCTCGCCGGTCTCAGAATCCCATATCTTCGCCGAATTGTCCCAGCTAGCGGTGAGTATTTTCGCCCCATCTGGGCTGAAAGCGACGCCATCAACTCGATCCTCGTGTGCCTCAATCGCCATGAGCTCTTGACCGTTTTCGGGACTCCATATGCGCACCGTACCATCCTCCCCGCCGGTAACCACGCGCTGGCCATCAGGGCTGTAGTCGGGGCTAATCACGTAGCTGACGTCAGAAGCCTGCACCCAATCTTCTTTGTGCCCATCAAAGGTGACCAGCTTCTCGCCGGTTTCAGCATCCCACAAGATGGCCTCGCCCGCGGTGTCGCCTGTCAAGAGCTGCGATCCATCGGGGCTGAACAGCACTTCCAATGTTGAGTTTTCCTCTTT
>JBJYWZ010000550.1:0-2667 GCA_046259725.1 Promineifilaceae bacterium (SeqCode) | reverse complement strand
CATCCGCGGAAGCGCCGATGCTCATAACGGCCACGGCCATGACAGCCAGCACCGCCAAAATCAGGAGCGGTCGCGCCAGCTTCATCGTGCTTTTCTTCATTACCTTGTTCTCCTATTTCAATAAAGATTTTGCTTCAACTGAGTCTCTTTTCACTTGCTGGATATGTTTGAACTGACTGGCTCTAGACATCACCTCCCAACTTTGACAATGAACTGTTTACAAAATGATTGCCTGCGACGGCCGATTTCCTTCGAAGCCGAATTGAACACGGCCGTTCTGCCGTATGCGATATCTTTGTTGGGTAACAACAGTGGGGATAGCGACGCCTGCAGGATGCGGGCGGCCTAGATGCGCCGCTCACGAGTCGCGCTGCGCTTGGCTCTGCGTTCTGGTTACTCAGGTGTCGCTGCATAAACGAATGTGAAGTAATCGCCTGGACACTGTTCAGATAAGGAACTAGAAGACGGCTCCACAGCGTTTCCTCCCCAGTTCCCACCTTCGACATCAAAGATAGAAGCGATTAATTCCTTTTCTCAAAATCTTGTACGATTAGACGCAGCCGGAGCTCGATGTAAACTCAATGCAAACCACGACGTATCATCTATAGATCGGCCGTTTTGTCGTTTGCGCTTGAATGATCGTATGAATGACGACTTCTGGATGCCGAATCCGCAAATTATGTCCTACAAACCAGACTTTGTCCAACACTAAATGCTCTGAGTTGTTGTATGAATGAGCGGTATTATAGCTGCAACCCTTGTCCAGGCGCAATTTTACAAGCCCTGGCCTGGCTTAACTATATCCCTACACGAATTACACGCAAAAATCCGCCTCTATTCCCCCTCCTTCCGTTCACAAATCACCCTCGCCCCAAAAAGCCCGGGCCGAAAAACGAAACTTTCCAGACCGGTTCCCGTATAGAAAGTAAGGACAACACACGTGAGCTCGCCAATATTATGACGGGCAAAACACAAGAACCTTTTTCTTCATTTCCTCTCCTCCGGCAGCGCCGCGTCTTCCAACGCGGCGCTGTTCGCCTGGAACGATGATCAGTAGGCTGCAACCAGAAGACAGTATTCAGCAAACAGTATTCAGTCGAAAACCGGGCACAGAAAGCTGATATCTGATAGCTAAAAGCTGTTCACTAAAAACTATAGTATAATAACCCCCTATGAACGGCCGTTTACGTCCTTTTCTTCTCGCCGCCCTGGGTCTCGGCGCTGCAGCTCTGCTGCTGGTCCTGCTCGCGCCCTCGCTGCTTTCCGCCCTGCCCTCCCAGGTACGCGGGCGGCTGCCCGAGGAGATCATCCGCGCGCTGACCACGCCTCTGCCGACCGCCCTGCCCGCGCCGCTCAACGCCGCCGCGGCCACGCCTATCTCGATCAGCGAACTGCTGCCGCCAACGGCGTCCCACGCCACGGCCTCCCCCACGCCGCTCCCCGCTGCTTCTGCGACAGAAACGCCATCGCCTGAATCCACCACGGCAGATCCAACCCGCCGGCCCGCCGCGACCGCGACAGAGCCGCCGCAGGGCTACTGTCCTTATCCAGCCGGCGGCTGCGAAGTGCGCGATCCCGACCGCAGCCGCTTTAACACCCTTCCGCTCGCGCTGACGCCGGAAACCTTCCCGCCAACCGCCACGCCGACGGCGACCCCGCTGCCGCCCTTGATGCAGCACGTGGACATCACCGGCCTGGAAATCGTGCCCCAGAAATTCAACAACTGCGGCTCGGCCAACATGAGCGTCGTCCTCAACTACTACGGCGCGGAGGATACGCAAACTGATATCGCCAACCGCATCAAGCCGCACTACGACGACCGCAATGTTTCACCCGAGGAGCTGGTTGCTTATGTCAACGAAGAAACCGGGTTGAAGGCGGCCGTTTTCCGCGGCGGCGACATCAAGATGCTGCGCCGGCTCCTTGGCGCCGGTTTCCCCGTCATCATCGAGAAGGGTTACGAGCCCGACGCCTGGCAGGGATGGATGGGCCACTACCTGACGCTGATTGGCTTTGACAATCCAGAGCAGGAATTTAACACGTTGGACACCTACCTGGGCCCCTGGGACAGCAGCGGCCGGCCGGCCTCCTACGAAGAAGTAGAATTTCGCTGGGCGCAGTTCAACAACGCCTTCATCGTCGTTTACCGCCCCTTTGAAGAAGAAGAACTGCTGGCCCTGCTCGGGCCCGCCTATACCGATCCGGCCACCATGTGGCAAAACGCGGCCACGGCCGCGGAAGCGGTCGTTGAAAAAAACCCGGACGACGCCTTCGCCTGGTTCAACCTCGGCGCCAGTCTCACCGAATTGGCCAGGTTGAACGGCGATGAAGCGCTCTACAGCGCCGCCGCTTCGGCCTTCGACCAGTCACGCCTCGTCGGGCTGCCGCCGCGCATGATGTGGTACCAGTTCGAGCCTTACGATGCCTACATCGAGAGCGGCCGTATTGACGAAGCGCTGGCCCTGGCCTCGGCCGTCATGCAGAGTGACGGCGGCTGGCACGTCGAGGAATCCCACTTCTACCAGGGCCTGGCCTACGAAGCAGACGGCCGTTTCGACCTCGCCCGCGCCGCCTTCAAGCGCGCCCTGGACATCAAACCCAACTACCCCCTGGCGCAGGAACACCTGGATAACCTGTAGGCGATGCCGGATTTCGGATGTCGGATTT
>JBJYWZ010000549.1:0-1838 GCA_046259725.1 Promineifilaceae bacterium (SeqCode) | reverse complement strand
GATCGAGGTCAACCAGCAAAACACGCCCGCCGCTGGCCTGCAGGCGCTGGGCGAGCCCGCAGGCGAGGGTAACGGCCGTTGTCGTCTTGGCCACACCTCCCTTGCGATTCTCGACGGTGAACACTTTTGCATCCATAGAACACGCTCCTGATCGTGTATGAGCGTACACGCTATGTGTACGGTATGTTTCTTAGTATACACGCCCATACACGCTTCAGCACCTTCAATTTCAATTCAGTGCGTGTACGAGCGTACATGCTATGTGTACGTATATACGTTAAGCGTACACGGTCATACACGATCTGGCAACTATTTTTGCGGGCGGCCGCGTCGGAGGGGAGAGATGGAGATAGAGCAAAGACCGGGGGATTGATAGAATTAGATTTAGATAGTGCCTGACAATGAATCAAGATTCCGCACTTCGCATCCGCATTCCGAACTCCCTAGGGCGCTTCCAGGCCGTGGGCTTCCAGAAGCTGGGTGTCGGCCAGCAGCGTTCCGGTCGCGCCGTCGGCCACGACGCGGCCCTCATCGAGCACGATCATGCGCGGGAAGAGGTCGCGCACCAGGCGCATATCGTGGGAGCTGACCAGCATCGTCAACGGCATTTCCGCCAGCAGATTGATGATCGCCCGCCGGCCGCGCGGATCAAGGCCGGCCGTTGGCTCATCCAGCACAAGAATAGCCGGATCCATGGAAAGGACCGTGGCAATGGCCACGCGCTTCTTCTGGCCTACGCTCAAATGGTGCGACAATCGCTCCTCGAAGCCCTGCATATCCACCTGCTGCAGGGCCAGGGCGACGCGGCGGCGCACCTCTTCCTCGTCATAGCCCATGTAGAGCGGGCCAAAAGCCACGTCGTCAAACACCGTGGGCGAAAAGAGCTGGTCATCCGGGTTTTGGAAAACCAGCCCGACAAGCGCCCGGATGCGCGGAAGGTTGTCACGCGTCAGAGCATGCCCAGCGATCCGGATCGGCGCCTCTTCGCCGCCTAGCAGGCCGTTGAGGTGCAGCATCAGCGTACTCTTACCGGCGCCATTGGGTCCTACCAGCGCGACCTTTTCACCCTGAGTGATAGACAGCGACACGCCGCGCAGCGCCGGGAGGCCATCATGGTATTGAAAGGAGAGATCGTCGATCTCAACCAGATGCTCAGTTTCACTATCAGTGCCGGCGGATGGGGCGGGTTTCTTGATGGAATGGACGACAGGCATAGGAAATTTCTAACAGCCACCAATCAACAGTAAATAATCAATTTGGGCGTGATCATAGGAGACGCCCGGCGACTTGCAGCGCCGCGATCAGCAGAATGGCCAGGCCCAATGCCCGCCAGTCAGAGGCGATCATTTGATGCGGGTTCATCGTCAGCAGTTCACCCTGGTACCCGCGGGCCAGCATTGCCTGGTAAACGCGATCGCTGCGCGCCAGGCTGCGGTTAAACAGCTGCCCGACCATACTTCCGGCCACCGAGGCACGCCACCACAAAGAACGCCCGCTGTTCAAGCCCGGCAGTTGCGCGCTGCGCGCGGCGCGGGCACGCATCAGGCGCGTCGTCTCGTCCACCAGGACAAAGAGGTAGCGGTACATGAAGGCCAGGATGGCCACCAGGATGGCCGGCACGTACAGATGGCGCAGAGCGTGCAGCAGGTCGGGAAAGCGCGTCGTGGCCGTCAACAAGACAGCCATTTGCAGCGAAATCCAGCTGCGCAAGACAATGCTCACAAATCGTGTCAGGCCGGCGTCGCTCACCGTCAGGCCCCACGGACCCTGCCAGATGATATTTCCGGGCAGGGTGAAGGCCACGGTCACGGCCGCCAGCAGGAAGGGCAGGATCAGCA
>JBJYWZ010000548.1:0-2475 GCA_046259725.1 Promineifilaceae bacterium (SeqCode) | reverse complement strand
TAAGCGCCTGGCCTTCGTCGGGCGGCAGCAGCCCGGTGAGCATTTTGATCGTCGTGGTTTTGCCCGCGCCGTTGGGGCCGAGAAAGCCGACGATTTCCCCCGCGCTGATGTTGAACGTGGCATCGTCAACGGCCGTTTTTTCGCCATATCGCTTGGTTAAATGGTTTGCTTCAATCAGGAAGGTCATCGTTTATTCCGCATATAAAGGTCGCAGGGGTGCAAAGCTGCAAAATGCCTGGTGCGCCCTTGAACCCGCATAATTGTATCACACCTGGCTGGCCGATGAATGCAGGTCGTCAAGCAGGGCGGACGGCCCTATCTGGGCGATCATTTCGGCGGCCACTTTAACTCCCCATTGTGCGGCTGCGACGGGTGAATAGTCTTGCAGCAGGTAGGCCAGAGCGGCCCCGCAGAATGAATCTCCGGCGCCGGTGGGATCGAGAACCACCGCCTGTACGGCCGTTAGCTGACTGCGCTTTTCTCCTTCACAAACCAAAACGCCGTCCGCGCCCAGCGTCACATAGAGCAGCCGTTCCGGCAGCGCCTGCGCGGATGCGAGCGAACCGTAAACGGCCGCTGCCTCGGCGCCGTTCAAAAAGAAGATATCCACCTCGGCAATCACGCTGCGCACCGCCTCTGCCGCTTCTTTTGAAGAACAGGGAAATGTCCCCGCCGAGATGACCCGCGCACCCCGCCGGCGGCAGGCGCGCACCATGTCGAGCTGCCACCGCGGCCCGGCAGCCTGCGTGACGTGCACCAGGCCGTACTGCGACAGATCACGGGGCAGCCAATCGGGTGTCAGCAGGTGGGCCGCTCCGGCGCGCACCCTGGCGAAGCCGGCATTCGCAGGGCCAGGTGTTATCTCGAAAAGCGGCAGATCGTTGCCGGTAACGCGCGGGCCCATATAGCTATCCAGGCGTCCGGCGAAGGCCGCCAGGATGCCTGGCAGCGGATCAGGCCGCAGCCCGAACATGGCCACGGGAACGCCGCAGCGCCGCGCCGCCAGGGCCGTGTACAGCGCCGCGCCGCCGGCGGAGCAAATAGAACGGTCCGGCAAATGCAGCACGTCAATGGCGATATCGCCGATTACCAGTAGTTCACCCACGCAAGGCACTCCGATTTGTTTATCACAGCCAGTCGACCGCGGCCGCTCCGGCTGCACTAGAGCTCATGAACGGAGGGTTGAGGATCGTTGACTACTTTGCGGTACAGGTCAAGGTAGGTATTACCAGGGTCGTATTTGCTCTTGACCTGATCGTATTTGTCTTTGTCATAGATTGACCAAAACTGGTCGTAGCCGAAGAATGTATCGGAGTACAGGCACTTGAGCCCATCCATTTCCAACAGCTTCTTCTCGATCTGGCGGTTGTAGTGGAAGCTGTCCATATCCTCGTCCAGATCCATGGAGGTGTAAAAACCAAAGTCGACGACATACTTGGAGCCGGGTTTGTAGAGGGGATACGTCCCAATCGGCTTCGTGGATTTGACCGGACAGTACCAGAGAGGGTAAATCTGCAGTTCCGTGGCCAGCCAGGTGTCGAAGGCCTCGGCGTTCGCGAAGGGAATGGCGGCATCCTGAATGAGCGCCTCTCTGCGCTTTTCTTCCTGGAAAAGGAAGGATGCCTGGCCTTTCCTGCGCAGGCGGTTGCGAAATTTGCCGATCTTAATCAAGCGATCTGAGCGCAGAACGGCCGGACCAAGCGTGCGCCTGAACAGCGGGTTGAGCAAGATGCTGCCAAATATGTTCTGCTGGTCGGTCGCCCAGAATGCGTCCGGGTCCCAGCGCCAGATGTAATCTTTGATGGTCATGGTAACACCAGCCGCCTGTGGATCGCGCAGCTTAAGGAAAAACGGATCATAGAGAGGGACGAGCGGTTTTTCAGCCGTCGCCGGCTCTTCGTCCATTTCGCCGAGAATTAGAACGTACTCCCGGGGAGAGAAGCTGGCGCCTTCGATGAAGTCGGCCGTTCCTGCCCTCACTTCTTTGTCCATTGCAGCGAAAAAGGGACCGGGTCCGTTGAAGCGCCGGAAGCGCACGTTTACATAGGGCTGGACCTGGTTGAGGCGGATATGGCAGCGCAGGACGTAGCCCAGCGAGCCATAGGAATTAGGCAGCATATAAAAGAGATCCGCATTGCTATTGGGAGCGCAGTGGACGACTTTTCCTTCCCCCGTGAGCAGATCGAAGTCGGTCACCATTTCGTGCACCAGGCCGTATTTGAAACTGGACGACTGCCCGCCCAGCCCGGCGATCGCTCCGCCGACAGTTATCGAGCGCAGCTCGGGTACCGCCTGGGGCATCAGGTTCAGGGGCAGCGCGGCTTCGACCAGGTCATGGAAGCTGACCATGCCTTCCACGGCGGCGACCTTCTTCTCCGTATCAATCGCGATCACGCGGTTGAAGTGCCGCAGGTCCAGATTCGGCGCATTATCTCGTTCTTTGAATATATGTTTGACGTTTTTCTTAATTGAGAC
>JBJYWZ010000547.1:0-2026 GCA_046259725.1 Promineifilaceae bacterium (SeqCode) | reverse complement strand
TTGGCGGGAAATGCGAGTCGGTGACGGTCGACGGCCAGGTGTATGAATTGGGCGCCGTCTTAGGCGCACCGCACTATAAAGTAATCGGCGACCTGGCTTCGCGCGTGGGCTTGGCATACGGCCGTTGTGTGTCCAGCCACTATTATGAACCGCATGGGCGGCGAACGGCTATATACCCCTGGCCGAAGTTCCCTGCTTTAGCGTGGCAGCTGTTTGGGAAGCTGGCCTGGTTGAGCGCGAATAAGTACCGTGCGCTTTACGAGCCAGGACTGGCCAATATTGACCCCGATCTATACGAGAATTTCGAGACGTTCGCCGCGCGGCATGGCCTGGACCTTGTGCCGGCCCTATTCCAACAAGTGACAACTGGTTTCGGCTACGGCTACGCGGAGCAGGTCCCCGCCGCCTATATGATGAAGTACCTGAGCTGGCCCATGATCTGGGACTGCGCGCGCGGGAACGTGTTCGTGTGGCCGGAGGGTATCCAGACGCTGTGGCAAAGCCTGAGTTACGAACATGATGTCCTCCTGGGGGCGGGAGTGCAAGGCGTGACGCGCGTCACGCAGGGGGATAAGGTGGTCGTGACTACCACAAAAGGGCGTTACGATGTTGACTACCTTATTCTGGCCTGTCCCCTCCAGAAGGCGCTCTCATTCCTCGACACCACGGCCGAGGAGCGCGATCTGTTTTCGCGCATCCGCACGTATGATTACTGGGTGCTGCTGTGCGAGATTGAAGGACTGCCGCGCGACACCGGCTTTATCCGGGCTAATTTCGCCGCGCGCAACCAGGGACATGTGATGATCTGGTGCTGCCGCTGCCCGGAGGCGCCTTTGTATACACTGTATGTGTTGGACGACGGCCGCATCGGCCAGGACATGATCGAGGCCAACTGCGCCGCCGACTTGCAGCGGCTGGGGGCCAGGCTGCGGAAAGTCGTGGAGGCACGCCATTGGTCCTACTTCCCGCATGTAGAAACGGCCGATATGGCCGGCGGTTTCTACGAGCGGCTGGAAGCGCTGCAGGGGCAGCGACACACCTATTACTGCGGCGAAATCATGTCTTTTTCAACACTAGAATGCTGCGCATGTTACGCGCGGGACTTGGTTAATCGTTTTTTCAAGGAGAATAGATGCTCAGCAATTCAGCGATTCCGCATTTCAGCGGCTGACAAGCTGACAACCTGACCACAAGGAGAACACAATGGCCCACCAGGTAAATGCGGATCGCGAATACCGGCTGCTGCAGCAGCGCCTGGATCAAATGGTGACGGGGGCGCCTGAGTCTCCGGCACTGGATAAGATCCTCAAACTTTTGGTTACGCCGGAGGAAGCGGCAATGGCCCGCCGCATTCCGACCATTCCCACGACGCTGTCCAAGCTGGCCAAGAAATTCGATATGCCGCAAGATGAACTGGATGGGCAGTTGACCGATCTGGCGCGGCGCGGGGTGGTCATGGACCTGTCGCGCAATGGCAAGCGCTACTACTCGCTGGCGCCGGTGGTCATCGGTTTTTTCGAGTTTACCTTCATGCGCGCCAGGGATGATATGCCCATGAAAGAGCTGGCGCAGCTGTTTCACGAGTATATGTACGTGGATGATCGCTTTGCGCGCTCCGTTTTCCAGGGCGAAACGCAGATCGGCCGTTCGCTGGTGCGCGAAGAAGCACTGCCCGACGGCGATCACGTGGAGATTTTGGATTGGGAGCGGGCCAGCCATATTGTGGGCACGGCCAAAACAGTCGGCATTTCCCTCTGTGCCTGCCGCCATAAAAATGAACATCTGGGCGAAGCCTGTGATGCGCCGCAGAGGACCTGCTTTTCACTCAATTTCGCCGCGCAGTCATTAATCCGCAGCGGCATCGCCGAGGAAATCAGCAACAGGGAGGGTCTGGAAATCCTGGCCCAGGCCAAAGAAGCGGGGTTGGCCCAGACAGGGGACAATGTGCGCCGCAATGTGACCTACATTTGTAACTGCTGCGGCTGCTGCTGCGGCATGATGCAGGCCATCCGCACCTTTGACCTGC
>JBJYWZ010000546.1:0-3969 GCA_046259725.1 Promineifilaceae bacterium (SeqCode) | reverse complement strand
GGATGGTGCATGCGCGGGCTGGTCGCGAAACGGTCGGGAAAAATCTGGTAGAAAATCGCGTCTTTAATCCAGTCGGGACAAGTGGGGGTGCGGAATTCGGAGTGTGGAATCATGGGATTTTAGATGTCGGATTTTTCTGAATGTGGATTTCGGAGTGCGGAATGCGCAATAGTGATTACGTTCTGCATTTTGCATCCCGCCCAGTTGCCGAATTATACGGTTGGTGCGCTGAACTGTGCAATGAAATGGGGTGATGTACGCATTGAACTATTCTGTGTCCAGCAGTTCTGCCAGGCGCCTGATCACGTAGGTCGGCCTGATCGCCGACGCCGCTAATTCAGCTTCACTGGTAGCCCCGGTCAACGTCAGTGCGCCGGCCATGCCTGAGTTGAGGCCCATCAGGACATCCGTTTCCAGCCGGTCGCCAATCATGATGCACTCAGACGGCGGGGTATCCGCCAGGCGCAGGATGGCCCGGGCCATGTAGGAAGAAGGCTTGCCGACAATGACTTCAACCCTCGTATTGGTGCAGGCTTCAATCGCCGCGATCACGGCCGCGGCGTCCGGCTGGCCGCCGCCGGGGACGGGACAGTAGCGATCGCCATTGGTGGCGAAGAAACGCGCGCCGTTGTTAATGGCGTCAAAAGCGAGCTGCAGCTTGGCGTAATTAAATGTGCGGTCAAAGCTGGCGATCACGGCTTCGACCTCGTTGGCATCGGCCGTTTGCGCGAAACCCGCCGCTTCCAGCTCCTGACGCAGCGAGGCTTCGCCGACCACGAAGAGGCGCGCACCCGGCATTTCCTGGCGGAGAAAGTCGACCATCACATAAGAGGAATTAACGATCTCGTCTGGCGGTGTCGGCAGCCCCAACCGCGCCAGCTTTTTTGCATAGCCCGCCCTGCTTTGGGTCGGGTTGTTGGAGAGAAACAGCGTGCGTTTGCCCCGCTCGCGCAGGGCCGTGATGGTTTCGCCGACCGTAGGCAGCAGCGCATCGCCAAGATAGACGGTGCCGTCCAGGTCAAAAATATAAGCTTCAAACAACCGCTCCGGCCGCTTCATATAGGGTCTATCGATTGCGATCAATCCTCTATCTCTACGCTCTATCTACACCCCATCGGGCAGAGGCGACCGCGCCAATCGGCCGGGAGGAGGGCTATCTTTCGTAAACGGCCGTAAGCGCACGCTGAATCGATACATGCCGGGCGGGATAAGATAGTCAGGCAGCGTTGCCGGCCCGCAGCTCGCGCTGCCCAACCCCATCTGCCGGTGGTCGAGATTGAGAATCGTTTCCGCGCGCGGCGTTAATTCGTTCGTATGCGCCGCTTCGTAAAGATCGTGCGCCGTATAATGCCCGGCGCTCATCTCCATCAGCGGCATTCCTGTGGCCAGCAGGCCCGTCCCGTTTTCAGCGGCCACGGCCACCCAGCGCACATCCGTGCGGTTGCCGTGTTCCTGGGGCACGATATAGGGCACATACAAATCGCTTACCGTGCTGTGGTACAGGCCTACCAATGCGCCGCTGTTTCGGTCGCGGTAGTTCTCATACGGGCCACGGCCGTACCAGGACAGGTCCCCAAATCCGGCCGGCAGCATCATCGTCAGGCCGACGCGCGGCAGGGGTGGCAGTCCCGGATCTGCCCGGAGCTTGGTCTGCAGCAGTAGTTCGCCGCTGCCAAATAAGGTAAGTTTCTGCTCGAATTTTACCGCTGCGCCGGCCCGGGCGCGGACCCGGATGTCGATCCGCTGTGGGTTGGGCTGTTCAATGGTTACTTCGTCGACCACATGCTGCAAGTTGTGCAGCCCGGCTCTGAGCCATTCGTCGAGCAGTTGATACCGTTCGTCATCCAGCCTGACGGCCACGTGCGCCATGTCATTGTCCGTCGGCGCGCGCCACAGATTCAGAGCCGGTCCCGCGGCGATCAATTCCACGCCGTTCTGCTGCCAGGAAACGATCTGTCCGCGGGTTTTGTCAAAAACAAGCTGCCAGGTATGCTCGCCGCCGCCGTTGATGGTCGCCGCTGCGGCCGTCTCTTCCAGTGCCAACGCCGGCAGTGTCGATAGTTCGGCAGGCTCGCCGGCCGGTGCGGGAAAGTGCATCGGGAACTGCGCCGCGGCGATCTCGTGCCCAGCCTCGCACCAGGATGTTTCTTCGTCCAGGGAGAAGCGCAGCGTCAGGAAGGTTTCTGTGCCGGGTTCCAGGTCCGGCGTGTCGACAGGCACGATCACCGTACCGCTTTCTCCAGGCGGGATATCAAGGCGCGGTAGAGTTCCTTCCTGTAGAATACGGCCGTCTGCGGCCAGCTCCCAGCGCGCCGTCAGGACTTCCAGGTTGCTGAAGGCATACTCGTTGCTAACGGACACCTGTATCGGTAGGGGCGCTTCGTGAACCGCCCTGACAACCTGCACCGGCTGGTAGACGCTCTTCACTTCGTAAAGCGAGGGGTGCGGCGTGCGGTCGGGCCAGATGAGGCCGTTGATGCAGAAGTTAGCATCGTTGTCCGACGGGACGCCGGCTTGGTCACCGAAGTCGCCGCCGTAGGCCCAGTAGCGCACCCCGTTTTCATCCGTCTTTTGTAGCCCCTGATCCACCCAATCCCAGATGAAGCCCCCTTGCAGGGCGTCGTAGGCGCGGATCGCCTGCCAATATTCGTAGAGCGCGCCGGGGCCGTTGCCCATGGCATGCGCGTACTCGCACATGATCAACGGCCGTTCGCTGGTTGGGTTCCGTCCATATTCCTCAATCTCATAGACCTGCGGGTACATGGGGCAGACGATATCGGTGGCCCGCTGCCCTTCATCCCAGGCACGGCCGTCCCTGTGGCTGATTGCCCCTTCGTAATGCAGTGGGCGCGTTGGATCTGCGCCGCGTATCCAGCCCGCCAGCGCATCATGATTCGGCCCGTAGCCGCTTTCATTGCCCAGCGACCAGAGGATGATGCTGGGATGGTTCTTAGTCCGCTGCACCATGCGCATGCCGCGCTGCAAAAAGGCGTTGGCCCACTGCGGGTCGCGGCAGAGCGTTCTTTCCAGGGCGTGCGCTTCGATATTGGCTTCGTCAATCAGGTACAGTCCGTACTCGTCGCACAGTTCATACCAGCGCGGGTGATTCGGGTAGTGGCTGTTGCGCACGGCGTTGATATTGAACTGCTTCATGAGGCGAATATCCGCGATCATGCTCGCTTCGCTAATCGTTTTGCCGGTCCTATCGTCATGCTCGTGGCGGTTAACGCCCTTAATCAGCAGCGGTCGGCCGTTTAGCAGCAGCCGCCCTCCCTTGATCTCTACCTGGCGGAAGCCTATTTTTGTACTCAGGTGCTCCACGTCATTGCCCGCGGCATCCTTCAGCGCAAGCAGGAGGGTGTAGAGGTACGGCGTTTCGGCCGTCCATTTGTGCGGTCCGGCTACATACTGGCTCAAGACCATCGAAGCTGGCTCACGCGAATCTCTGTGCAGCGTCCTGAAAACAGGCGCTTTAAAAACCGCCTGGCCCTGCGCGTCGTACAGCTGCATCGCCACCTGATAACCGTCAGGCTTGTGTCCCTTGAACGCTTCCAGATCGACGTGCACTTCCAGCGTGGCATTCTGGTATTCTTCATCCAAAAGCGTGTGCACGGCATAGTTTATAATGTGCACCTGCGGCGTGGCGTACAGGTAAACATCGCGGTAGATGCCGGCCATCCACCAGTGGTCCTGATCTTCCAGGTAGGAACCATCCGACCAGCGGATGACCACGGCTGTCAGCTGGTTTTCTCCCACCGATACAATATCAGTGAGATCAAACTCGGCCGGCAGGCGCGAATCCTGGCTGTAGCCGGCGAACTCCCTGTTGACCCACAGGTAGAATGCCGATTCTACGCCATCGAAGTTGATGAAAATGCGCCTGCCGTTCCATTCGTCGGGTATGGTGAACGTGGTGCGGTACAGGCCGGTGGGATTGTCATCCTGCGGCACGTGCGGCGGGTCAAGGGG
>JBJYWZ010000545.1:0-12024 GCA_046259725.1 Promineifilaceae bacterium (SeqCode) | reverse complement strand
GCGGCGGCGGCCAGGGCAATGGGAACGGCAACGGCCGTGGTCGCAGCGGCTAATGGAATGGCTGCGCCTCCACACAGCTGACATTCCATAACCTCCTTTTTGAGCAGCGGGCTCCCAATAATAGGGAGCCCGCTGTTGATCTGCATTTAGCTGCCGACTGCTGCGGCAGCCAATTTCCCGACTCATTCGGGACGCCCGTCCCATGCCGGCGGGACACGCCGGGCTGTAAAATACAAGCACATCCGAAATGTAATTTAAACGCGTCAACGGATAGCCTGGCTGCTGCAAGGAGCAACATGATTGAAAAACAAGCGCCCATGGATTGGAGTTTTGTCTTAAGGTGGGCGGCGAGCTGTGTCATCGGTATTGTTGTTTTCGGTCTGGTCTCGTTTTGGCTGCGCTGGCGGCTGGCAGAGGCGGTGGGCCAGGGCACGTTGGTTGTCGTGCTCGTGGCCGGAGCGGCATTTGCCGGACTGCTTGCCCTGGGCGGTGTCCTGGGGCCCGGCTTGCTGCTGCGGCGCATAGGGGTTTCGCCGGTGCGCTGGATTGGCTTCAGCACAGCGGCTGCGGCCCTGACAATGAGCATCGGCGTTTCCCTGATAGACAACTTTACTGAGGGGATCAGTTCATCGGCCGTATCAGCGCTCTTCGTGGGTTCAATGCTGGGGGTACCCATGGGCCTGGCGCAGTGGCAGCTTCTGAAGCAGCGTGCCGTGCCGGCCGCCATTTGGCCGTTCATCAGCTTTGCCGCTTACGTACTCGGAATCGGGATAGTTTTTGCCAATCCGAGCGTCCCCACCTGGCTAACTCTGGCCGGGATGGGATTTGTGGTGGGGTTGATTACAGGGTTGGCGATGATGTGGTTATTGCGGCGCGCTTCTGATTTCCCGACCGGATCGGGACACCCGGCCCATGACAGCGGGACACCGGGCGCGGTAAGGTGAAGGCACAAATTAAACCTTATTGGAGGTCTCGCATGAACGAAAAACAGTATGATTGGTCCTTTGGTATTCAATATTTTTTGGCCTGCGCCCTTGGCGTCGCTCTCTTCGGCATGGCCGCCTTCTTCACGATATGGACAGCCGGTGAGGCGATCGCAGGAGCTGCCGGAGAAACGGCGGCCTGGATGACCGCCGGCTCTTTGTTCGGGGCGCTCTTCGCCCTCGGCGCCAGCACGGGCACGGGCCTTCTCCTGGGAGGCCGCGGCGTGGACGCCAGGAAATGGATCGGCTACAGTGCAGCCGCCGGAGCCGTAGGCGCCGCACTGGGTTTCGGCCTTGTGATCAGTCTGGTCGACATGGAAACCGCACCGGACAGCCTTGCCGGCCTGCTCATGGGACTCATTGTCGGACTGTCCGTGGGCATTGGGCAGTGGCTGGCCCTGCGGCAGGCCGGCCCGGCGGCGAACGCCTGGCCGCTGTTCACAACCATCGCCTTTATACTTGCCTTCTCCGCCGGTTTCGCAGTGGATGGCGAAGGGCGAGAATGGATCGCCATGAGCGCATTGGGCCTGGTCAGCGGGGCGCTCATGGCCCTCGGCGCGGTCTGGCTGCTCGGCCGCAGGCAGACGGCCGTGGCCGCGTAGTTAATTTTCCCGGAAAATTTGCTTTTCCGGGAAAATGGGCACGCTGGGCCTGCTCATATCGATACTCCATCCGCTGAAGATACCCACCCCGCCGGTGCTCATGTCCAGCAAGTTCAGGCTGGTGATAATGCACGTCATGGGCGCGTTCGTCATCGTCGGCTCCTTAATGGCCCTGTGCACGCTCAAGATTGTCCAGGATGGCGAGCAAGATAAACAAGCTGTTCATCAGCCGGCGTCAACTGACGGCTGAAAGCTGGCCGCTGAAAGCTGACTTGCTGACTTGCTGACCCGCTTTAAGTTATAATATGACGATGGATGCAGCTCTCCAATACGAATCCGGTGCGCGATCTACTAGACTGCACGGCCGTTCGCTGTGGTTCGCCCGCGGCGCCTGGACGGCCGTTCTGCTGCTCATCCTGAGCATTACAGCCACGAACCTGCCCCACCTGGTGAGCGATACGCGCCAGGAGTGGATGGTCGGTGAGGCGCTCTTCGCCGCGCGAACGATCTTCCCCAACACCATGGCTTTCGTGACCTACGTCACAACCCTGCGTATCATCGCCGCCCTGGTCTTCTTTGGCGTCGCCCTCCTGCTGGCCTGGCGCAGGTCGGACAACGGGATGGCACTGTTCACCTCGGCCGCGCTCTTGCTGATGACCTACCTCTTCGGTTTTACGCTGGATATAGATAGGATTCGTTATCCGACGCTCCTGGAAGAGCTGTTTCCAGCCGTACACTTCCTCTTTCCCGTGCTTATCGTCGCCGCCATTCTGGGCCTCTTTTATCTCTTCCCGGATGGAACCCTGTACCCGCGCTGGATTGTCGTCTTCGCGCTGTTTGGCCTAGCGATCAGCGCTCTATTCTTTTATGCTGCCTTTAATCCTGAATTCAACACATCCTGGAGTGCCTTTGAGGCATCGAACAATCTGGCCGTCCTGCCCGAAGAATGGGGCTGGTGGCTGTTCATCTTCTCTTTGCTGGGATCGATCGCCGTCGGGCTGTTCAGTCGCCTGCTTTACTACGGTCAGGCTGCCGGCCCCGTGGCGCGCCAGCAGATGAAGCTCGTTCTCTTGGGCATGGGCGCACTGCTGCTGGGACCTATCCTCACTGGCACCATCCAGAGTTCGGAGCTGCTGAGCAACTCCTGGCGCTTCTTCATCTCGCTGCACATGGAGATCTTACTGCCCCTCCTTCTGCCACTCTCCATCGGCGCGGCCGTCCTGCGCTACCGGCTGTGGGAGGTCAATGTGCTGGTCAACCGCACGATGGTATACGGCGGCCTGACAGCGGCCGTTCTGCTGCTCTACGGCCTGGGCGTCGGCCTCGCCGGGGCTGTTCTGCCCGCAGAAACGCAATGGTTTATCCCTGCCCTGGCTCTGGTAATCGCTGTCCTGCTCGTCTGGCCGGCGCGCGGCCGCCTGCAGGTGTGGGCCGACCGCCTGCTGCCTGTCGATACGGAAAGCGCCCACGCCGTCGCAGCCGCGGCTGCGGAGGAGCATTCGGAAAAACGTCCGCCGTGGCCAATACGCCTTTTGCAAGGGCTCTGGCCCCTGCTGCTCGCAGTTCTCGCCTGGCAGATACTCCAGCGTGTCCTTGATATCAACGCCCAGGTGCGCACTATGCAGGGCGAATGGTTGGTGCAGGAGAGTTTGCGCGCCTTACCCGGCCTCGCTCCGGCCGATTTCGCCCGCCTGATCGTCTTTGGCAGCCTGTGGACGCTGGCGATCAGCTGGCTGCTGGGCGCGTTTGTGTTCAGGCGCAAGCGGGACGACAGCATGGCGCTCTACGTGGCCTACCTGCTGTTGATCTTTCCCTTCGGTGTCGGCCCAGGCACGCGTCCCACGCCGTTGATGGAAACACTTTCCTTCCTGGGCGTTGCCATGGGCGTCCTGTTCCTCTTCATCTTTCCCGACGGCCGTTTCCTGCCCCAATCCCGTCACGGGCGCGGCGCGCTGGTCGCCCTTATTCTCCTGGCGCCGCCGCTCGGTTACACGATCGCTCGCCTGCTGCTCCCGGATGAAGCGCACGACTCCTGGGGCTACGTCGCCTTTATCTTCACCATCACGGCCGTGATGCTTGCCGGCGGTGCAGGCCAGTTCTATCGCTACCGCCATCTATCAGACGCTGTGCAGCGGCGGCAGACGCGCTGGGTCCTGCTGGCCCTCGCTATGCAGATCATCTTCTTTCTATGGGTCGCCCTGTGGCTCAGCGGCGTCCCCGGCCGTCTGGGCATTCCCGAATCGCTGCTGGTCCTGATCACATTGAGTATTATGTTTGTTGCCAATGCCGCCCTGCCTCTCTCCCTGGCCGTGGCCGTACTGGTCGACCGCTTGTGGCAGATGGACCTGGTGCTCAACCGCACGCTCGTCTTCGGCGGGCTGACGGCGCTGGTGATCCTCCTCTACGTGCTGGTCGTCGGCATCCTGGGCAATTTCTTCCAGTCAGGCAGCAGCCTCCTCCTTTCCGTCCTGGTCACGGGACTGATCGCGGTGCTCTTCAACCCCCTACGCCAGCGCCTCCAGCAAGGGGTCAACCGGCTGATGTACGGCCAGCGCGACGATCCCCTCGCTGTCCTGAGCGAACTGGGCCGGCGGCTGGAGAATACGGCCGTGCCCGGCGAAACGCTGCCAGCACTGGTGCAGAGTATTGCTGATACGTTGAAACTGCCCTATGTGGCCATTGAGACAGGGACGGAAGAGGAAGGGCGCCAGCTTGTCGCTTTGGCTGCAGCCACCGATCCGCGTCCGGAAGGGACAAAAGCGTACCGCCTGGCCTACCAGGGCACGACTGTCGGCAACCTGTTGGTCGCGCCGCGCGCCGCAGGCGAAAGCTTCACCGGCGCAGAAGAGAAGCTGCTGCGCAGCGTGGCGCGCCAGGCGGGTACGGCCGTCTACGCCTACCAGATCACCGGCCAGTTACAGCGCTCGCGCGAACGGCTGGTGGCGGCTAGCGAAGAAGAACGCCGCCGCTTGCGCCGCGACTTGCATGACGGCTTGGGTCCGCAGTTAGCGACTCTGAGTGTCAAGATCGACGCGGCTAAAAACCTCTTGAATAGCGATCCGCAGAGGGCAGAACAACTGCTGGCAGAAGTCAAAAAAGAATCTCGGGAGGCGATTAGCGAGATCCGCCGTGTCGTCGATGGCCTACGTCCAGCGGCCCTGGATCAGTTAGGCCTGGTCTCCGCGCTGCGAGAATTTGCAGCCCAGTACGACACTAGCCGACACAATACGGTGTTATACATAGATGCCCCTGATGAACTGCCTGCGCTGCCTGCAGCCGTCGAGGTTGCCGCTTATCGCATCATTACCGAGGCGGTCACAAATGTTATGCGCCACGCACGCGCCGGCAACTGCACCATTCAATTGCGGAATACGGATTGCGGAATACGGAACAAACCTGATATCCAAAATTATCTCTGTATCGAAATCTACGATAATGGCTCAGGTCTCGCTCCTGATTACCGTTCTGGAATAGGTCTTAACTCAATGCGCGAGCGCGCCCTGGAAGTGGGCGGCACATTCGCAATAGAGTCTGAGGCGAGTCAGGGCACGGCCGTACGCGTCACGATGCCAATTCCGCGGCTCGAATTTCTTAATCCTGATGGCTGAGCCCATTCGCATCCTCATCGCCGACGATCACACCCTGTTTCGCAGCGGCTTGCGCGCCTTGTTTGCTTCGCTGCCCGATATGGACGTAATCGCCGAGGCGGCTGACGGGCCGACAGCCGTTTCCATGGCTGAAGATCTGCAGCCCGACATCGTGCTCATGGACATCCAGATGCCCAGCTTAAATGGCATCGAGGCGACGCGGCGCATCACTGGCGCCAGCCCGCATATCGGCGTCATTGTCGTCACCATGTTCGAAGACGACGACTCCGTCTTTGCCGCCATGCGCGCCGGGGCGCGTGGTTACGTGCTTAAAGGAGCGGATCAGGAGGAAATGCTGCGCACCATGCGCGCCGTAGCCCGCGGTGAAGCCTTATTCGGCCAGGCTATTGCCGCGCGCCTGGCCACCTTCTTCAACGCACCCCGGCCCCAGCATGATATTTTCCCGGAACTGACCGCGAGAGAAATCGAGGTGCTGGACCTGCTTGCCCAGGGGATGAACAATCAGGAAATCGCCCAATACCTGGCGATCAGCAGCAAAACTGTACGCAACCACCTCTCCAACATTTTCAGCAAGCTGCAGGTAGCCGATCGTGTGCAGGCCATCCTTCGCGCCCGCGAAGCAGGCATGGGCACAGGCAGCAATCGACACAATTGAAAACGTAAGGGGGCGCTTCGTGAAGCGCCCCCTTACGTGGTTTCGGTGTGGAAGATTGGCGGCGCAGCGGCGCGCGGCGAATCAACTCACCAGGGTAGCGTTAAGAATAATCTCCGGAACGGCCGCCAGCGCCTTGGAAACCGGGCACTTCTCTTTCGCTTCCTGGGCGAACTTCTGGAAGCTCTCTTCATCCAGGCCGTCTACTTCGGCCTCGACATCCAGTTCAATCTTGGTGATCGTTGGGCCATCTTCCAGATGCACGGCCGCTTCCGTGTCAATGCGCGTCGGGTTGTACCCATTGTTCGTCAGAATTGATGAAAGAAACATGGTATAGCAGCCTGAATGGGCGGCGCCGATCAACTCTTCCGGATTCGTGCCTGGCCCGTCGGAAAAACGACCGGCCCAGGTATAGGGTCCTTCATAAACGCCGCTTCCCAGTTTCAGCGAACCACCGCCTTCCTTCAAAGTACCTTCCCAATGTGCGTTTGCGTGTCGTGTGTGATGCATTGCCATAATCAATTGTCTCCTTATTCTTACGGTTCAATCATGGGCAGTCCGGTCCCCAAGTCTTGGCAGACTGCCAAAACATTGTAACAATGCGCGCACGCTATCGACAAGGAACACTAAGGACAAATAATTCTTATCAGCTCTCGGGAGCGAAATCGCGCAGCCAATCAATAGCTCCTCTTGTACGCAGCCAGAAGGCGACATATTGAAGAAAATAGTGCGCCGCCTCTATAGGCTCGCCGGGAGTCGAATATTGCGGCAAGTCCTCGGGAACCGGTTCACGACCCAACAGGAACTCGGGCACATATGGATTTGATTTCAAGGCCTTCTTTAAAGTCGAATTAGCCCCGCGGCTGGGACCCTGTTTTATGAATAGTATCAGTGCATGGGTATACAGCCAATCCGGTGATGCGTCCTCTTTAAAATCATCCAGCAGCTTCTCGGCCTCCTCGTTTCGATCGTCCTGCAGCAAATACGAGAGAAGTATGTAGCGGGCGCCTTGATTATCATTTGGATTTAACAGAAGCATCTCATGAAGCTCGTCGATGGCCTCCTGGGCCTCGTCCATAAACCACAGCAGTTGCGCCAATTCCAGGCGGGCGCGCATATACGGCCGTGTCTCGGTCGCCAGCCAAAAATTACCCTCTAAATCGCTCAATGCGTCCGGACCCAACGCCCGTTCGCCGGCCTCCACCGCCTGTTCGTAAAATTCTCTCGCCTCCTCCAGCGATTCGGCCGTTTCCTCCGCCAGGATCAGATAGGCATCGACGCAGTCAGGAGAGATGCGCAGCGCCTTGCGCGCCAGCCGCACCCGCTTGCGCGGGCTTTCCGTTTCCCAGGCCTCGTAAATCAGTTCTTGCGCCTTCTCCAATGGTGTCTCGGCCTTGTGCCGGGGGATAGGCTCGTTGGACTCCATAAACCGCTGCAAAAAATCATTCATCTCCTCTTCCGATTCAAACTCTTGCTCGGACAACATTCGCGTGAGATCGTGCATTAACCTTTCCATCTGTCGTGGGTCAAATATCTGCGGATCGGGTGGCGGCATCCAGTCGCTGCTGTCCTGAGATCCGCCGTTCGGTTTTACATCTTTTCGCTTTGGCCGTTTTTTGCTCATAACAACACTCTTCTTAAGGAATACAGTTGCCTGTTCCTATCTTAGCATAACTCTTGACCGGAATGGAATGCGCTTCCGGCTTGATGTCTAATAGCTGTGATTTGAATCATTGGCTATGCGAATCGGACCGGCTGTGTTTTATTGTTTGTTACCCGGTTAAGAGCGATAATCTATCCTATCAAACAAGAAAAGACGTAACCCATGAACGAAACTCCGTTATTGCTGCCCAATCCACGTTATCTCATCCTGGACCAGGGCTTTTTGAACCTGGCCGGCGAGCGCCTGATCGTGCTCGATGGGCCGAATGCGCCGGCGCTGCGTTTTTCGGCCGTGCGTCTACAACAAGCTCTGGCCAGGGCCGGCGTCTCCTGGGAGATCGCCGCCGGCGCTCATCTCCCTGTCGAAAAAATCGGCGTCACGCTGGATGTCACGCCGGGATCAGTGCGCCATATCCAGGGCTATGAACTGACTATTACCCGGCATGCCATTCACCTCGTGGCGCAAAATCCCGCAGCCACTTTCTACGCCGCCATGACCTTGATTCAACTCCTTGATCAGTATGGAACAACCCTACCGGCCATGCGCATCCTCGACTGGCCCGATTTCCCCAATCGCGGCGTCATGCTCGATATCAGCCGTGACCGGGTGCCCACCATGGACACGCTCTTCGAGCTGGTCGATATGCTCGCTTCCTGGAAGATCAACCAGCTTCAGCTCTATACGGAGCATACATTCGCCTACCACAAACATCCCACCGTCTGGGCTGAAGCCTCGCCTATGAGCGGCGCGGAAATATTGGCCCTCGATGCATACTGCCGCGAGCGCTTCATCGAACTCGTGCCCAACCAGAACACTTTTGGCCATCTGCGCCGCTGGCTGGTGCACGATCAATACCGCCCGCTGGCCGAATGTCCCGATGGCTGCGATACGGTATGGGGTTTTTTCGATGAGCCGTTCAGCCTCTGTCCAGGCGATCCGCGCAGCATCGAACTGGTGCAGGACATGCTCGACGAGCTGCTGCCCTATTTCCAGAGCCGCCAGGTCAACGTAGGCTGTGATGAAACGGTGGATCTGGGCAGCGGCCGCAGCAGAGAGATCGTCGCCGAGAAAGGCGCCGGGCGCGTTTATCTTGATTTTCTACGAAAGATTCGCCGTGAAGTGCGCATTCGCGAGCACACGATGCAGTTCTGGGGAGATATCATCATCGAACACCCGGACCTGGTAGCGGAACTGCCGCGCGATATGATCGCCCTGGAGTGGGGTTATGAAGCGGATCACGCCTTTCATAAACATGGCGATATCTTCGCCCGCTCCGGCATCCCCTTCTACGTCTGCCCCGGCACATCAAGCTGGAATACCGTCGGCGGCCGCACGACGAATGCCGTCGACAACATGCGCAACGCGGCCGAAAATGGGCTCAACCACGGGGCTACCGGTTATCTAATCACCGATTGGGGCGACAACGGCCACTGGCAGCCACTGCCGGTCAGCTACCTTGGCTTTGCCTACGGCGCGGCCCTGGGCTGGCATTTCGAAGGCAA
Source organism: Promineifilaceae bacterium (SeqCode) (assembly GCA_046259725.1). Taxonomy (GTDB): domain Bacteria; phylum Chloroflexota; class Anaerolineae; order Promineifilales; family Promineifilaceae; genus JAACFF01. Next base: position 3,014 of record JBJYWZ010000545.1, on the reverse strand, counting down.
TCGCGACATCGATGTCCCTACGGCCGTCAGCCGCTACGCCTTTCGTGACCGCCAGGATATCATGGGCCGCCTGGCAAACGACCTGGGCAATATATATGAAACCTCAGACATACGCCTGCACAACGGCACCATCCTCTTCTTCCTGCTGCAGACACGACCGGACCAGTTCGATCAGAAGCGAAAAGAACTTCTGGCTGGCGATCTTTCTAATCGTGGCGACTTTCAGCGGATGCGTGCACGCATTGACGAGGTCATGACCCCGTTGGACAAAGCGCATATGGACCGCGCCGACGCCGATCTTATTCGCGCCGAATTCACCTGGGCCGCGGACATGCTGCGCCATGCCTGCGACCGCGCGCTGTGGCTGCTGGATGGCGCTGCTGCGCCGAATGAAACCCTGGCTGAGGAAGCCAACGAGTTGATCAACCGCTACCATATTCTATGGCTGGCGCGCAGTCGCCCCGGCGGCTACCGCGAGAGCGTGGCGCGTATGGAAGCGATGCGTGACGACTACCTTTAAGAAACGAGATCATGGAGTTCACACTCGACGTCCAACCACCTTTCTCGCTGCAATCCATCCTGCATTCGCACGGCTGGATTCAGCTGGCATCCTTCGTCAGCGATGCTCCATACCAGGAATTCAATTATACCCACCAGCTGAACAACAATCGCGTCACCGCCTGGCACGTGCGGCAGGAAGGAAGTGCCCTGCTTGTCAATACAGACGGCCAGATAAACGGCGCCGAGAAGGCAGAAATCAGTGAGAAGCTCGCCTGGATGCTGGATCTGGATCGCGATCTCTCCAACTTCTACGCCGTCGCTCACCAGGAGCCGAAGCTGGCTCATGTCGTCGACAAAGCAGCAGGCCGCATTCTGCGCTCAGCCTCTTTCTTCGAGGACACCGTCAAGACGATCCTGACAACCAACACCTCCTGGAGCGGCACTAAACGAATGGTGCAAACGCTCGTTGATCTCTACGGCCGTCCATTGCCTGGCGATCCGGCGCGCCGCGCCTTCCCCACCCCCGAACAGCTGGCAGAAGTCGACATGGAGGCATTGCGCCTGCAGGCGAAGCTGGGCTACCGCGCGCCCTATGTCAGCGAATTAGCCCGCCGCGTGGCTTCTGGCGATCTGGACCTGGAAACGTACAAGAGCTCTACCCTGCCCACCCAGGCACTGCGCAAGGAGCTGCTGGCCATTAAGGGCATCGGCGCATACGCCGCCGCCAACCTGCTTATGCTGCTCGGCCGAACTGACTATATCCCCATCGACTCCTACGCACTCAAGGTCGTCTCAGAGGAATTCCACGACGGGGTGCCGGTCAAACCGGCCGACGTAGAAGCGGCCTTCGAGCGCTTCGGTGAGTGGAAAGGCATGGCCTTCTGGTTCTGGGATTACGCGAACTAGAGACGGTGCTTTAAGCCGTGGATATTGCAGAAAGTAACGAGCGACCCCGGCGCAGCAACGTCCTTGACCACTTCACCGCCCAGGCCCGCCGGCTGCCAGGTCTGCCCGAAATCTGAGGACCGGAACAACCCGCTGCCCTGTGTGCCGGCATAGATGACGCCACGCTGCAAAGGATCGGCAGCCAGGCAGCGCACATCCTGATTTTCCAATACGATGTCACTCTCCCACCGCCCCTGCCCATCGCTAGAGGCACGACCGACGCCCTTTCCAGTAGTGACGTAAATTCTCTTCTTTTTCATGCCGCCACTTTAACTGTTTGTGGGGCGCTTTTCATGAGGCACGAGTCATGTTTTTTGCGGGGAATATGCCCGGTCAATCGCCGGGAAACGGTCCTGGGCGGCGTGGGACGTCGTCCCGCCGGTACAGGCGGTTCATATACTCGGATAAAGCTTGCGAATTCGGCTGTTGATCAGAGCGAATTGCTGAGGTTTCGACTATAATGGAGGAATGGAAGACAAAATTCAGGCAGACGAAACAGGCATATATATATCCACACGCGAAGAGCTGCAGGCCGCCATCAGCCAGAAACGTGATATAAGTGGGCTGGACCTCTCTGGTCTGAATCTTTCGGGCATGAAGTTAACGGCTCTGAATGCTGCCGGAATCAACCTCAGCAAGGCCGACCTGTCGGGCGCCGTGATCGCTGCCGCCAATATGGCCGGTGCCAATCTCAACGAAGCCAGGCTCGATGGTGCTGTTGTCGTTACCAGCAATCTGGGTGGCGCCCAACTTCAGGGAGCCAATCTGCGTGGGGCGAAGTTTCAAATGTGCAATCTGGACGGCGCTGATTTTAGCGGCGCCGATCTGACCGACACCCTGTGGATTGCCACCAATGTGGCCGATGCTGATTTTAGTGAAGCTGAAACGACCGGCGCCAAAAGCAGCGCCGTTTCCTGGGTGACGGCGCGCACGATACCAGCCAAAATCCCTGAACCACTCTTTTCCACCCCGCGCTGGGCCCCGTTTGCCGTCCTCGGCCTGGCCGGCTCGCTTCTGGCTTTCGTTCTCTTACGCCGCAGACAAAAGCCGGAATATATTCCTCTAGATCCCGGAGAATAACTGCAAACGCGCAGGTGGGCGCTGGTCAAAACGACATCAGGCAATCCCTCTCCTGGCGAATACATAACCCTCTTCTTGCCTATCGGCGCTGTTTGGCCGCGCTTTTCTCCTTCACATGTGACATATATCCTCTCTTATGTGTGACTTTTTTCACTATCCACCGATCTAAATACGGTTTAGCATTCGCAGATAAGGATGCGGCCAATTCGGGAGCGCCTCTTCGGTTATATTTTAACCAACGGCCGTTTGCCTTTTCAATGAAGGGGCTGTCATAAGGAAGGCTATTATGGATGCACTTTTTCTGGCTAGATCCCAATTCGCCATTACAACTGTTTACCACTTCTTCTTCGTACCCCTGACTTTGGGCCTGTCGATCATTGTGGCTATCATGGAGACGCTCTATGTGCGTACCGGCCAGGATGTCTACAGGCGCATGACCAAGTTCTGGGGCAAGCTGTTCGTGATCAATTTCGCCATGGGCGTGGTCA
>JBJYWZ010000544.1:0-1812 GCA_046259725.1 Promineifilaceae bacterium (SeqCode) | reverse complement strand
CCCGCGACTTCACAATCGTGCGCCCCTCGATATAACGGCCGTTCGTATACGCCAGCGCCAGGGGAATCACTGCCAGGGCCAGCGCCTGGGCCAGCGCCAGCCACAGCTCCCCTTCCTCCCTGCTGATCAGCCCGTAGCCCGCCAGCAGGGCCACTATTGCGCCGCATATGTTTGTTACGGCCGTCAGCCAGAATTCACTGGTCTGGATACCTGGTTTGGGGGTCATAAGCAGCTCCTTTAAGATGCAGGTTGCAGGATGGTCGGTGTTGGTGGCGGGTGACGGGTGGCGAATTCCACATCCGACATCCGACATCCGAAATCCGACATCATTTTAAGGCTGGCTCAAGCATATTTAGAACGTATGTTCTGTGTCAAGAAGCAAAGGGAACGAGTTGGGGAAACAAAATCGCCCGCGGGTGGAGGGGTTCCACCGCGCGGGCGATTGGGTCAGTTGGTTGGAAAGCGGGCCAAGGTTCAGGGCCCGCTTTGTTCTTTGTGATTAAGGCAGGGTGATGACGTGTGCGGTAGGCAGGAGCCCCTCAACCGCGGCGGAGAGGTTGCCCCGCTTATCCACGGCGACGGCCGTGGGGATAATCAACCCGCTGGCCACTTCCGTGCACGTGCCGTTGGAAACGTCACAGGCATCCACCGTGCCGCCGGTCGGCGACTGGAAGATCTCCACCGCCGCCCAGCTCGCCTCGTCCAGCTCCACGACGTAGAGCGTGCCGTCGGGGCCGAAGTTCAGGTCCACAATAGAGGTCAGCCCGTCGACGGCTACCGAGCAGGCGGGATCAACGCCGCACTGCGCGTGCAGCGTGCCCGGCTCAATGCGCCATACCTTGGACACGCCTGTCGGCGCCGGGAAGCCCTTCAGCTCGCCCACATAGTAGGCGCCGTCCGGTCCCACGGCTACGCTCGTAGCCACGGCCTGCGTGGGCAGTTCCGGGGGCAGGAAGCAGAAGTCGGCGCCCGAAGCGGGGCAGCCAGCCAGCGCCTGGATATTGGCCGTCGATTCCATCTCATCCGGCAGAGTGGCCACCCAGTCGACCTTGCCCTTGCGGTCAACGATCAGCACGGAGTTGCCGCCGGCATCAGCCACCAGCGCCTTGCCGCCGTTCAACACGGCTACGCCGTAGGGATTGGAATCAATCTCGCCGCCGTCCGGATTCACGTCGGCTTCAAATTGGGCCAGGTCGGCAATCGCCTTGGCTTTGCCGCGCGAGACCTTCACCAGCGACTGCGCCATGGTGCTCGTTTCCTCGCCCTGGCCGGTCACGGCGAACATCGTGCCGCGCCCGATGGGGGCGATATCGGTGACGTTGGGCAGGGGATTGACCACGCTGCCTTCCCCCTTGCGCAGCTCGATGATGCCCGCGGCGGCGTTGGCCGCCAGCAGGCTGCCGTCCGGGGCCGCCTCCAGGCCGAACAGCGGCGGGCCGAAATCATAGCCCGGCACGTCTTGAGCAAACACGACGCCCGTGACCAGGACCAGTAAGACAAGCGATGCAGCGAAGATTAAAGTTTTACGTTTCATGATTTGTTCTCCTTTAAACAAAACAATAAATAAAACAGCATTTATCGCGCCGTCAGGTGGCTATATAAAACCGGAGTTTATTTGCTAGACAAGGGAGGAGGCCAACCGGGCAGCGGGCCCGATTGTGAGTCTGGTCGATGGTCTAGTACCCCAAATCCAGAAGACTGTGCGAACATTGTATATTATATTTAATCCATACAGTCAGTCAATTGGGGTGGCGGTTTATTGGAAGGCTTCTCAGGAATTACACATATGGGCTGGTTGCAGGATGCAGGATG
>JBJYWZ010000543.1:0-1953 GCA_046259725.1 Promineifilaceae bacterium (SeqCode) | reverse complement strand
GACTCGGGCTGCTCACAACGGACTTCCCAGCGCACGCCGCCTATGGACTTGAGCCCATCGGTCCGTGTACGACCAGTGATGCGGTAGTGTCCTGGGTCAAGAAAGAGTGGTTGAAACAGGTGTCGGAAGGGCTGCTCCAAGGCGCGAAACTTGAGATTTAGGGCCTGGTTTCCTGTGGTACCGGTTGAGGCCAACAGCCGCGCGGATACACGTTCATTTGGCACGAGATGCCACCCAAAGCCGGCGTTGCTGAGCGGCAGCTCGAAGCCGCCGTTGAAGACCAAGCCGAGTTGCTTCAGCGCTGGCTTGTCCAGGCCATTGATCCATACCATGTATGCCTCGCTGATCTGCCCATCCCTCTGCAAACGTGCGACAAACGCCGCACGCTCCTCGCTGGTCAACGGTTCCGTGCCCGAGTCACGGCGGAGATTGTAGAGATACCGTAGCGAGTCGAGGTGTTTAATGTCTCGACATGCTTGCGCAAAAAATTTGCCCCACCATTTCGGCGGCGAAGAAGCCAGCGGTGCGAGCAAATACTGCCGCTCGGGATCGTCTGCAATTTCAATCAAAGCGGGCAAGATCGTGCGGGCCTCGAGCGGAGCCGCCAAGAGCACGCTTGACAAGTGCTTGATCGCCCGATCCGGTTGTCCCCGGGCAGCCCAATATGATGCAACCTGTTTCTGTACTCTCGCATCGGCCGGGGCCAGTGCGCTGGCAATTTCAATCAACTCATCGCTGCGGCTGAACTGCTTGTCCGCAAATGCCTGAGACGCAAGAGCAACCAAAGCGCGTGGGTCTGACGGGTTTCCCCGGTAAGCCTCCGACAACAGCTTTGCGCCCTGCGCGGGATCGTCCAGAGGCTCTCGCAGCGCCTTGCGATAAAGCGCGGCAGGATTGTCTGGCTGCCAAGTCAACACCTGATCAATGGCGCCATCGTCACCGGCATCCATCTTGTCGACATAAAAACCGGCAATCCCGTTCACGGTCACGCGCCAACCCAACGAGGCAGCGACGATCAAAAGTACAACGCGCCAAAGGTAAATCACTCTGATCTCCCAATTTCAGTCGAGGCGGTAGAACATCCGGGAGATTCGGTAACGGCCTGCGTCTCGAACCACTTCTAACTGGATACGTCCTGAAGAATTATCCCAGGATTCCGAGCCTCGGAATTTGTTGCTCACCAAGAGGCGACCCTCGCCGGTGATTCGGCCGTCTGGCGTGACGTTCCATCTGATATTGGATACAGATAGCTGATTCCCGACGGTACGCCCGAAGAAACGTGTATACGTCCTGTTGATCAGAAAGCGTCCCGTACCCTCGTTGGTGCGTCCATCGGTCGTGAACAAAGCGGACAGCGCATTGGCATTTCCTTGGCGATAGGCGTGTTGTAACTGTGCAACGAGCCGTGCACCTGCGATCACGGCCGATGCGTCCGACGTCTTGTCCGTTATTGCAGGTTCGGGTCGCTGGCGCCGCTTCGGCGGACGTGCGCGGCTGTCCGGCGTGTCAGAAGATGAGACGCTCTGTCGGTTGTCAGACGGCGGCTTGGCGTCGGGTAGGGCACTGCTATTGGCCAAAGCTCGCGGGTTATCCGCGCGTTTGCCTCGCTCAGATCCCGGCCGTAATCCATCCAGGCTGGCCGATCCTGTTGCCGGAGGAGTGTGTTTCTTCACCCCGTGTCCCGCATCCGGCATGGTCAGATCAGTCAGGTCTCGGCGAGGATAGAGAGGCTCGCGACGAATGGAATCGTCCTGGCCGAAATGCAGACGTCCTTCGTCGGCTGTTGTACTTGATTTGCGCGCTGGTGGCGGAACCGCTTCCGCGGCTCGACCGCCAGCCTGCTGGATGCTGGACTCAGGAATAGCTCCGCCCCGTTTCGGACCGTCCTCGTTCGTGGGCTCCAACGCAATGGTTGGAGCATCAGTGGCGTCCGTTCGCAGTTCGTTACGCGTC
>JBJYWZ010000542.1:0-2107 GCA_046259725.1 Promineifilaceae bacterium (SeqCode) | reverse complement strand
TCAGCCGTCAGCTTTCGGCAAGTTGGTTTGTTCGCCGGGTCTTTTTTGACAACATCCTGGAACGTTGCCGCTATGCAGCTGTTGTAGGAAACCTACTTCTACTGCGACTGATCGCGGCAATAATGTTCCAAGCTTCCTGTTGGCCGCAACATCCAGTAGCCAGAGATAGTCTACAAAAAGAAAAGAAAAAAAAGAGGCAGTTTTTCTTTGCCATCTGGCCCCTTTTGCAATTTCTGCTGACTGTTAACTGTTGGGCTGCTTCTGGTATAATTGGCCATTGATAAATCCTCAACAGAGCTAATGGCGAATCAGAAGCAGGGCACTCCAACCTCCAATCTAAACGTTGTCTGCCTGGCCGGGGGCGTTGGCGGGGCCAAGCTGGCCGACGGGCTGGCACAGATTTTGCCGCCCGACCGGCTGACGATCGTGGTCAACACGGGGGATGATTTCCAGCATTTAGGCCTGACCATCTGCCCGGACCTGGATACGGTTATGTATACCCTGGGCGGCGTAGCCAATCCGGAGACGGGATGGGGCCGCGAAGGGGAATCCTGGATCACGATCGGGGAGGTGGAACGCCTGGGCGGACCGGCCTGGTTTAATTTAGGCGATCTTGACCTGGCCACCCACCTGGTACGGGCGCAGATGCTGTCCGAAGGAGTGGGTTTGACGGCGGCAACGCGCCATCTTTGTTCGCTGTTTGGGATCGACGTGGCGGTGCTGCCCATGAGCAACCAGCTCGCGCCGACCAAAATCCTCAGCGATGAAGAAGAGCCGCTGACGTTCCAGGAATGGTTTGTCAAGGAACGGTGGCAGCCGCCGGTGCGCGAGGTGCAGCTTCCCGATGATGTCATCGCCTCAGCGCAGGTGACAGCGGCATTGGAGCAGGCGGATCTGGTGTTGATCGCGCCGTCCAATCCGTTCGTGAGCATCGAACCCATTCTCAATGTGTATCCCATTCGTGAAATGGTCACGGATCTACCGCTGGCGGTCGTGGCCGTGAGCCCCATTGTCGGCGGCACGGCGCTCAAGGGACCGGCGGCGAAGATGATGGTTGAAAAGGGAATGGCGGTGTCGCCAACGGCCGTGGCCACGTATTACGGCAATCTCATCGACGGCCTGGTTTATGATGTGCAGGATAAGGCGTCTGCGGACGATTTTGCGTGCAGCACGCTGGTTACGGACACGATTATGGGCGATCGTGAAGACCGCAAAAGGCTTGCACAAGAGACAATGGCGTTTGCCGAGGATATCGCCAGGTCCGGCAGCAATCGTTAAGAAAAGAGGTGTGATCAACTTTTGTGCCGGCAGAGATGCCGCCAGGACGGCGGCGCTCCAGGATACGGATTTTGATCGCACGTAAAGAAAAGAGGTGTATGGACGTCTGGGCCATAGTTCCGGTAAAATCACTCCAGGAAAGTAAAGGACGGTTGGCACACCTGTTGTCTCCCGGCGCGCGCGCGCAACTGGTGCGAGTTTTACTGCAGCACGTTCTGGTGACCGTACAGGAGACACAGAGAATCACGAAGCTGCTGGTGATCAGCGGCGATGAGCAGGTGAGGCAGATTGCGGGGGCCTATGGCGCACTGACCATGGACGAGCAGCCGCCTTATGGTTTGAACAGGGCCGTGTCTCACGCCTATAGGTTTGCCGCAGAAAGTGGTGCGGACGCGGTGTTAATTCTGCCGGCAGATCTGCCTTTCGCCACCACGGCCGATCTTGATCTGGTGCTTGATGCCGGCCTCGCCAGCAGCGGCGTGGTCGAGCTGCCGGTGATGGCCATTTGTTCGGACCGCCGCGGAGACGGCAGCAACGCGTTGTTTTTACGGCCTTGTGTGGATTTTGAGTTTAGCTACGGGCCAAACAGTTTGCAGCACCACATTCACGAAGCAGTTGAGCGAGGGTACCTGGTGCGGCTTGTGAACGCGCAGGGCCTGCAGTTCGACCTTGATATTGAAGAGGATTGGCAGGCCTTTCAAGAACAGGAAAGCAGCCGGCCCATTAACAATTCAACAGTCAGGCAGTTCAGCCCGTAGTTATCGGGCTGTCAGCCACTAGAAAGGAGATTTCCCCTATGTCCCAAGATCGAGTCGCCCTATACCTGCAG
>JBJYWZ010000541.1:0-23442 GCA_046259725.1 Promineifilaceae bacterium (SeqCode) | reverse complement strand
CGTCGTAATCGCTGTTTGCTTGCTGTTCGGGGCAGTTAACATCGCAGAAATTGGTTACATTGCCGTCAAACTCATCACCCCATGGATAGACGCGTTTGCTTTCTGTCTCAAAATCCCAGCCTGCTGCCAGTTCCCACTCTGCTTCGGTTGGCAAACGGTCGTCGCGCCACTCGCAATAAGCCTGCGCACCATACCAGGTTACTCCAGCCACGGGATGTGTCAGCAAATCCTCTTCGACAATGTACGTTCCATCACTATCTTGCTCGACAGCACTATCGGCAATTGTAAGGCAGTCCTCTTCATTACAAGCTCCTTCAATCGCACCCAGCTCATTGATGAATTCGAGGAAAGACTCATTATCGACCTCATAAAGATCGATAGAAAAGGGATCGACCTGGACAGTGTGAACGGGTTCGGCCGATTCAAACCAGATGATTTCGCAGCCGGTTCTAAAAAGGTCACATTCGGCCAGCATTGCTTCGGCCGATTCACCCATTTCAAAGGTGGTTGCATCAATGGATACCATCTCCGGGCCGTTGTCATCGTCTGTAGACGAGCCGGAATCTTGTGCCGCCACTGCGCCAACACCGGCTATGAACAAAGCTGCCAGCATTATCAGTAAAAGCCATTTGTTGCTTCGATTGCGTACTGCCATGATAACTTGCTCCCTTTCTGGGAAATGATTGCTAACACGGGCCGGTTGAGTGTCACCGGCCCGTGTTAAATGAGATGAAATTTATCGATTAGCGAATGGCACGTGGATCCCAGTATATGTCTCCGTCATCCGTGAACCCGGTCACATCTACTTCAATGCCGTCACTGAAGTCAGATATGGAAATATCATCAACGCCGAAAACGGTCCAGGCGTTGAAGTCCGGGAACTTCATGCCCATCCACAGGTGCAAATAGCTGCCGGCCTCGATACGAACAGTTTCTTTCCGGCCAAGGTGGTTGCAGTGGCCGCCTTCATTGGCGCATACATTCGGATCCGGGAAAAGCTCACGCCACTCTGTCACGCTCGAGGGACTGTCAGTGGGCCCAAACCCGTACCATGCGATGCTGTTGTAATCACTCTCAACATTATGTTCCCAGGCCGTAATATGAACCTGTACCCAGTAGTCACCGGTAACCAGCGCGGGGCTCACCTGCTGAGACATGCCGGCGTACTGCGAACCGGATGTACCGGTGCGGAAGAAGTACCCCACGGCAGGATTCATGCCGTCGGTGCTGCCTGCTCGGGCGTAATCCATGCTGGCGAAATGTACTGTCCAGTCGGGGCTGAGCACCGGCGTCGGTACATTCCAACCATCAGGAAAGCCGTCCTTCCAGATGGAGAAGTCTCCATTATAGATATACTGAGGGGTTTTGATGGTCTTCGTCGGCTGCCTGATTCTGGCTGATGTGTCGTCATAGGTGACTACTGCGAATCCGCCGGCAAATGCCGCCACAGATACAACAATACCCAACAGTACAGTCAGGGCGATAGCGATCTTTAGTTTGCTCATGCGTAAATGTTCTCCTTTTCGACTTGAAATTACTATACACAAAAAACCTTATGGCGAACCTTTCTTATCCGACTTCATCTCATAGGGCCCTCCTCAAGTAATGCGTTGTCCCTTGAGCCTAAGCTTCAGAGGACAGAATACGCATAAGCACATACTTCTCCTCAAATATCGGTGTGAATTTCATGTACCGAACATGTTGCCATAACTACGTAAAATGTAACATGAATTGCCCGTGAAATGAAAGCGGGGGGCCCATAAAACTTTCGTGAATTCTATGGGTTAGAGTAATGTGGTCCAGGTTTGTATTCGTCTGTTGTCAAACCAAGGAAGAAGCGGGTGTTATTTGGGGTTGATCGTGGATACTTCAGGACGCGCTTCGATTAGGAATGGTGAAAACACGATCTGGCGATTGCGCTGCAGCGGCACATCATCGCCGTCCGGATAGTCAAATTCCCGCGGGTTCCCCCCATCAAGATGCAACACAGCCAACAGAGTCTCGCCTTCCATGCCCGCCGGAATAGCGATGCGAACATCGCGGTTGACGCCGGCCGGCAGCCAGCCCTCCCCGATGATTTTATCTGGCGACCCATTCTCAGTCTGGGTATAAATCACCAGCCAGGTATCTAGATCGGCGACCACCAGGGGGACGACGACTTCATTTTCCTCACCCAGGGACTGGTCGGTGGTGATGAGATAGTTGCCGGGATTGGTATGCATGATCGTTGGCGTTATGGCCTCGTCATCATAAGTAGCTACGGGATCCGCCAGTGGAAAATTAAACTCTGCGGGATTGTTGGTTTCGTAATGCAGTATCAGGAAAATTTCCGGGGTAGCCGCCGCTCCGGCCAGCTCAGCGTCCAGATAATAATTGATTCCCTGGTCGACTTTTACCGAGCCGATGATGCGATCGGGCTGGCCGTCGGCCGAACTGTAAAAAGCTATCCAGCCCGGTTCTTCGCTGATCACGCGCTCCAGGGAAATTTTGTTGTTGACAATCGGCTGGTCGTAAACAAATATATCTGGCGGCAGTTCCACCGCAAACTCGGCCGTCACCGGCGCACCCAACGATTGAATAGGGAGATCGTTAGCGGGATTGAAGCCACCCGGCCGTTCGTTGTCTTGATGCAGCATGGCCATCAGTTCGGCAGTAGCATCCCGCCAGCGGATCGTCACTTCAACATCGCTGTTCTGCCCTTCGTCCAGCGGCGCCTGGCCGATCGCCGGCCCGATAACGCCATCTTGCAGGGTATGGACAACCAGCCAGCCCTGCTGCAGGGTGAATGCCTCGTCTACGTTCACCAGCCCATCCATGGCCACTCTTTGATCGCTGATTTCGATGGAGGGCAGCGGCATGTCGAATTCTACGGTGAATATCTTGCTGACGTCTCCTGCCGTGGTCTCCAGCGGCATGTCCGAGCCGGGATATTCAAATTCACCTTCGCGGCCGGCGTCAAGATGCAGACTGGCATACAGGGTGCTTGTGGCGGAGTAGGGATCGATGGAGACGCTGAGCGATTCCGACGTGCCCGGGGCGACAGCCGTATAACCGAGCACAGATCCCGGCCCATCCTCGTCATCAGCCTGCACCACCACCCAGGCGGCATCGGGGCTGGAAGCGGACGCTATCTGGATAACGCCATCTTCGGACACTGTTTGATCGTTGACTGAGAGTGCCGGCGTGACAGGCGTCGGTTCTGGCGTGATCGTCGGCCGTCGCTCGACTGTCGCGGTCGGCAGTGCCGTGGGCGCCGCCGTCGCCGCGGGCTGCTCTTCGACTTCCTGCGTGGGCGTAGAAGGCGCCTGTTCAGGCTCCTCTCCACCGCATCCAGCCAACAGCACGAACAACAACAGCCACACCACCCCCGTTTTCTTCACAATCGTCAAGACCTTATCCATAAGAGACAATCCTACGACCGACGATTGTAAACACACAGCCTTGTTTTCCCAAACATGATCCGGGTCGTCTCACGAATGTCTGACCTCCTGCCCAAATCGCCGGGCTTGATCCGCTGACCCCACTGGCGTACACTCAAGAAGAAATACCTCATAGATGTGGCCCGACTTGCCCAAAATATCAACGATTCTTTTGATGGAGGATAATATGGTCCAGACTGACATGTACGAAGGCATGCTTGCCGAAACCGTCACGATGCAAGGCGCTAATAATGAAACGATCAACGCCTACTTCGCACGCCCCTTGGGACCCGGCCCGTTTCCGGCGATGGTCATTATCCACCATATGCCTGGCTGGGATGAATGGTATCGCGAAGCGACGCGTAAATTCGCCCATCATGGCTATGCGGCCCTGTCCCCTGATCTCTACTTCCGCGCCGGGCACGGAACACCGGAAGATGTCGCCGCAAAAGTACGGGCTGATGGCGGCGTCGCTGACGATCAGGCCGTCGGCGATATTGCGGGGGCCATGCACACTTTACGCTCCCTGCCCTATATCAATGGCAAGGTCGGCGTTTTTGGGACGTGTTCGGGAGGGCGACACGCATTTTTAGCGGCCTGCCGCGTCCAGGGGTTTGACGCCGTCGTCGACTGTTGGGGCGGGGGCGTCGTTATGGCTCCCGAGGACCTGACCCCGCAGCGTCCTGTCAGTCCTATCGAATACACGGCCGATCTCACCTGTCCCATATTAGGCATCTTTGGCGACGACGATCACAGCCCGACGCCGGAACAGGTCAACCAGCATGAAGCTGAACTGTTAAAACATGGCAAAACCTACGAGTTTCACAGGTATCCCGATGCGGGCCACGGCTTCTTCTACTACCATCGTCCAAGCTACCGCCAGGCCCAGGCCGTTGATGGCTGGCAGAAAATATTCGCCTTTCTTGAAAAATACCTGCAGTAGGAAAACTAAGGCCGGTAGAATGATCTATCCTCCAATCCATCCACCGAAGGAGTGCTCCTGATGTGTACGATGATCGTTGAGAAAATAAAAATAGACGGCAGCGGCAAAGGCCGGGAGGGGTGGTTCTCCTTAGAGCAGGCAAACGTCTCCTATGACCACCCGTTTAATGCGCCGCTGGAACACGCGCTGAATATTGATTTTGTCAATGAAACGCAGGGCCCCGGCGCGCGCGTTGCCGTTGAACTAAGCGCCGAGGCCGCTCGCGCGCTGGTTGAGACAATTCAAGCCGTTCTGGATCGAGCCGAAAAGGGCGGGCATATCGTCTAGACCCAGTTAATAAAGATCAATCTTCTTGCTCTAAGATTTTCTCGAGCAGCGATCCCAGTTCTGGAAGCTCATTATACTCGTCCGCACGACGAATTGCTTCCAGAATATCGGCCAGGAAATCCAGATCTCGACGCTCAGACATAGACGACGCTCTCGTAAATGTTGTCCGCTACACGTTTTACACGAATGCCCTGCAGTCCGGCAGGAGTCAGCACATCAACGTTTCGGCCGAGTAACGATTCCAGGTAATCGACTAACTCCATGAAACGAAAGCCGATTGGATCGTTGAACTCCACCAGGAGATCGATATCGCTTTCGTCACCTGCCGTCTGCGCAGCGAAGGATCCGAATAGACCAATACGAGCAACACCATATTCTGCTGCCAGGAAAGGCATCTGCTCTTCTATGCTGTTCACTATCTGTTCTCGCGTGATTGCTACCTTGGTGACATTATATCAAAAACTCGATCCGTAGCGTTTCGGTGTAATTCTTCCGGCGATATCCAGGTATAACCTGTCGGTGTGAATCTCCGAAGGATAAGCATGCTCAGGGCAGATCAAGAGCATTATAAGCCACATTGCTCCAGATCAGCTCCCCGTCGCTGATCAACTCAATCGTGCCCAGCTCATCCGTCCTCATCACGGTCGCTCCCGTCTCCGCGATACGCGCCAGTACATCTTCATGTGGATGGTCATACCGCTCGTCCGCACCGGAGATGACGACGATTTGGGGATGGACAGCCTGCAGGAACTCAGCGCAGCTTGACGAATTCGAACCGTGATGCCCTGCCTTCAACACGGCCGACTGCACATCCGTCCCGCTCTTGAGCAGTGCCATTTCGGCCGTTTGCTCCGCATCGCCGGTCAGCAGCAGGGAGAAATCTTCGTAAACCAGGCGCATCACGATGGATTCGTCATTATCATTGTCGCTGCCGGACAGTTCACCGGCGCTCAAGACCTCAATCGTTACCTCCGGACCCAGCTCGATCACTTCGCCACCGCTGACGCCGAGTACGGGCGTGTCGGCGCCTTTCGCAGCGGAGACCAGGCCGGAATAGCCCGCGCCCGCTTCCTCGTGTGATCCATTAGTGATTACCTGGCCCACGTTGTAGCTCTCGAAGAGATCGACGAGTCCGTCGACGTGGTCCGCATCCGGATGTGTGGCCGCGACGATGTCGATGTCCTTGTCCCAGAACGGCAGCTGTTCACCAACGCGGCTGAGCAGGAGACTTGGATACTGCCCGCCATCAACCAGCATTTGCCGGCCGTCCGGCGACTCGATCAAAATGGCGTCGCCCTGGCCAACGTCGAGGAAGCTTACATGCAGTTTCCCGTCCGGCCGCTGCCAGAGCCACGCCGCGGCTAAAAGGAGAAAAAGCAGCAGGCCGATAAGTGAGGTTTTCAGCACACGGCCGTCGATGCCCTGTTTGCTTTCGCTTTCGCCGCCTTCTGAAGTGGAGCGGCCGATGACGGTTGCCACGAAAATGATTCCATAGCCGCCAGCCAGGACACCAGCCGGCACGGTCAGCGGGAGAGCGGCGAAGGAAAGGGATCCGAAAAACTCGACCAGGGCGATGGTATAGCTCAAGAAAAGCCAGGCGATCCAGGCCGGAATCTGCCCCAGGATGGGCGAGATCATACCGGCTGCCGTCGCCAATCCTCCCCAGGTCATAATGCCCGGCTGGGCGGGCAAGATCAGCAGGTTGGCCAGCGGGCTGACGAGCGAGATCGTCCTGAAATGATAGATGATCAAGGGAAAAGTCACAATCATCGCCGCGAATGTAGCCAGGACGACCTCACTGACAAAACGAGTCGCCGTTCTGGCCGCGTTGTCGCCGGCCACGGGCTGCACAAGCGTTTGAAAATGGTGGCTCCAGGGGCCCAGGTAGAGCGTCAGGCCCAGTGTGGAGGCAAAGCTGAGCTGAAAACCAACGTCCCATAAGATATCCGGATTAAGCAGCGTCAGGAAGAAGGCAGCGCTAAAAATAACGGCCGGCAGGTAGGTTGGACGGCCGAGCATGGTGACGGCAAAGATCATCAGCGTGGCCATAACGGCCGCGCGCACCACCGACGCTTCCGCTCCCACGAAGATTGTATAAGTAAACACGGCGGCGATGGCCACCCAGGCCGCGATGCGGATGCCCACGACCTGCCGTCCTCCAGCCAGCAGCGCCCCGGCGATGAGGGCGATGTTGAACCCGGAAATGGCGATGATATGCGTCATGCCCGTGCTGCGAAAATCTTCCTCCAAATCCTCCGGTAAAGCGTGATCGTCGCCGAGCAGAATCCCCGAGAGCAGCGCCGCCTGGGGCTGTGGCAGCAGCTTGTTAATGCTCTCCTGGGCACGTTTATGTATCGCCAGCAGCCCGTGCTTCAGCGGATTGCCCGCTCCTGTTTCCACCAGTGTAATCGACGGCATGTTCATCGTTGAGTAGATGCCGCGATGGGCCAGGTAGCTCTGGTAATCGAAGGCCCCGAAGTTTGCCGCTGCTTCAAGTTGTCCCACTGCCTGGATCCGTGTGCCATAGTCGATGATCGGCGAGCGCGGCGCGCGAACCTTCAGCACTCCCTGAACCGGCGGCGCGCTGCCGTCTTCCAGAGTAACTTTCTCTACCTTAACCGTAAGGTTCTGATATTCCTCGTAAATGTCTGGGGGCTTGATGATCAGGCCGCTCACCACGATGTTCTTTATACCGTTGAGAGAAGCGATGTGGTCCTGGTCAATGGCCTGGTAGCCCAGATTGTAGCGCGCTGCACCCAGGGCAGCGGCTGCAAGGGCGATGCTCATTGCCAGGGGAAGGGGATGCTTTTTGAAAATCACGGCCGTGATCAGACCCAACACTCCCAGGGCAGCCCACAGCGGCGTCGGCAAATCGAGGTAAGACCCCGTCCAAATACCAACGAGCCATCCCGCCGTCCAATAAATAATAGTCACGACCCTCAATCCCCTGAGGCCACCGCTCCCTTTGACCGGAGCCTCTTCGCCACACCCTGTGCTTCGGCATTTCCGCAAAGGATTGTGACAATCAGATACTGTATCAGAGGTTATGCCGGGAGAAAAGATCAATAGCGCGTCGCGCGGTGTTCAAGATTCAACTGTTCAGTTATATTTACCGCGCGAAAGATTCAAGAATCATGGGAGTAGGGCGTTGGTATGGTTGAAACAGGAATCGACATAAGGCAGAACCAGCAGGAGGGATTTGAACTGATTTGGCAGCGCTTTCCAGAGCGCAATATCCGCAGCTCATCCGTCTGGTGGTATATCATGTTGATGCCTGAGCAGGCAGAGGGGTATGGACCGAAGCAGGCCATGTTTTCGCTGATCGCGATGGCCGGTGATTCTTTCCAGGTCAACAAAGTGCGACATCCAGGATACGATCGGCAGATCACACTGTCCGGCGATGAAGAACACCTGAACACGGTCGCGCTTGGCTGGTATTTTGATGGTCAGAAGAAGCATAGAAATCTCGTCCACGAGGACTTCCCATCCGTCTTGTCCCCGCTGGGTTCTGTTGAAGGCTGGAAAGAGACGAAAGAGGGCAAAATAGTTGGCGGGGGGTTCACTGCTTATGGGGACAGGCCATTTGGCATCCGGGGCGAATTTGTGGGTGCCAATGGTGGTACGCGTTTCGAGGCCTGGGGTGATCCCAATTCAGACAGCACGTCCCCGGGCTGTGTATATGATTACGACTACAAAATCGGCGGCTTTCACATCGTTTCCTGGCGCCACCTGCGCTTTGCCGGTGAGATCACGTCTCCTAAAGGGACCGAAACAGTGCAAGGCATCGGCTATTTCCAGCGCGTTTGTTTTAATGTTCCCTTGTTTCCCTGGAAGTGGATCTGGACGTCATTTGCCGATGGCAGCTTTTTCTCCTGCACCATCCCTTATGCTGGATTGCAGCTGCTGAGAAGAGGGGATCGTTTCTATCCCGATGCGCTGGAAAGAGCCACGCTGCCGGTTATCAGGGGCGGTTTTTTCCATTGGGCGGACGGAAGTAAGGAGACAGTGTTCTACAAATCAACCGTGATACCACATGCCGGAGACCCCTATCCCAGCTTTGCCGTGGAGTGTTTTTCCGAAGCCGGCGATTATATCCGCTTCGATGTTGTTCCCTACAGTCACCTGCAGTACCTGCTCAACCGGCCTATCCTTGGCGGTCGCGCCAATTCCTGCTTCAATTACAATGAATTCCCATTTCGCGTGGCAAATCTGGAAGGCGTTATTGACGGCCGGGTGATTAATCGCCAGATTCTGGGTGATGGCTTTGGCAACTGCGAATATACGTGGGGACTGTTTCTCTAGGGCTGATCGCCTGCCTGGCAGCGGGAACCGTGACCGGCCGAATTCGATCCTACCCCTGCCGGCCGGTGATATAGGATTCTGTCAATTCTTCGCCGGGGCTGGTAAAAAGATCGTCGGTACGGTTGAATTCTATCAGACGGCCGAGCCAGAAAAAGCCTGTCAAGTCGGAGGCGCGTGCCGCCTGCTGCATATTGTGCGTCACGATCACGATGGTGTAATCGTGTGAAAGCTGGCGCATCAGCTCTTCGACAGCCAGCGTGGCCACAGGGTCCAGCGCGGAGCAGGGTTCATCCATCAGGATGACCTCCGGCTTGACGGCGATAGCCCGCGCTATACACAGTCGCTGCTGCTGGCCGGGATTCAGGCTTTGCGCGTCATCTTCCAGGCGGTGACTTACTTCGTCCCACAGTACGGCTCTGCGCAGGCTATCCTCCACCATTTCGTCGAGGTCCCCTTCTTTGTCCATGCCCAATACGCGCGGGCCGTAGGCGACGTTGTTATAGATAGACTGCGGGAAGGGATTCGGCCGTTGGAATACCATCCCGATTCGTTGTCTCAGCTCTACCACGTCAACATCGGTATCGTAGACATTCTTCCCGTCAAGCAGAACTTCGCCTTCGGCACGTGTATTCTTGATCGTGTCGTTCATGCGGTTGAGCGAGCGCAGAAAAGTCGACTTTCCGCAGCCGGATGGACCGATCAGGGCCGTGATCTGATTCTCAAGAATTGGCATGCTGATGTCTATCAGCGCCTGAAAATCGCCGTAGAAGAAGCTGAAGTTGTGAACATCAATTTTGCTGCTCATCTCAACCTATCCGAAGCGCCCGGTCACGTAATCATTAGTTCGTTGTTCCTGCGGTTCCAGGAACATCCGCTGCTGGTCGCCGCATTCGACCACCTCACCATCCAGCAGGAATGCGGCCCTGTCAGCCACACGTGCCGCCTGCTGGACACTGTGCGGGACCATGATGATTGTATATTGCTGTTTCAGTTCACTGAGTGAATGTTCTACGGTAGTCGTGGAAATTGGGTCCAGGCCTGAAGTCGGATTATCCAGGAGGATAACTTCCGGTTCAAGAGCCAGACTGCGCGCCAGACAAAGACGCTGTTTTTGCCCGCCGGAGAGGGCAAATGCAGATCGGTCCAGGCGGTCTTTCACCTCTTCCCATAATGCGGCCTGGCGAAGAGCGCGTTCTACCCGCTCGTCGATCAGAAAGCGCTGCTTCATACCGGCCATTTCCAGGCCATAGGACACGTTTTCATAAATTGAGCCAGGCAGCGGGGTGGGAATTGCGAACACCATGCTGATTGAACGTCGCAGCCTGTTCACATCAACATCACGTGCAAAAATGTCATGCCCGTTAAAAGCTATCTCACCTTCTCTCTGTGCGCCTTCAATGAGATCCGAAAGACGATTAAGCAGGCGCAGTAACGTTGATTTACCGCTGCGGGACGGACCGAAAATGACGAATAGCTCGTTTGGCTGAATATCAAGATTGACATCCTTCAGCGCCCTGGTGCCATCCGGGTAGGTAAAGCTTGTGCTGTCGATTGCTATCTTGGTCATCGTACCGCACCTACCACACGCGTCGACGGCGCATGATCGTGCGGAATATAGAAGCGATCAGCGTCAGTGAAAGAACGAAGAAAAGAAGCACGAGCGCCGTGCCATATTGGATGTCCAGCGGCATTCCGGGCACCTGCGTTGAAATGACATAGAGATGGTACGGTAAGGCCATTGTCTGGTCAAGAATGGATTTCGGCAGCTGCGGCAAATAAAAAGCCGCCACCGTAAACAGGATGGGCGCTGTCTCGCCGGCCGCGCGGCCCAGGCCGAGGATCACGCCGGTGATGATGCCGGGCAGCGCATGCGGCAGAACCTGGTTGCGAATCGTCTGCCATTTAGTGGCTCCCAGGCTCATGCTGACGATACGGAATTCGCCCGGTACAGCCAGAATCGCTTCTTCCGAAGTGCTGATAACGACTGGCAGCGTCATCAGACCCAGGGTTAACGAACCGGCCAGGATTGACGTGCCAAAATTCATAAAGAGGACGAAAACGCCGAGACCAAACAGGCCGTACACAATCGATGGAATGCCGGCCAGATTGACAATGGCCAGGCGAATCAAGCGCGTAATCCGATTGTCACCCGCGTATTCCGCCAGATAGATGGCGGCGCCTACGGCGAGTGGAATAGCAGCTATGGCCGTACCAAGTGTCAGTACGATCGTTCCCAGGATGGCGGGCATGATTCCGCCTTCCGTCATCCCGTTGCTGGGAGGCTGGGTCAGGAACTCCCAGCTTATTGCCTGCAGCCCGTTTACGAACAGGAACACAATCACGATAACGATGGGAATGACGGCGATGGCGGCCGCGATTGTCAACGAGATCGCGGCTACGCGTTGTGCCTGCTGCCGGCTCATAGTTGTCCTCCCCGGCGTCGTTTACCGCCGCCGCCAACCAGCCGAGTTGCCAGTGAGTTGATGACGAAGGTAATCAAAAACAGAACAATGCCGATGGCAAAGAGGACGCTGTAATGCAGGCTGCCCTGAGCTACCTCACCCATCTCAGCGGCTATAGTGGCCGTCATCGTGCGCACTGGCTGGAACATCATCCCAAAACCAAATTCCGGGATGTTGGCGGCGTTGCCTGTCACCAGCAGTACCAGCATGGTCTCGCCGATGGCTCTACCCAAACCAAGCATGATGGCGATAACGATGCCGGAACGCGCGGCCGGTATGACAACGCGCCAGATCGTCTGCCACTGTGTCGCGCCAATGGCCAGAGACCCGTCTCGATATTCCTTAGGAACGGCATACAGCGCGTCTTCCGTAATGCTGATGATTGTTGGCAGGGTCATGTAAGCCAGAATAAGCGCCCCGGTAAATGCGGTTAGGCCGCTGGGCGCGCCCATGCGCTGGACCAGCGGCGCGACCACCAGCCAGCCGAAGAATCCCAGCACGATGGAAGGAATACCGGCCAGTACTTCGATGAGTGGTTTGAGTATTTCGTTCAACCATGTTGGCGCAAACTCGGCCAGAAAGACGGCCGTTGCCAGCCCCAGGGGGACGGCGATGACAATGGCTACGGCCGTTACCAGAAAGGAACCAACCAGCAAAGGTGTCAGCCCGTACATGCCTTCGATCGGATACCAGCGACTGCCCAGAAATTCGAAGATGGACAGTTCCCTGAATGCACCGATACCTTCGCGGAATAAGAATAAGAATATTAGTGTGATGATCAAAATAGCCGAAAACCCGCAAAGGCGAATAAGGCCTTCTATGATGCGCTCCCCCCAACTGCGAGACGGGGACTGTCCATCAGTGATGACGGGCGATTGAGTCTGCGTTTGACTCACTCCTGCATTCATAGCTTTTCTCTTTTCTCAAACATGGTGGTCTCCATTAAGTGCGCGAGCAGCTCGGACTATTGCGTCAAGGGCACAAAGCCCAATTCAGAAACAATTTTCTGCCCATCCTCTCCTAAAATCCATGCCAGATAATCTGCCAGATTACCGGTTGGCTCACCGGCCGTATACATATACAGGTTCCGTGCCAGGGGGTAAGACCCATCGGAAGCGCTCTCTGCACTGGGCATTACGTATTCGGAGTCGCTGTCCGCGGCGATGGCGATAATCTTCTCATGTTCCGCGTCGACATAGCCCAGCCCATCATACCCAATTGCATTGGGATTGCGGCGTACCTCGCTCGTGATGCCAACTGAGGAAGGCATAAGCAGCGTGTTAGGGGCAAAAATATCTGTATTTTCGTCACTGCCCTGCCGTACGACTTCCTCCAGGAAGTAAACATGCGTTCCCGAATTTGTTTCGCGTGACAGCAAAATAATCGGCGCATCATTGCCGCCGACTTCACTCCAGCTGGTGATCCGTCCGGTGTACATATCAGCTAACTGCTTAATGGTCAGTTCGCTGACCGGGTTCTCGAGGTTTGTGATGATAGCCAGGGCGTCGATGGCTACAACATGTTCTACCGGTTCAATGCCGTTCTTAAGAGCTGCCGCTTTCTCGTCCTCTTTCATTTCTCGCGAGGCGTTGGCGATGTCCACTGTGTTGTTGATAAGAGCGGCGATCCCGGTCCCTGACCCGCCGCCGGTTACGGCAATAGTGACATCAGGTTCTACTTCTCGGTAAGCCTCGGCCCAGGCCAGGGCTACGTTAACCAGCGTGTCGGACCCCTTATTTTGCAGCATTCGCTGCCGACCGCCTGATCCTTCTCCTGTATTGGACGATTCGCTCGTGCTCCCTCCGCAAGCGGCGAAGATCAGCACCATGGCTGTGAGCAAGATCGGAAGGCGGAATCGCTCCCAAGCACGCATTTTGCATGACACAATTTCACAATATTTCACTGTTATGTGGGTCCTCAAAAACTTCTCTCTTCCTTAAAAGTTTTCGATTGCCTATACGTTTTGACTGCATTTAACAGGCGATTTTTTCCTGACCATCGCTCCGGCAAAATGCAGTTGCACTGTAAGGCTACCCCGCTGATCCTCGGAGTCGAAGTAAATAGTATAGGACGCGTTTTTGTCCGGCGCAATCTATAAGGTTACATCACTTACCGTATGGTCGTCTTTGCGTGTGACTTACCAACTTGGGCATAATTGCGCGAAATTTGCTATGCTAAAAACAAATCAATGATCGGGGATAGATAAATTGAGAAAACAGCCCATAAAAATTGCGGGGGCAGGGCCGTCTGGATTGACCGCTGCGATCAACCTGCGAAAAGCGGGAATCGATGTCGAGGTCTATGAAAAGCGCAGCGACGCGGGAAAGCGCTTTCATGGCGATCTCCAGGGCCTGGAGAATTGGTCCGACAATCGCCATGTGCTCGACTCTCTGGCGCAGATGAACATCGGGGTCAACTTCGATTGTGATCCTTTCCTCAGCCAGACCATCACCAACGGAGAGGCAAGCAGAACGTCTTATTACGACGAGGAATCTCCTCTCTGCTACCTGGTCAAGCGCGGAACGCATCCCAGGAGCCTTGATCAAGGTTTGAAGCAGCAGGCGCTGGACGCCGGCGTGCCCATTCACTTTGGTGAGACCATCCCCCTGGATGAGGCGGACATCGTAGCCACGGGCACGATCTCTAGAGAAATCTTCGCTGTTGATAAGGGCCTCATTTTCGAGACCGATCTTGAAGATAAAAATATCTTCCTGATCAATGACGATGTGGCATATCTGGGCTACACCTACCTTCTGGTTACCGACGGCTACGGCTGTATGTGTACGGTGTTGTTCGATCGCTTCCAGGAGCTGGATGCCAGCTTTGAACGTACAAAAGCCGCCTTTGCCAGAATGTTTGATTTCGAAATTCGCGATCCCAAACAGGTGGGCGGCGTCGGTGGTTTTTCTACCAGGAACATATTTCAAAAAGGCCGCTCTCTCTATGTCGGGGAAGCGGCGGGCCTCCAGGATATGCTGTGGGGTTTCGGTATCAGAACGGCCGTTGAGTCGGGCTATCTGGCAGCCCGCTGCATCATCGAGGAGCGCGATTACACAAGCGCGGCTCAAGCCCATTTCCAGGACAGGTTAAAAGCAACGTTGGTCGGCCGTTTTCTATGGGAACAGGCCGGCCGTAGTAACTACTCATTCATAGTCAATGATCGAACCAATGCCAGCGCCGGAACTCGTTTTGATCTCACCTTTTTCTACAACTTCAATCGCCCACAAAAAATGATCTATCCCCTGGCCGTGCGCGCCATGAGGAGACGGTACCCCAACCTGCGGATATAATGTCTCAATGACCTCAGTTGCACAAAGAAAATTGTCGATCCTGGCTGTAGACGATAATGCTTATACGCTGCGAATTGTTGAGCATACACTGCGTACGGCGGGCTATGCGCCGCTCGTTGCCGTTTCCGGTGAAGAAGCTCTGGAACTCATCTCCAAAAAAGGCATACCCGATCTGGCTATTGTCGATTTGCATATGCCAGGTGGCATCAGCGGCTTCGAGTTCTGCTATGATGTGCACCAGTTCAGCGATCTGCCCATCATCATGCTCACGGCCGTTGGTGATGAAGACACTGTGCTTGAAGGACTCGAAAAGCACGCAGAAGATTATATGGTCAAGCCGTTCAACTCCGGCGAGCTGGCTGCACGCGTGGGCAGCATCATTGGCCGTATGGGCCGTCTGCAATATCCCTCCACGCCGCTGACCTGGATTGATAGCTATTTGCAGGTTGATTTCCCCGGGCGCAAAGCAGTCGTCAATGGCGAACCCGTTTCGCTCACGCCCACGGAAGCCAAACTGCTCTATATCCTGATGCGCCAGGCCGGTGAGGTGGTCGCCACCGATTTTATTCTGCGTCGTTTATGGCCGGGCGAACCTGCTTTTGAAGATCGCCTGCATGTTCATCTCCACCGTTTGCGCCGCAAGTTGGAGGCAAATCAGACGGAACCGCTTCATGAATACATCGCGTCTGAACGGGGCAAGGGATATATTTTTGTATCACTGCCTGCCGCGCGGCCGTCAGAAGGATAGGATTGCTGCTTTCCTGGAGACTTTAAAGAAGCTACTTCAACATGCTTAAAGGGAGTTCCGGGCAAATTGGGAGACATGCCGGCAACGATTTCGCAGATCAGACGGGCCCTTGAGCTTAACGACTTCGATGCGCTGGCGGCGCAGTATAAAATGGCGCCGGTTTCGCGTGTGAACACGCGGCCCGAAGGATTGGAGGGGGCGCCGCGCCTTGGTGGTGTGCTGCTGCTGTTGTTTTGTAAGGGAGAATCGCTGCATGTCCTCCTCACCAGACGCTGCGAAGACCTGGCCTCCCACGCCGGCCAGATTTCATTCCCAGGTGGCAGAAAGGAAGCCGCGGAAACGCTGCTGGATACCGCGCTGCGGGAAACGGAAGAAGAGGTGGGTATTGCTGCCGCTGAATTAGAGATTTTAGGTGCGCTGACTCCAATCTATATTCCGCCCTCGGATTATGAAGTCCACCCCTTTGTCGCCTGGTTCAATAATGGCCGTCTGCCTGAGTTTAATCCGGCGCCGTGGGAAGTGGCCGAAATCATTGAAGTTCCGCTGGCAGAGCTGCTTGATCCTGCCGTGCGGATTGAAGAATTGTGGGAGATTCGCGGGCAGAAAGTCCTGGTGCCCTTTTTTGCTGTTCAGGATCACAAAGTGTGGGGAGCAACGGCCGCCATGCTCAGCGAATTTATTGAACGCCTGCGCGTAGTTCTGCACTCATAAAAAGCGGATTTGTCGAAAATTCGGTTTATGACATGGTGCGTCAAAAACTGCTTTACCCGCCATCGAACTCGTACTATAATTCACATAAGACACATCCGCACAACCGATCGCCCGGCCGGAGTCGGTAACAACGAAGTTTGCAGTTCGCGAAGGAGAATAAAAGATGAGACTAGGCAATGATCTCGATAACAAGCCCATTATCAGCGTTTCTGATGGGCAGATTCTGGGACGCACGAAAGATCTCTATGTGAATCAGGATTTATCGCAGTTGGCCGGTCTCTTCGTGGGTACCGAAGGCGTGATCCGGCGCACAGATCGCATCATTCCCAATGATCGCATCGTACTTTTTGGTATTGATGTGATCCTGGTCAAAGATGCCGATGTGATCACCACCACGAAAGCAATGCCTGAGTCTGATAGCTGGCACCGCCTGTCACGCCTGCACGGTAAGGAGGCGCAAACACCCGGAGGGACGAAACTCGCCACCATAGACGATATCATGATCGATGAGCAGGGCGCCATCTCGGGATTTTCTTTGTCCCGCGTCTTCGTCTCCGGGCCCCTGGCGGAGAACCCTGTCATTCCCAGGGAGGTCGTTGTCGATGCCTTTCAGAAGGGAGACGCATTATTGGTGGATTTCCCGGAGTTGGAGGCCATGTTTAGCGGTTCATCGCCGGATGAGGAAGAGCCTGTCATCCAGGAGCCTGCCGCTGACGGAGAGAACGCGGCCGAAACGCCGGAAGAAGAGGAATAGTTGGCTGGCCGGTCGGATCGCCTGTCTGGCTGATAAACAAGAATATTGCCCCATGATTGAGGAGTTCCAAAAAGATGAGTAGCAATGGAAATTTCGGTTTTTCTCTGACTGAAGAGCAAAAAATGATTCAGGACCTGGCTCGTGAGTTCGCCCGCAACGAGATAGCCCCTGTGGCCGAACATTACGATGTTTCACACGAGTATCCCTGGCCCGTTATCAAGAAGGCACAGGAGCTGGGTCTGACAACTATGAATACACCGGAGGAGTACGGTGGCCTGGGCCTGAGCATGTTTGAGGAGTGCCTGGTCAGTGAAGAGTTGGCCTGGGGCTGCTCTGGCATCAGCACGGCCATCGGCGTTAACAGTCTGGGCATGCTGCCCATTATCCTTGCTGGAAGTGAAGAGCAAAAAACGGAATATGGCAACCGCATGGCCGACGGAGAGCTGTGCGCTTACTGCGTCACCGAGCCGGAGGCGGGCTCTGACGTGGCCGGCATTCTTACTACGGCCGTTAAAGATGGTGACGAGTACGTGCTCAACGGAAATAAGACCTTCATAACAGGTGCCACCAACGCCAACTTTTACACGGTGCTGGCTTACACTGACCCTGAACTGCGCGCGACCAAGAGCCGCCACAAGGGGATGAGCTTCTTTGTTGTCGAGCGCGATTGGGAGGGCGTCAGTGTGGGCAAGCCGTTCAATAAACTGGGGCAGCATGCCTCCGATACGGCTGAAGTCATCTTCGATAAGGTCAGGGTGCCTGCTTCCCACCTGCTGGGTGAGGAAGGAAAGGGTTTTTATTACGCCATGGGTGTCTTTGACCACAGCCGCCCATCTGTTGCTTCCGGCGCGGTCGGCGTAGCCCAACGCGCCATGGACGAGGCTGTTCAATATGCAAAAGAACGCATGTCCATGGGAAAACCTATCTGGCAGTACCAGGCTATTGGCCACATGATCGCGGACATGGCCATGCACATTGAAGCGGCCCGCCTGCTGGTGTGGAAAGCAGCCTGGTCCGTTGACAGCGGCAGCAAGAACACCACGGCCGCCGCATTTGCCAAGGCGTTCGCCGCCGATATGGCCATGAAAGTCTGCACCGATGCCGTGCAGGTCTTTGGCGGCTACGGCTACATGTCTGAATATCCAGTTGAGAAGTTGATGCGCGACATCAAGATTTACCAGATTTATGAAGGAACAAGCCAGATCCAGCGTGAAATCATTGTGCGCTCTTTGTTCCGCTAGCGGCCGCATAACTCTGCGCGACTTTTTGAGACTGCGACATTAATCAAAACGCGAAGAAGGCGCAAAGATCACAGCGATGTATCAAGTTTCTTAATCTGTGTTCTCTGCGCCTTCTCTTTGCACTCTTCCACTTTGGACCCCCATTCCCACTGCACTATAATAAAGCGGCTGATGAATAAAATGCTGGTTCTGCTGGCTCTGGTGATGCTCGTCATGATTGGGAGCGGCTGCGCTCGCGAGAGCCGCACAGAATCCTCTCAGAACGCTCAAATCAGCATGACTGCCATCCCTTTCCCAGCCGCTGTGGGTGAATCGCGCCTGGTGATCCAGGTCACCGATCTGGCCGGTCAGCCGGTAAGCGATGCTGCTCTGTCGATTAAGGGGGATATGACCCACGCGGGTATGGCCCCGGTCCTGGCCGAGGTGCGTGGAGGTGATGATGAGGGGTATTATGAGATACCTTTCGAATGGACCATGGCCGGCGATTGGGTTGTGACCGTAGAAGCCATACTTAGTGACGGTGCACACGTCAAAGAGCGTTTTGATTTTTCTGTTCTGAGTGAAGATGAAGCTCTCTGTACTGATGACGACGCCGAAAGAACCCCTGTACCAACCGCTTCCCCGGAGTGATGTGCTGCGCTGGCCGGGCATCGGCCGTTTTCTGCGCTGGCAATACGGCCGTCTCGTTGGCCAACTTCTGCTGCTGCTGGTTGCCCTGCTGATTCTCTATGACGGTTTCACAGGCCCAATAGTCGCCTCGGAAAACCTGGCCACCAATATTGTCTGGCTTCACTATCGCGGCTTTGTCATGCTGGCCCTACTGCTGGCAGGCAACCTTTTCTGCATGAACTGCCCGTTCACAATCCCGCGCTCGCTGGCCCGCCGCTGGAGCATCGGCGGGAGGCGCTGGCCACGGCCGCTGCGCAATAAATGGCTCGCCCTGGCTATACTCTTCCTCTACTTATACCTGTATGAATGGCTTGATTTGTGGTCCTCTCCCTGGTTAACGGCCTGGATTGTTGTCGCCTACTTTGTCGCCGCGCTCCTCCTGGAAATGTTTTTCAGCGAGTCCCCCTTCTGCAAATATGTGTGTCCCCTGGGCACCTTCAATTACATCGGCAGCACCGTTTCGCCGCTGCAAATCACGGTCATCAGCCAGGACACCTGCCGCACCTGCGAGGGGCATGAATGCGTTAATGGCGTTCAGAACGATGCGGGCAAATGGTCGATGTTGGGCTGCGGCACGGAGCTCTTCCCGCCGCAGGTTACCAGCAATATGGACTGTGTGCTCTGCCTCGACTGCGCCCGCGCCTGCCCCTATGACAACGTCGCCCTTTCTACACGCCCGCCGCTGTATGAACTGCGCCGCCCAAATGTCTGGCCGCGCCGCTGGGATCTGAGCCTGCTGGTCTGGGTCTTCACCTTCGCCGCTCTCAGCAATGCTTTTGGCATGACGCCGCCCGTTTACTCAACGGCCGCCTGGCTGGCCGCTAAACTTAATACGGACAGCGAAGTGCTCCTGCTTTTGATCATCTTCTCGGTAATAAACGTCCTGCTGCCGCTGACCTTGGGCCTCGTTGCGGCCTGGCTGAGTCGCGCCGCCGCGAAAACAGGCGAACCGCTGCGCGTCTCCTTCAGCAAATTCACGCCTGCGCTGGTCCCTCTGGGCTTTGCTGTCTGGTTCGCCCATTATGGTTTCCACTTTGTCACCGGAGCCTTGGCGATTATTCCGGCCGCGCACAGTTTCCTGATCGACCACGGCGTCTTGCTCTTTGGCGAGACGCCGAACTGGCAGTTGAGCGCCGTCTTGCCATTCTCCTGGCTTCTGCCCTTGCAGGTAATCTGCGTCGTGATCGGCTTTGCCGGCAGTTACTTCGTCCTCGGCGATATCGGCCGTAATGAGAAGATCACATTTTCAGCCCAACTGCCTTGGCTGCTGCTCTTGCTGGGAATTGCCGTAGCTGCGATATATCTCTTTACATTGCCCATGGAGATGCGCGGCACGGGAATGATGCATTAACCAGTCTAACTGAAAGTAAGCGACCGCAAAATTGGAGCGAGTGAGGATTAATCTGGCGCCCTTTAGAAATTGGAAAAACGACAATGAACAAAAGACCATTCCATTCTCCAACTGCCAAACGCCCCCAACCTTACCGGAAAATGATTCTGCTCATCCCCCTGATGCTACTGCTTCTCCTGGCCGGCGCCTGCGGCAGCCAGGAGCCAGACCCTTCGCAGTTCCGCGGCACGCTGATGCCGACCCCGATCCCCGCGGCCGATTTTACGCTTACCAATGCCGCGGGAGCGACTGTTCACTTGAGCGACTATCGGGACGAGATCGTCTTGCTCTATTTCGGCTACACCTTCTGCCCCGATATATGCCCGACAACGCTTTCGGAGTTAGCGAAAGTTCAACGTGATCTGGACGATACCGGAGAAAAGATCCAGGTGCTGATGGTCACTGTCGATCCCGAACGGGATACGCCCGAGAAACTTGGCGAATACGTGGCTCACTTTCATCCCGATTTTGTAGGCCTTTCCGGCACCAAGGAAGAAATCGACGCCGCCGGAGAGGGCTTTGGCATTTACTACAAAAAGAATGAAGGGTCGGAAGCCACCGGTTACCTCGTCGACCATACGGCCCGCGTCTTCGTCGTTGATCCGCAGGGTAATTACCAGCTTTCCTTCAGCTATGGTACGCCGGTGGAGGATATCGTTCACGACCTGAGCCTGCTGATGCGCTCTATGTGAAGCACGCCAGCGAGAGACAATTCTATATATCCAAAAGCCGCGGGATTGAGCGATCTGCCGCGTTAAGCCACGGTCGCCAGGGCGTTATCCAGATCGGCAATCAGATCATCTACATTCTCGATGCCCACCGAGTAGCGGATCAGGCTTTCGGGAATGCCCATTGCCTCACGCTCCTCGCGCGTGCATTCAACGTGGCTTGTGGTCGCCGGCGGACCGGCGATTGTCTCAACCGCGCCCAGGTTGGCTGCGGCGTGGGCCAGGCGGAGATTTGGCAGGAACGTGCGCACAGTATCGAAGTTATTGCCCCGCAAAATAAAACTCAATACGCCGCCAAAGCCGCGCATCTGCCGGCGGGCGATCTCATGATTCTCATGTGATTCCAGGCCGGGATAAAACACTTTTTCGATAGCCGGATGAGCGTCCAGGAATCGCGCAATTTGCAGCGCATTTTCGTTCTGACGTTCGATGCGCAGGTGCAGCGTCTTCATACCTCGCAGCAGCAGGTAAGCGGCCATCGGGTGCAGCGTGGCCCCGTTGATTTCACGAAAATGATAAATGCGCTCCACCAGCGGTTCTGCGCCGCAGATGACGCCGCCCAGCGCGTCGGCATGGCCGCCCAGGAACTTGGTGGCGCTGTGCAGGACCAGGTCGGCGCCTAACTGCAGGGGATTCTGGTTGATGGGTGTGGCAAATGTATTGTCGACAATAACAGTGGCGCCAGCTTCATGTCCGGCCTGCGCCAGGCGTTGCAGATCGACGATCTTCACCGTAGGGTTGGTGGGGCTCTCCAGATAGAGCACCTGGCAGCCACTGGCAATCTCGGCCTCAATCGCTTTATGGTCGGTGGTGTCACAAAGGGCGGCATCAATTTGAAAACGAGGCAGGAATTCGGTAAAGATGACGTTGGTGCCGCCGTAGGTGTCTTTGACGGATACGACCCGGTCGCCCGGGGAAAGAAATGTGAACAGCGCGCTGCTGATGATGCCCATGCCGGTCGCCGCACTCGTGGCCGCATCGGCCCCTTCCAGGATACGTACCTTTTCTTCGAAAGCGTGCACGGTGGGGTTGCTGTTACGGCCGTAAATATGCCCTTCTTCTTCTCCCAGAGCGACGCGCAGCCATCGATCGACATCCTTATAGCCGAAAGAGACGCTGTGTACGACCGGCACCTGGGTGGCTCCCAGAAGATAGTCGCCTTCTTCCCCGGCCCAAACAGCCTGTGTGCCGGGATGATATTGTTCAGAATTCATAATTACTCTCCATTGGGTCACTCTTTGAGTGCGACAGTTCCCGTTTGGCCATCCAACGTTCGGGCGGCAGAAGCGATAGTGCTGACTTGGGCTTTGAGAAGCATGAAATACGGCGTCAAGATCGCAAACCGCTGTTCTCGGCCGTTTTATTCTTTGCAGCCGCCTCGACCAGGGCATCAAATAAGCGCTGTTGGCTGGCGTCTTCAGCGGCGGACATTTCCGGATGCCACTGCACGCAGATAAACCAGGGATGCGCCGGCAGCTCGACCGCTTCAATGATGCCGTCTTCGGCCGTCGCCGTCACCCGCAGTCCTTCAGCCACCGACTTCAAAGCCTGGTGGTGGCCGGAGTAGGTGGCTACATCCGTCTCTCCCATCACTGCGGCCACGCGCGAGTCGTGGTCAGCGTGCAGCGGCTGCACTGTCCAGCCCTTATCCGGGCCACGATGAATATCCTTTTCCACCACGTCCGCCACGTGCTCGTGCAGCGTTCCCCCCAGGGCTACATTGGCCACCTGCATGCCGCGGCAAATGCACAGCGCCGGCAGCGATTTGCGCTTCACCAGCAGCTCAACCAGGGCCAGTTCGCTGGCGTCGCGCTCCGGGTCAATGCGGATCAGGCGTGGGTGATTCCTATCGCCCCCGTAGTTGTCCGGATCGATGTCACCGCCGCCAATGAGGATGACGCCATCGACGTTTTCCAATATGGCTTCCCAATTGTCCTCACCTGGCGGCAGCAGGATTGGCACTCCGCCGGCCCGGCGTACGGCATCCACATAGAGAGTAGGAATCGCGAACCATTCACTGTAATGGGTCGTTCGAAAGTCGTTTTCATGCCTGCCGTAGGTTGTTAAGCCAATCACGGGAGCCGTCATAGTCGCTGATCTCCAGGTCAAACAAAAACTGCGTAATCTGTGACTTCATTATCACAGATTACGCAGTTTATCACAGATAGCTGTATCGATGAACTACCGGGGCGGTGACTCAATTGACCGCCGGCTGTCGACTACGAACCTTCGACTATGCTAAAGAGCATCCCATCCGACCGGCCGAACACATCGGGGAAGAACTCCTGGTAGCCAACCGCAGGCATCACCTGGTACTCGCCGGGGATGTTGGTCTGCAACGTATAGGTGTAGTTGTAGGTGCCTGCGGGCAGGAAGTTAGCCAGGAACACAACCTTTTCATCACGGTATTCGATACGGTTGAAATTCCACCATCCCCAATATTCGTAGGGGAAGGGAG
>JBJYWZ010000540.1:0-3128 GCA_046259725.1 Promineifilaceae bacterium (SeqCode) | reverse complement strand
ACCGCCGCGATGAGGAGGCTTCATCATGCGCAGTCCACGGCAGTTGTTCGTCATATTGGTGGGGGTTGGCCTTTTCTTTCTGTTCTATTTCGGAAACAGTCCGGGTGAGCGCGTGGTTCTTCTGGCCGAGGAGGCCACGGAACTGGCTTTTCTACCCGTCATTTTCTCGCCGCCGCTCGAGATCACGGCTACGCCGACGACAACCATTTCCCCGACAGAGAGCGTAACGCCAGAGGCAACTGAAAGCGCCACGCTGGAAGTAACGGCGAGCGCAACGGCGGAGCCTTCGCAAACGCCAACGGCGACAGCGACAGTAACGCCTTCGGCGACAGCCACGGCGACGGCAACGGCAACAGGGACCGCCCAACCCAGCGAGACACCATCGGTGACGCTCACGCCCGGAGTGGGAGAAGTCTATGTTTATTTGCCGGTTGTCGCCGGACCACCCGTTCCGGTCCTTGAAGTGCCCGTTCCCGTGTCTAAAGAACCGCCGATTGACTTTGATGCGGAACGAGCGAAAGCGCAGGAAGCAGGGCAGGACCTGGCCTTCAACAAGATCGGCTTCCATATCCTGCAGTTCGGCACCCGCGCGGGTCTGCTGGATTACATCGAAGCGATGGATGACGCCGGCGTGCCCGTGGTGCTGAAAACGGCCAACGATGCCGAGTACCTCTTTAAGACGCAGGAACTGGCCAAAGTCAGCGGCGTGGAGCATGTGCTGATTTACCGCGATGCCACGTTCGGCCGTGACATTCCGGACTACAACCTGGATCCGAAGACGGCTGCTTTGAAGAACTGGGCCGAAAACCGGCGGGTGTTTCCTCCGGAACTGGACCCGGCGATGGTATGGATGGAAACGACGAATGAGCCGGATCGCACCAGGGCAGCCTGGCTGGCGGAGTTCGCGCTGGTGCAGGCGGAGACGGCCGTGCGTGAGGGAGCGCGATACGCGGCTTTTGGTTGGGCCGCCGGTGAGCCGGAACGCGCGCATTGGGAATCGCCGGAAATGCTGGATTTCCTGCGCTATGCCGCAGACCATCCCGACCAGGTCGCGGTCGCGCTGCACGAGTACAGTTTTAAGAAAGATGATATCGGCAACGACTATCCCTCCTTGATCGGCCGTTTCCAGACGCTGTTCGATGTGTGCGACCAGCATGGCATCCCGCGCCCGACGGTGCTGATCACGGAGTGGGGTTGGGAATACAACCAGGTCCCCGGTGTCGAGGACGCGATGGATGATATCCGCTGGGCCTCCTGGCTCTATGCCGCCTACCCGCAGGTGAAAGGCGCGGCCATTTGGACGCTGGGCATCGGCGGGGGAGAGTTCGGCAGCATCGGCGAAAAGGTGCAGCAGTATCTCGCGCCGGTGACAGATTACAGCCTGGGCAATTTCTTCCTTTATTCACCGGGAACGCGCATGATAGATAGTGACGCACTGGCCCCGCCGAAGGGGCCGGCGACGCCCACGCCAACCCCGACAACAACGCCGACGCTAACGCCAACGCCGAATCCGGATAATGGGCTCAATAACGGCTCGTTCGAAAAGGGCTGGGAGACAATCGCCTTCGGCAACCAACGGCCGAATTTCTGGCAGCTGAGCTGGGTGCAGCCGGGAGATCCCCTGTATGATTCAACCGATGTGGCGACCGGTATCTGTGAATGCGTGCATAAGCTGAAGGACCAGCTCCCGCCTGAGGAACAGCCGGGCGGGTCGGATCCTCTGATTCTTGACGGCGTTGTCACCTACAAGATGTTCAGCGCTTCGCAGTCCTTCGGGACACAGTTGAGCCAGACGGCGAGCGGTTTGACGCCCGGCGCCGAGTACCGCCTGAGCGTGCCCCTGCGGCTGCACAAATATGGTGAAACGGATCCCTTTGGCGCGGAAGCCGGCGTGTGGGTGGATGACGTCGGTGACTGGTCGAATGTCGATGACATGCCCGATCGCGCTTGGTGCAGGCACGAGCTGACCTTCACCGCGCCGGCGGATGGGTCCGTGGAGATTGATATTCGCGTGAAGAGCAAGTATCCATCCACAAAGGATTTCTTCATGGACGATTTCCGCCTCGGCCTGGCCAGCGAGCCCGACCCGCATCCAGATATTCCTTTGTGCGACCCGACGCCGGAGCTTGAACGCTACCGTCCGGTCCGCCGGCTGAGCTGGTTGGGTACGTAGCGGGTTGGCCGGCAGGATGCCGGCGCTACGAAAAGGACGCTACTATGCCGGCGCCTTGACAGGTTAGGCGGCTCATTTTACTCTTATCCTGACAGCAATCGCAGTTTGACAACTGCTGAGGGAGCAGCGATGAAGTGGTTTGGAGCCTGGCAGGCAGCGATTTGGATGACGGCTGTCTGTCTTGTTCTTACGGCCTGCGGCGGGGCGATGGAAGAATCAGCCGAAGCGCCGGCCGAAAGCGTCGAGGCGGCCACGCCGGAGCTGGAATTGGAACAGCCGGAAGGCGCGGCCGAGCCTATCGCGATGGCGACGCTGGCGCCACAGCCCACGCCGCCGCCCTCCGCGCCGCAGCCCACGCCTGATTTCGGTTCCGTCGCCTATGACGTGCCGTCGCAGATGGTGCGCTCGAAGCCGGTACAGGTGATCCTCCTGGTGAGCCCATCCGAGGAGGACCTGGTCGAGGCTTTGCAGGATGAGCTGGCGGACGCGGGCCAGGAGGCGGACAATGTGCAAACGGCCGTTGTGAAAGTTGCTAAATATATGTCGGCGACACTGGTCGGCGCGCCGGAAGATGCCTTTGAAATCATTCCCGTGCAGGCGACGGCAAAACAGCAGCTCCAGGAAGATGAGCCGACGCAGTGGGAATGGACCGTCGTGCCCAGGGTAGGCGGTACACACCGCCTGATCCTGCGTATCGACCGCCTGGTGGAGCGAGACGGGGAAGAGGAGCTTTTCAAGGAAGAGGTGCTGCGCGACGACGTGATCGTCGAGGTGCCGGTCGGCATGCGCCTGCAGGATGCGTGGGGCAGTTTTGACTGGAAGTGGCTGGCCGGGGCGCTGCTCTTCCCGCTGTTCTTTTACTGGCTCAGCCGGCGCGATAAGAAAAGGGAGTCAGAGGGATGAGCCGGCTCTGAGAAAGGGGCGAGTGCAATATCGGGAGCGTGGAAGATGGATC
>JBJYWZ010000539.1:0-2070 GCA_046259725.1 Promineifilaceae bacterium (SeqCode) | reverse complement strand
CCTGGGCGTGCACATCGCGGACGGCCACTCATCTCTTGCCTTCAGGTCGGCTACTTCACTCTCAATATAGTGGCGGACGTCGCAATCCAGTTCGCCTGACCCCGAATGGAGATGGCTGCCCTTCTTGTGCAGCGTATCCAGCAGGCACGTATACAGTTCAAAGGGATCGACGGCTGCCAGGTGCTCTTCATAAGCGAAAGGATGCGCCGGATCCCAGTTCGCCTTCTGTTCCGCAAGAACGATTTCCATCTCCGCGGTCAGACACATACTGACATCCATCATCTTAAAGAGAGGAAAAATCGGCGCAGGCGACGTCAGCGCGCAAATGGTGCGCGTCTTCTCACAGACGATCGTCAGTTCGCCGCCAAGGGAAAATGCCTCGACCACCTTGCCCACGCGGTCGGTCAGCCGGATGCGCCCGGCGCAAACCCGGTACTGCTTGCCCAGGGTCCATGGGTGGTGCACGGTCAGCGGTGCAATTCCCTTGCGCGTTGCGATGACGTAGCGAACCTTCTGCGGATCAAAGTGGCGCGCCGTCGGTTTGGCGGTGAGAATAATATCCAGCCGCGGGTGCCCCGGACGGCCATCCTCAGCCGGTGGATAAAAATAATAGCCCAGGTCCGGTTCCTGAGATAGATCGAGATGTTTCATAGGTCGCCCCTTGCCCCTATTGTAGCCATTGATTTCCAAGTTTCCTATTGAC
The DNA here is from genome assembly GCA_046259725.1 of Promineifilaceae bacterium (SeqCode). Lineage (GTDB taxonomy): Bacteria > Chloroflexota > Anaerolineae > Promineifilales > Promineifilaceae > JAACFF01. Next base: position 1,367 of record JBJYWZ010000539.1, on the reverse strand, counting down.
ACGCCGAGAAATGCGTGTTAATCTACTAACACGATTTAGTAACTCGATTTAGTCACTGATTTAATAACATGTTTACTGAATCGTTTGTTGGTACAAGGACTGCCTGCGAATTTTGCCGCAGGACCGGCGACTTGCCCCTGGCGTTTCAAGAGAGAGTCTGTGTGAACGCAAAAAGTACACGAGCGAAAAGACCGTCAATGCAAGATGTCGCCGATCTCGCCGGCGTCTCGCGTACGACCGTTTCCTTCGTCCTCAACGACGTCCCCGAAAGCAATATCCCCCAGGCGACGCGCGATCGCATTTGGGCGGCCGTAGAAGAACTCGGCTACCGCCCCAACTGGATGGCCCGCGGGCTGCGTTCCCAGCGCACACACACCATTGGCTTTATCTCTGATGTCGTGGCCACGACGCCGCACGCCAATCACATGATCCAGGGCGCCCAGGACTTTGCCTGGAAAAATGAGACGCTGCTCCTTTTGATCAACATAGGCGACAACCAGGATATGAAGATGGCTGCGGTCAATATGATGCTGGAGCGGCGGGTCGAAGGAATTATTTACGCCAGCATGTATCACCGCGAAGTTCACCCGCCGGAAATCATTAAAGAAGTGCCCACGGTGATGCTCGACTGCTATGTCGCCGACCGCTCGCTGCCATCGGTCGTACCGGATGACGAGTTAGGTGCCTACACGGCCGTTTCCACCCTTATCAACAAAGGACACAGGCGCATCGGCTATATGCAAAACCTCGATCCGGTCGACGCCGCCATCCTGCGACTGGAGGGTTACAAACGGGCCCTGGTCGAAAATGGCATTATCTTTGATAAGAGTCTGGTCACGGAGGTCACGGATCGAGACGGTTATGACGGCGCCATGAACCTGCTGCGCCGGCCGGACCGTCCGACCGCCATCTTCGTCTTCAACGATCGCATGGCCATGGGCGCCTATGACGCCATCCGCAACCTCAATTTGAAGATCCCCGACGATGTTGCCGTCATCAGCTACGACAATCAGGAGCTTATTGCTCCCGCCCTCTACCCTGCGCTAACCACAATGGAGCTGCCACATTACGACATGGGCTGCTGGGCCGTCAAACAGCTCTTTAAACTGATCAACAATCACGAAGAACCACAAACGGCCGTACAGCATAAAATGGAATGCCCGCTGATTGAACGCTCATCCGCGTAGAGAGATGAGAAGGAGGCTGCTATCGAATAGTTAGTCACATGGGTCCGCGTATTTTACTTATTTTACAGTTCCTTTAAAGGAGAAGAGTCAAATGAAAATGCAACGAAAATGGATTGTGAGCCTCACAATCTTAGTCATCATGGCCCTGGCTCTTGTGGCCTGTGGCGGTGGCACAACAGA
>JBJYWZ010000538.1:0-2184 GCA_046259725.1 Promineifilaceae bacterium (SeqCode) | reverse complement strand
GCCTGCTGCGGATCGGCCAGGTCCTCCACGGCCGTATTTTCCCCTTCCAGCCAGCGGTAGACCGACCATGACCAGGGATATCCCTCGCCGGGCTCCCCCATCGCCAGCGGCGCGGGAACGGCCAGCGGCAAAAACGGCGCCAGCCGCGGCAGCCATTGATGCTCTTTATACACCTGATTAGTGGCGCTCTTTATGCGCGGCAGCCGCACGACCAGGTCGTCGCCCAGCCGGTAAAGCGCGTTATCCGTACCCGCCGATCGCAGCGCGGTCACCGGCAGGCCGGCCCAGCGCGGAAACTGCGCCGCGATCAGGCGGCGCACCAGGGATACATCAGTATGCACTTCGTCATCATGCATTTTGTTCGCAGTCATAGACGAACAGTAAACAGTTTGCCGTGAACAGTCAATGGCGGCAGAAAATTTGAAACGGTCGTTTGCCATGATGTCGTATAATGTTACAGACTGTTGAAAAGCAGCTCTAATCTAAATAATACGAGTAAGGATCCCTGTCCTAAATCTTTGGGACAATCTTCCCAGAACTTGAGGACTCCAGCCTCATGACAGTGGGATAATCCTCTTGTACACTTTCTTTATCGTTGCTGACCAACACATTAGTAGATAAGGAGATTTAAAATGAATCGTTCGAAAAATAATGTGATCGCGTCGATTTTGATAGTCCTTTATTCTTTGCAAGCTATCATCAGAGTTGCTATCGCCCTTGCTACCCAAAATCAGGATGCCCAAGACATGGGTAACGGCTTTTTGGTCGTTATACTTATTCTTTGTACAGCCGCTCTCATTTCTGCTTATGGGGTGTGGCAAGACCAAAAATGGGGCAAAATCTTAGCCATCATCACCCTTGGCGTGAATGCGCTGCTTGCGCTGCCAGGCGTTATCGTCGCTCCTACATTGTTACTCAAGCTTGATCCTGCCTCGGGGGTTATTGTTGCTATTCTCGTCACCATCTTACTTCTATACCACCCCAAACAATCCGTTACGGTGTGAAAGAGCTGTCCTTGATTCTTAAGCGCAAGCTAAAAGAACTTAGCCCTGGTAGTCTGCTGAGCAGCGGACTGTTGGGGCTTTTGTTGGTAATCTATATTTATACTATTTATGCGCTCGTTATCACTCTGGGGTCTTTTCCCTTTGGAAATCAACCAACTTATAGATTGCTGCAAGGCTCAGATTATTGGCCGCTTAATTTGATTGCCTTGCTGTGTCTTGCACTAACCATCGTTCCCGTCAGTCGCTGGCTGCACAGGCGTGTGAATGACCTTGTTTTTGCCCCAGAAAACGATTTTTATACGCTACCAGTCATCATTAACCAACAGCTGCGTGAGATGCAAAATCCGCAACTCACCATGCCTCAGGTTGCTGAAACAATCGCTGTGATGCTGCATCTTCGTTATGTTGCTCTTGGGTTTGGTACAAAAAGTGAACAACGCGTCTCGTTTGGATCACCTCCTAATCAGACCACACTCCATGAATTTCCTCTTCATTACCTGAATCAGCCATTAGGTAAACTTATGGTGTCCAACCATACGGCCAACCGGCCGCTTTCACCTGGCGAACACGTTGTCTTGCAGGAAAGCGCACAGCAGATCGGGATTGCACTCTATGTAGCTCAATTAACGGACGTTCTCCAAAACGCCCGTGAACAGCTTGTCATCACCCGCGAAGAAGAGCGCCGGCGCATTCGCAACGACCTGCACGATGGCCTGGCGCCATCGCTTTCGTCATTCCAGCTGCAGCTGAGTGCGATCCGCACCTTCATGCAGCAGAACCCCCCTGAGGCAGAAAAGATGATCGCCGAATTGGCTGAAGACATGCGCCAGGCAACGGCCGAGATTCGCCGCCTGGTTTACGATCTGCGCCCGCCCATGTTAGATGATTTGGGGCTGGTGGCGGCAATCAAACATATCAAGCTGCCCGGCTCATCGCTCCGCCTGGAGGTGACCGCCCCGGAACCGATGCCCCCGCTGCCGGCGGCCGCGGAGGTCGCCGTCTATCGTATCGCCGGCGAAGCGATTCACAACGTGGTCAAACATGCCCAGGCGACGTGCTGTACGGTGGCCATCGATGTGGAAGCGCAGACCCTTGTTCTGCGCGTAAGCGATGACGGCCGCAGCTTTGCTGCCAACCATACGAGCGGCATTGGGTTACAATCAATGCAGGAGCGTGCCGC
>JBJYWZ010000537.1:0-3183 GCA_046259725.1 Promineifilaceae bacterium (SeqCode) | reverse complement strand
CTTAGACCCACTTCCACGCGTACCAGATCGTCAGGCCGTTGAACACAATGCTCACGATGATCAGGAAGTTGTCATAGGCCCCGTCATAGGGCAGGCCTACGAGATTAAAAAGGATCACCAATACCGCGGCCACAATCGTCACCCAGCGAATCGCTGGATACGGCAGCGTCAGGGTCAGCACCAGCATGAGAATTGGAACCAGCATAATCGCGGCGATAAGCAGGTACATCCCCTGTGATCCCTGCACGCCGCTGATCTCCCCCGCCTTAAAGTCCCCGGCGAAAATGCGCATCACGTCTCCCAGCAGGTAAGTCAGCATCGTCGCTGTCCACAATCCGGCAAGTAATAGTCTCGTCTCTACCATCATCCTGTCTCCTCTGTAGAAGTTGGTCAGTATATCAGCTGATCAGTTTTTCAGTTCCTCAGAGTTTCTGATGTACTGAAACACTGAACTACCTTCAAAGCGTAGCAGATAGGCGGTATTACCGTCATACCCCTTTGGTGTTATTCCGGGGGATTATGACCGGGCATGCTTTATCAAATGCCACTTTATAAGTACAATCGGCATGAAGAAATTAAAAACTGGCCGCATCATTTTCCCGCAAACCGCTGGATACCGGGAAAATTACGAAATGAGATAAATAACATGAACTTCCATCTGCTGCACCCCCGCGACCAGCTGGTCGCCATCATGAACCGCATCTATCACAACGGCATGACCACCCTCAGCGGCGGCAACCTCTCCATCAAGGACAGCAACGGCGACATCTGGATCACGCCGTCCGGCATCGACAAGGGCATGCTCACGCCCAGGGACATCATGTGCGTGCGCGCGGACGGGACCGTCGTTGGTCCGCATAGGCCTTCAATAGAATTCCCTTTCCACCGCCGTATTTATGAGCTGCGCCCCGATTTCCAGGCCATCGTCCATGCCCATCCGCCGGCGCTCGTCTCCTTCAGCATCGTGCGTGAAGTGCCCGATACGCGCATCATCCCCCAGGCCAACCGCGTCTGCGGGCCGGTGGGCTACGCGCCGTATGCCCTGCCCGGCAGCGAAAAGCTCGGCGAAAATATCGCCGAGACCTTTGGTGAAGGGTACAACATCATCATCCTTGAAAATCACGGCATGGCCGCCGGCGGGTCCTCGCTGCTCGAAGCTTTTCACCGCCTGGAGACCCTCGACTTCTGCGCCCGCACATTAATCCGCGCCCATTCCCTGGGCGATGTGCAAACGCTGTCGGAACCTGCTCTAAATCTTTTCGACCACCGGCACAACGACCTGCCCGAATTTGTGCCCACCAGCCACAGCAGCCATGAGCGTGAGCTGCGTAAGCAAATCGTGGAGATTGTTTCCCGCGCTTATGATCGCCAGTTGATGATCAGCACCGAGGGCGTGGTCTCGGCGCGGCTCGGCGAGGACAGCTTTCTGATCACGCCGACCGGCGCGGACAGGCGCACCATTGCCATTGAGGATGTGGTTCTGATCCGTAACGGCGTCTGCGAGGCGGGTAAGCTGCCCAGCCGCTCCGTCAAGCTGCACCAGGCAATTTATGCCCAACAACCGGACATTGGCTGCGTGATGACGGCGCAGTGCCCCAACGCCACCGCTTACGCGATCACGGCCGTTCCCTTCGACTCGCGCACCATCCCAGAATGCTATATTCTGCTGCGCGACATCCCCCTCATTCCCTTCAAGACGCTCTACACGGAAGCGGAAAAAGTGGCCGGCATCATCTCGCTCAGCACGCCGGTGGCCATCGTGCAAAATGATTGTGTCCTCGTGGTCGGAACAGACGTGCTCAACGCCTTTGACAGGCTGGAAGTCGCCGAATTCAGCGCCAAATCGTTGATCGACACGGCCGTCCTCGGCCGGCACGTCCCTATTGGCGAAGACGAAATCCGCGACCTCGAAGTAGCCTTCTCCCTTTCCTGAGCGGCGCTGGCGCTGCCTGCTGCCCTGCTGCACGCGGCGCCTATAAATCGCCGCCGCGCCTGTGCGTTAAATGACATACCTCGACGAAAAGTGACTAAAATGTTACAATAAAGTCACTCATGTCTGAAGTATCAATTTGGATGGCTCTGTCAGATCCCAAACGGCGCCAGATCATAAACCTCCTCGAGGAGAAGCCGCACACGACCAGTGAGCTTTCCCAACACTTTGATGTCTCTCGTTTTGCCATCATGAAGCACTTAAAGGTGCTTGAACAGGCGAACGTCATCACGGTCAAAAGGGAAGGGCGATCCCGTTGGAATATCCTCAATGATGAGATGGTGCGCTTTCTGCGAACCAATCTGGCCGGCAGTGACGGCCCGCACAATCTGGCGGATATCCTGGGTCTGCTCCCCGGCCGCTGGCCGGCGCATTCTCTGGCTGGCATGGCCGCTGAGCCGCTCTGCATCGAGCAGACGCTCCTTCTGCATGCCGTGCCGTCCACGATTTTCGAGGCCCTGACCCGTGGCATTAACGCCTGGTGGATGCCTCGCGCCTCCTCAAGCTCTGAAATTCGCCTGGAGCCCTTTGTTGGCGGCCGTTTCTACGAGGCGTTCGACGAGGCCGGGCAGGGCATTCTCTACGGGACTGTCAACTATATCAGGCAGGACGAGGAGCTGCGCCTGCACGGGACGCCTGAACTGATCGAACAGATAGAGAAAACTTATATTGCGGATAACATACTTCGTTTCCTGCTTCAGCCACAGGATGGCGGCACCATCCTTTCTTTGAACCATCGGCTGGCCTGCAGTGCGGACGAAACGACACGCATCGGCGTTGACAGCCATTGGCGTGTGCTGCTTGAGCAGCGTTTCAAGCCCTTTGTCGAAAAGGTACTCGCTGCCGGCAAAATCCCTGACACGACTGAGATTTCTTGACACAGGTGTGTGTTCGCAAACACAGCGATGCATAGGCAGTATGCGTTATTTTTGCGCAAATCGAGACGAAGTAAGGATGATTATTGAGAGTTGAGAGCCGCCGGAGATCGAAAATTTTTAAATGTGCGGAGGTACGCTGATGGAAGAAGGTGACAGGTATTCGAGCGGAGATTGGATCGTTCACTCCTATTACGGCATTGGAGAAATTAAAGGCATAGAAGTGAAATGCATTAGCGGTGAAGAAAGTCGCTACTACAAGATTCAGGCCACTGACAGCACCTACTGGATGCCCGTGGACCAGATGGATAACGAAAC
>JBJYWZ010000536.1:0-1744 GCA_046259725.1 Promineifilaceae bacterium (SeqCode) | reverse complement strand
CTTCTTCCTATACTATTGTAAGAAACCGCGTTTCCTTTTGGCCGCACCCATATGCGGGTCACGCCATCGACAATCTGCACAAGCGATGATAAAGTTAGACATGATTGTCGTGTGGGACCATCTATTCCATGCCAACAGCGCGATTTGATCCCCTGGCATGGCCGGCACATTGATGATCTGAATAGGCTAAAGTTTACAGCGGTTTGTGTCAGTCAGGCAGAGCGGACAGATGCCATCATCCAGACCACCGGCATATTCTCAGACAGGTTTGTTGTGACTGGGTACTCGTACAGACTGTTAGGAACGCTTAGGATTGAAGAGAACGGGCAGCCGGCCGCGCTTATCAGAAGCCCCATCGGCTGCGCTCTGCTGACCTATCTGATCGTCACCGGCGAGCCGCAGAGCCGGGAGGTGGTCGCCAGCCTCTTCTGGGATGACACGTCCACTGCCAACTCCTTGCGCAACCTGCGCTCCTTGCTGAGCCGCATCCACAAATGGGCGCCCGAATTGGCAATCAAGGGCAGCCTGCTGGCTTTCCAGCCTGGACCAAACAGCAACGTCGATCTTTTGCAGCTCAGAGAAGCCCTGGCAGGGGATGATCTGGCGGCGCTGGACAGCACACTGCGTCTTTACAGAGGGGATTTATTAGAAGGCTTCTATCTTCAGGATTCACCCCGCTTTGAGGAATGGCTGCTGCTGGCCCAGGAACGTTTGCGCCAGGAATTGTTGCAGGCCCATAATCGACTCTGTCAAACCTATCAAAAACAAGGAAAGTTGACCAGGGCGCTGGATGTTGCCCGGCGCTGGTTAGCCCTGGATCCCTTAGATGAAGCGGCGCTTCGCCAGGTGATGACCTTGTTAGCGCTCACAGGACAGCCCAATGCGGCCCTGCAGCGCTACGCCGTCACCGGCGAAGCGCTGCTGGAGACCCTGGGCCTGCAGCCGGAACCCGCGACCGTGGAGTTGGCGGAGAAGATCCAGGTCGGGGGATTGCAGCCGCCCCTTCTTGGGGAAAGCGCCTCAGAACCACCGGCCAAGACAACCCGTTTGAGTTGGGACGAAACGCCCCTGCTCGGTTCCTTCTTCGGCCGGACCGCCGAATTAAGCCAACTGCGCCGCTGGCTGGTCGAGGAAGGTCGCCGGCTGGTAGCCCTCTACGGTATTGGCGGCATGGGCAAAACGTCGCTCTCCGCGCACACGATCAGAACCATCGGCGATCAATTCTCATGCGTTATCTGGCGCTCGCTGCTTAACGCCCCGCGCCTTGATGAATTACTGCCGGCGATTCTGCAGACACTGTCTGATTTCACGCTGGATGAGGTGCCTTCTGGCCTCGATGACCGTTTCGCTTTGCTTCTGGAACTTCTTCGTGCGCAGCGGTGTTTGCTGGTGCTTGACAATGTCGATACCGTCATGGCCCAGAATGAGTCCGGCGCCTTTCGCGACGGTTACGAAGGCTATGGCCAGTTATTAGAGTTCGTGGCCGAACACGAGCATCAAAGCAGCCTGTTATTTACGACGCGAGAACTGCCGGCCGGCCTGGTTCACCTGGCGAATGCCGGCAGCCAGGTGCGGGTTTTGCCATTAAAAGGGTTGGACGTAACTGACGGCCGGAAACTGCTTCACGCTCATGGTCTAGAACTGGCTCAAGAAGCCGCTGGTATCTTAATCGAAGGCTATTCAGGGAACCCGCTGGCCCTTCACCTCGTGGCCGAGACGATTCAGAATTTCTACCAGAGCGATC
>JBJYWZ010000535.1:0-33056 GCA_046259725.1 Promineifilaceae bacterium (SeqCode) | reverse complement strand
CCCTTTTCCATGTCAACGGCGTCATCGTGACGGGGATGCTGCCCTTCATGCACGGCGCCTCCGTGGTGCTGGGCACACCGCAGGGCTACCGCGGTGGCGTCATCCCAAATTTCTGGTCCATCGTCGAGCATTACAAGATCAATTTCTTCAGTGGTGTTCCCACCGTTTACAGTTCCCTCCTGACTGTGCCCATGGAGGAAAGGGACATCAGTTCACTGGAGTTCGCCGTGTGTGGCGCCGCGCCGATGCCCGTGGAAGTTTTTCGCCAGTTTGAGGAACAGACGAACGTGCGCATCCTGGAAGGGTACGGGCTGACTGAAGGGACCTGCATCAGCTCAATCAACCCCCCTTTTGGTGAACGGCGTGTCGGCTCGATTGGTTATCGCCTGCCGTTCCAGAAGATGAAGGTCGTTCGCCTGGACAACAATGGCGCCTACGAAGGTGACTGCGACGTGGACGAGATCGGGGTCATTGTTGTGCGTGGCCCCAACGTTTTCTCCGGCTACACGGAAGAAGCGCATAACCATGATGTCTGGATCGATGCGCGGGACGGCCAGGGTCCCTGGCTCAATACCGGCGATCTGGGCCGCCAGGATGCCGCCGGCTATTTCTGGCTGACCGGCAGGAAGAAAGAGCTGATTATTCGCGGCGGGCACAACATTGACCCCAGGTTGATTGAGGATCCGTTGATTGAGCATCCCGCCGTCTCCCTGGCGGCGGCCGTCGGCCGTCCTGACGCGCATGCGGGAGAGCTGCCCGTGGCTTATGTGCAGCTCCAGCCCGAAGCAGCGGCCAGCGAAGAAGACCTGTTAACCTATGCCAAAGAGCATATCGGCGAACGCGCCGCCATACCCAGGGCGATCCATATCGTCGACGAAGTGCCGCAGACGGCCGTCGGCAAGATATACAAACCCTATCTGGTGCAGTTGGAAGTGCAGGACGTTTACAGAGAAACGGCCGAAGCCGTAAATGGCGTAAGCAGCGTGGACGTGAACGTCGGCCCGGACAAACTCTACGGCATCTCCGCCCTTGTGCAGGTGACCCCCGAGCCCGGCGTAGATAAGTCAGCCCTGGAAGAAGCCCTCCACCGCGCCCTCGGCCAATACGCAGTCCACTATCAATTATCAGTGGTCAGCAACCAGTAAACAGTGGCCAGTATCATTCACTGCCCACTGTTCACTGAGAACTGTTCACTGAAAACTGGACTCCAGGCGCACCGCGCTGATCTTATACTCAGGTATCTTGGCGATCGGATCGAGCGCGATATCGTGTGTCAGGCGATTCGCCGGTGCTTCCCGCCAGTGGAAAGCCAGGAAAACAGTGCCCGGCGGCACCTTCTCGCTCACTTTTAACCGCGCATGGACGCTTCCGCGGCGGCTCTTAAGCACCACCGCATCGCCGTCTTCCACCCCGGCAGCGGCGGCATCTACTTCATTCACCTCGATATAGCCGCCCGGATCACGCCAGGCCAGCGGCGCGCTGCGCCGCGTCATCGTGCCCGAATGATAATGATAGAGCACGCGCCCCGTCGATAGAATTAACGGGTACTCGTCATCCGCTTGTTCCACCGGATCGTTGGCGCGCACCGGGCTGAACAGGCCGAGCCCGCGCGAGAATTTCTCGCTGTGCAGGATTGCCGTCCCTGGATGATCCTCCGTGGGGCAGGGCCACTGCAGGCCGTTTCCCTTCAGGCGTTCATAGCTCATACCGTGGTAAATTGGGGTAACGGCCGTCATTTCGTCAAAGATGTCCGCTGAGGAATCATAATGCCAGTAGCCCGCTTCGCGCTCGATGCCCATTTTCTGGTCGAAGCGCGCGGCGATTTCAGCCGTGATCCGCCAGTCTGACCTGGCCAATCCAGGCGCCGGCAGCACCGGTTGGATCATTTGCACGCGCCGTTCCGTATTCGTAAACGTGCCATCTTTTTCCAGCGAAGAAGCTGCCGGCAGAACCACGTGCGCCAACTGCGCCGTGTCGCTGAGGAAAATGTCCTGCACGACGAGGAAATCGAGGCTGCGCAGCGCCTGTTCGACGTGCGTCGTATCCGGATCAGACATCATCGGATTTTCGCCCATCACATACTGCGCCTTTATCTTGCCCTCGCCGACCGCGTGCATCGCCTCTACGACCGTCAGCCCGACTTTGCCGGGCAGGCTGTCTACATGCCACGCCTCGGCGATCTTGCCGCGCTTTTTTTCATCTGTCACATGCTGGTAGCCCGGATAAACATTGACCAGGCCGCCCATGTCGCAGGCCCCCTGCACATTCGCCTGCCCGCGCAGTGGGTTGACGCCGGTCGAACGCTTGCCGACCTGCCCGCACAGCATGGCCAGATTGGCCAGGGTCTTGACCATGTCCGTGCCGTTGCTGCGCTGTGTGATGCCCATGGCGTAGAAAATGGCGCTGCGGCCGCGCTCCCCTTCGTAAATGGATTTGCCCGAGGCCCGCTCGCCGAAAGCGTAAATTCTCGCCGCTTCTTCGATTTGCTCCACGGGCACGCCCGACTTCAGCGCCGCGTGTTCAGGCGTATATTCCTGCACGACGGCCTCAAACGCCTCATACCCTTCGGTCCGTTCGGCGATGAACGTCTCATCCGCCCAGCCCTCGCGGATGATGATGTGCATGATCGCCAGGAAAACATAAATATCGGTGCCCGGTTTAACCTGTAAGAACAGGGTCGCATTCTCGACCAGGGGAACGCGCCGCGGGTCGACGATGATCACGTTGGCGCCGCGCCTGGCAGCGCGAACGACTTCGTAGCTGAGTACCGGATGTGATTCGGCCGTGTTCGAACCGGTGATAAAGATGCAGTCTCCGTCGCGAATTTCACGGATCGAATTGGTCATTGCGCCACTTCCGAAGGCCTGCACGAGGCCAGCAACGGTTGAGCTGTGTCAGAGACGGGCGCAGTGGTCCAGGTTATTTGTGCCTACCGCCGCGCGCATAAATTTCTGGAAAATATAGTTCTCCTCATTGGTACAACGCGCCGACGTCAGGCCCATGACCGAGTCCGCACCATGCGCTTTGACCGTATCGGCCAGCCGTTCAGCCACCAGGTCCAGCGCCGTATCCCAATCCGTTTCCACGAAACTGTCGCTGGCCTGCGGTTTGCGCACGGCCAGGGGAGAGACCTGCGGCATTTCCCACGCTTCGTCCACCAGGCCCAGTTCGTAAGCCACGTCGCGGCGAATCAGCGGTTTGGTCAGGCGGTCGCGGCTGCCGGCGAAATCCCAGCCGTAGCGCCCCTTGCTGCACAGGAATTCTCCATTTACGGCGCTCCCGCCCGCGCCATCGGCGTAAAGAATACGGCCGTCTTTCAGTGCGTACTCGATATGGCAGCCGACGCCGCAGTAGCCGCACACCGTTTCCACACGATCCAGCTCCCACTCACGCCCGCGGCCCATACGCGCCACAGGCATCAGCGCGGCCGTGGGGCACACCTGCACGCAGCTCCCGCAGTAAACGCAGGTGGAGTCAATCAAAGGGCCGTCAAACGGTGTGGCGACATGGCTGTCATAGCCGCGGCCAGTGATCTCAATTGCGTTTGCACCGACAACCTCGCTGCATACGCGTACACAGCGGCTGCAAAGGATGCAGTATTGGTGATCGCGGATGAAGAAGGGGTTATCGTCCTGATAAAGTGTGCGTGCCGCTGAAAAACCAAGGCTTGAGCGCGAGATGTCGTACTCGTAGGCATATTTTTGCAGCGAACAATTTCCTGCTTTGTCGCAGGTCACGCAGTCGAGCGGATGCGTGGATAGAACCAGGTCCAGGATCTCGCGCCGCATCTGGTAAAGCTGCTCGCTCTGAGTGCGTACAACCATGCCTTCTCGGCAGATAAGCCCGCAGCTCGCGGTGGGCCTGGACATTCCTTCAACCTCAACAAGGCACAGGCGGCATCCCCCGGAAACCGAAAGTTCCTCATGGTAGCATAAGTGCGGAATCTCTATTCCGTTCTCATGCGCTGCTTCGATCACCGATTGTCCCTGCTCGGTCTGGATTGTTTGCCCGTCAACTTTTAGTTTGATCATCATAAGGTTTCTCGGCCGGCTTTTATTTTTCTGATAGCATTCAGCCTCTTGCTGAACCAATTATAACCGATTTCGTGCTCATTACTGATGGAGAAGTCCGGAGGCACGGGCCGCCGGGCCTGCTGAAAAGAAGGCTGACTTTTAATGTACTAGATATTCGAGCGTTCTTCTCATACAATAGAGAGTAGAAACCCGAACAATTATATTTCCCCGGCAATTAAGTTATGTGAGGCACCCACTATGACCCACCCGACAAAACCGGTAGATCTTGCGCTGCTAACCCCGGTTCTTCAAAAATACGATGGCCGTAAACGAGATGCGCTTCTGCCCATGCTGCACGATGCTCAGGCGCTGTATGGCTGGTTGCCACGTGAAGTGCAGGAAGCCATCGGCCGTGCACTTAATGTGCCGCTGGCCGAAGTGCACGGCGTGATAGAGTTCTACACCATGCTCTATAACCAGCCGACGGCAAAGACAGTTATTCGCGTTTGCCAGGACCCTGCCTGCTACCTGGCTGGTTCCATCGCCGTGAGCAAAAAGATTGAAGAAAGCCTGGCCGTGAGTGATGGGCAGACCACGGCCGGCGGCGATATTACCTTCGAGCACGTGCCCTGCTTGGGCATGTGCGAGCACGCGCCTAACGCGCTCTATGGCTCGAAGCCGGCGGGAGACCTGACGGTTGACACCGTCGACGACTTCCTCAACGGCCGTTATCCGGAACCGGAGCCCAGGATCTTTGGCCGGCCCGTGATCAAGCTCAGGCGCGCCGGACTGCTTAACCCCTTAAGCCTCAGCGACTACGAAGAGCATGGTGGATTCGAGGACCTGCGCAAGGCGCTTGCACTGGCGCCCGAAGAGATCATCGACATGCTGAAACAGGCCAAAGTGCTTGGCCGCGGTGGGGCGATGTTTCCCATAGGGCTGAAATGGGAATTTACGCGCGGGGCTGCCGGCTCGCCAGCGGAAAAGCATATCATCGCCAATGCCGACGAAAGCGAACCCGGAACCTTCAAAGATCGCGGTCTTATGGAGGAAGATCCCTTCAGCCTGGTCGAGGCCATGATCATCGCCGGTTATACCGTCGGCGCCGAAAATGGGTGGATATTCGTGCGTGGCGAATATCCCCGAAGTTATGCCCGTCTGAGCAACGCCGTGCAGAAAGCCCGTGACGCGGGCTACCTGGGACGAAACATCCTGGGACGGGAGGGGTTTAGCTTTGATATCGAAATGAGACTGGGTGCGGGCGCCTATATTTGCGGTGAGGAAACGGCGTTGTTTGAAGCCATTGAGGGCAAACGCGGATTCCCACGCATCAAACCCCCATTCCCGACGACGAACGGCCTCTTCCAGCAGCCGACGGCCATCAATAATGTCGAAACATTGGCCGCCGCCATGGCCGTGATCCATATGGGTGTCGATGCGTGGCTGCAGTTAGGCACCGCGGAATCACCCGGGACGAAATGGTTCTGCTTGAGCGGGCACCTGGTCAGACCCGGCATCTATGAAGTGCCTTTTGGCCTGACCATCCGCGATCTCATTGAGATGGCCGGCGGCGTACCTGGCGGTAAGGAAGTCCAGGCGGTCCTGCTCGGCGGCGCGGCGGGCGTTTTTGTCGGGCCCGGCAGTCTGGATATGTCGCTCTCTTATGAAGCTGCCAGGGCGCATGGCGTGCCCCTGGGATCAGGCGTGATCCAGGTGTTCGATGAAACGGTCGACCTGCGGGAAGTTCTTTACCGCCTGAGCCACTTTTTTGCCCATGAAAGCTGCGGCAAATGTTTCCCATGCCAGATCGGAACGCAGCGGCAGATGGAGATCCTCGATCGTGTTGCCCATAATGGTGGATCGTTACCTTCCGACAGAGAAACGCTGCGCGATCTTGGCTTCACCATGACGAATACCTCTTTATGCGGCCTGGGCCAGACGGCGTCAACGGCCGTAAACAGCGCCCTGGATCTCTGGCCGGAGTTACTATCTTGACGAACGATTCCCTTCCTGTCCTACACCTATGAATAAGCAGCCTGCTACAAAACCTATCCGCTACCTGAGCGTAGACGGCGACAAACCATTTGAAGTTGAGGGCGACATTGTCGAAGAAGGCCTCGCCTGCATCTCGGTCAACGGCAAGGAGCTGGCGACCTTCATGTGTACGCCGGTCGATCTGGATAAGTTGGCTCTCGGTTTTCTCTACAACGAAGGTATCATTCAGACGATGGCGGACGTGCGCCAGCTCCATATTTCCAGGGCCACGACCTGCGTCGATGTATGGCTGCATGATGTCGATCTCGAACTGCCGTCACGCGCCATTATCACCTCCGGCTGCGGCGGCGGCGTGACCTTTGACGATCTTTCCGGCAGGCATGAAGCGCTGCACTCAGAGCTGACGGCCGAGCCGCTCCAGTTAGCGGACTTGATGCAGCAAATGCTCCAGGGCGCGACATCTTATAAGAAGGCCCGCGGCATCCACACGGCAGCCCTGGCCGAAGGCGACCGCATTCTGCTGCAAGTTGAGGATGTCGGCCGTCACAACTGCCTGGACAAACTGAGCGGCGCGGCCCTGCAGGCCGGGTTGAGCACGCACGATCGTATTCTGCTCAGCAGCGGCCGAATCAGCAGCGAGATGATCAACAAAGCCCGCCACCTGCAGACGCCCATTGTCTGTTCGCGAACATCTCCGACCAGCCTTTCCGTCGGCCTGGCGGAAGCCTGGAATATGACCATTGTGGCCTACCTGCGCCAGAAACGAATGCGCATCTATTCCCATCCAGGGCGCGTATTGATCGAAAAGCACGTCCATGCCGGATCAACCATTGGAGATATGCATGAGTGATACTGTAACCCTCACGATTGACGGCCGTGAAATCACGGTCGCCGAAGGCACAACTATCTACGACGCCGCGGCCGAACTGGGCATCGACATTCCCCTGATCTGTTTCCATCCCCATCTCACCGGCAACGGCCTGTGCCGTGTTTGCTCCGTCGATGCCGGTGGGCGAGTGCAATCGGCCGCCTGCGTGACTGCCTGCACGGACGACATGGTTGTGCAGACGCGCAGTGAAGCGGTAGAACGTGGCCGCAGGACCAACCTGGAAATGCTGGCCTCCACGGTCGATCTTTCAGAAGCGCCACAGATCCTGGCGCTGTTGGCCGAATATGGCGCCGACACAGATCGTTTCCGCGATGCGCAGCCGCGAACGACGCCCGTCTATGACGACAATCCTTTTTATTTGCGAGATTACAACCAGTGCATTAATTGTTGGCGTTGCGTTCAAGTTTGCGCCGATGACGCGCAGTTCGCCTACGCCCTCGATTTTGACGGCCGTGGCTACCATACCACCATCGGCACCTTCATGGGCGACGGGATGCCGGACACCACCTGCGTTTTCTGCGGCCAGTGTGTTGGTGCCTGCCCCACCGGCGCACTGAAGCCCAAGCGGCAGGCGCTGCTGGAAGAAGGAATCGACCCCGACGATATCTTCAGGCATACACGCGGCGGCCGTAAGGCGCGGAAGTCCAGGAAATCATAAAGCAGATGGGAGAGGAAAAAATAATGATTAAAGCTGATAGAACAGTACGAACCACCTGCCCCTACTGCGGCGTTGGCTGCCAGATCGATTTAAGCGTCAAGGACGAGTATATCTATCGAGTAGATGCCCCCTTTGATGCCGCGCCTAACTACGGTATGTTGTGCGTCAAAGGACGTTTTGGCACCGACTATGTTAAGCATCCGGGACGGGTTAAGATGCCGCTGATTCGCGCAAACCGCGAAGAAGGGCGCAGCGCGGAACCCGTCTGGCGTGAAGCCTCCTGGGATGAAGCACTGGATTATGTGGCCGGCGAACTGGTGCGCATTCGTGGCGAATATGGCAGCGAAGCGATTGGCAGCTACGCCAGCGCCAAGGCCACCAATGAGGACACCTACGTCTTTCAGAAGTTCATTCGCGCTTTGATTGGCACCAACAACGTCGATCACTGCGCGCGCCTCTGCCATGCTGGATCGGTCGCCGGCCTGCAGTTGGCCATCGGCTCCTCGGCGATGTCGAATTCCATCGCCGAGATGGAGAACCTGGATGTCTTCATCATTACCGGATCGAATACGGCCGAAACGCATCCTGTCATCGCTAACTTTCTCAAACGCGCCGTGCGCAAAAACGGGGCCAAGCTGATCGTCGCCGATCCGCGCCAGGTGGAGATGGTCGACTTTGCCCATCTCTGGCTGCAGCAAAATCCGGGCACCGACGTCGCCCTTTTCCAGGCCATGGCCCATGTCGTGGTCAAAGAAGGGCTGTATGACGAAGAGTTCATCGCCCAGCGTACGGAGGGATTTCAGGAATACGTGGAGTCGCTGGAAAGCTACACGCCTGAATGGGGCGAAAAGGTTACCGGCGTCCCGGCGCAAGATATTATCGAGGCGGCGCGCCTGTACGCCACGGCCGATCGCGCAGCCATCTATTGGGGCATGGGCATCAGCCAGAGCACGCACGGCACAGACAATACCATTTCTCTCACCAATCTGGCCTTGATGTGCGGCCAAGTCGGCAAGCCGGGCACGGGCCTCAATCCCCTGCGCGGTCAGAACAATGTCCAGGGCTGCTCCGACAGCGGCGGCTTGCCAAATGTCTACACCGCTTACCAGCTTGTCAATGCGCCTGATGTGAAGGAGAAATTCGAGACCGTCTGGGGCACAGCGTTGAACGAGCGGCCCGGCCTGACGGCTACGGAAATGATCGATGGCGCGCTTCATGGCGCGATTCGCGGGCTTTTTATCGTCGGCGAAAATCCCATCATCAGCGAGCCCAACGAGGCGCACACGCGCAAGGCGCTGGAGCAGGCTGAGTTTCTAGTTTGCCAGGATATCTTCATCAACGAGACGGGAGCCATGGCCGATGTGATTCTGCCCGCGACCAGCTTCGCCGAAAAGGACGGCACCTTTACCAACACCGATCGCCGCGTGCAGCGCTGCCGCAAGGCGGTCGAACCGGTTGGCCAATCCTGGCCCGACTGGAGGATTACGTCCGAGCTGGGCAAACGTGTCGAGACGCTGCTTGGCGTTTCCCTCTCCGCCGGTTTTGATTACGCACACCCGTCCGAAATCTGGGAGGAAATGCGCCGCGTCACGCCCGATTTCTGGGGCATTACTTATGAACGCCTGGACCGCGAAGGCGGCGTCCATTGGCCTTGCCCGGAACTCGATCACCCGGGTACGCCCTATTTATTCGCCGACAGCTTCCCACGCGGGGCCGGTAAGTTCTGGGAGATCGATTACGGTACCGAGTCGGAACAGCCGGATGAGGAGTACCCCTACAACCTCAGCACCGGCCGCGTGCTTTACCACTGGCACGGCAGCACGATGACCGGCCGTTCACGCCTGGAGGAAATCTTCCCGGAAGCGATTTGCGAAATCCATCCCGACGACGCCGAAGAGCTGGGAGTCGAGACGGGCGATTGGTTGGAAGTCGCTTCACGGCGCGGATCCATCAAGCTGCGCGCCCTGGTAACCGGCCGTTCGCCACGTGGGACGGTCTTTATCCCATTCCACTTTGCCGAAGCGGCGGCTAATAAGCTGACTCTGGACCGCGTCGACAAGCGGGCCAAGATACCGGATTACAAGAATACGGCCGTGCGTATCCAAAAAACGGACCCGCCCAAGGGCTGGGACGAAGGCTACGATGAGCCGCTCCTGGATCGTGGCGCCATTAAGGATCCCATACAGATTCACTGAACACCTGAAATGGTTGCCAGGGCAAGGGGGCTCGGCAGTTCAATCAGGATTACTGAAGCCGGTTGCCTTACTCGCGCTGCTGAAACATGCGGACGCGCCGCTAATTTCTGCTAGAATTGAGCCATATCGCCAGTCAGGATTCCCAAAATAGGAGCACACCATGCAAGTTAATCGCGTAGTAGTCATTGTCTTGGACAGCGTCGGGATCGGCGAAACGCCGGACGCTGCTGCGTATGGCGACGTCGGCAGCCACACCCTGGGCAATATGGCCGTGGCTGTGGGAGGCTTGAATCTCCCCAATATGGAGAGTATGGGTCTGGGCAATATCGCCATTCTGCAAGGCGTTGAACCCCAGGTTGCCCCATCGGCCGTCTACGGCAAGATGGCTGAGGTGTCCGCGGGCAAAGACACCACGACCGGGCATTGGGAACTGATGGGGCTGCATCTGCACCAGCCCTTCCCGCTGTATCCCGACGGCTTCCCGCCTGAGATCATGGAGCCTTTCGAAGAGCAAATCGGCCGTGGCACGCTGGGCAACTATCCGGCTTCAGGTACGGTGATCCTCGACGAGCTGGGTGAAGAGCACATGCGCAGCGGCAGGCCCATCATCTACACCTCCGGCGACAGCGTCTTCCAGATCGCGGCGCACGAGGACGTGATCCCTATCGACGAACTGTATGAGATATGCCACACGGCAAGAGATTTACTGCGCGGCAAGCACGAAGTCAGCCGCGTCATTGCCCGCCCCTTCATCGGTGAGCCCGGGAATTTTACGCGCACGTCTAACAGGCATGACTATTCCATCGTCCCACCAGAGCCCACGCTTCTCGACAACCTGAAGGACGCGGGATTGATGGTCCACGCCGTGGGCAAGATCAATGATATCTTTGTCGGCCAGGGCATCACCAGCCATGTCTATACAGTCGATAATATGGATGGCGTGGACAGAACGATCGCGGCGATGCGTGACCGGCCCGAACCAGGCATGATTTTTACCAACCTGGTTGACTTTGACGCCAAATTTGGCCACCGCAATAATCCGCAGGGATACGCCGACGCGTTGGCCGAGTTCGACCGGCGTCTGCCGGAAATATTGGACGCCTTGGCCGAAGATGATCTGCTGATCATCACGGCCGATCACGGCAACGATCCGGTCACGCCCAGCACCGACCATTCGCGCGAGTACGTGCCCGTGCTCATCACGGGTAACAGTGCGCGGCATGGAGTGAACTTTGGTGTGCGCGGGACCTTTGCCGATCTTGCCGCTACTATTGCTGACATTTTGCGGGTGCCGCCTCCGCCCAGAGGAACCAGTTTTAAGGATGATATATTGGTTTCCCTTCAAAGCGCCGCCCAGGAAGATCTGATCGCCATGGTTGAGGCGGACCCTATGCTCATGGCCGGCCTCATCGACCACACGCTGCTGCGCGCCGACGTTACGACGGCCGAAGTGAACCAGCTCTGTACAGAGGCCCTGCACCACGACTTTGCCTCAGTTTGTATCAATCCCGTCCATGTACCGCTGGCCGCTGAGAGGCTGGCCGGATCACCGGTCAAGGTCTGCGCCGTTGTTGGCTTTCCTTTAGGAGCGACGACCGCAGAGCAGAAGGCGTTCGAAACAGAACAGGTTATCAAGAACGGCGCACAAGAGGTCGATACAGTCATTAATATCGGCGCCTTGAAAGACGGCGATCTGGAACTGGTCGAAGCGGACATTGCCGCTGTCGTAGAGGCCGCTCATGTCGGGAAGGCATTGTGCAAGGTGATCATTGAAGCGGCGCTCCTGACGGATGAAGAAAAAGTTCTCGCCTGTACGCTGGCTGCGAGAGCGGGAGCGGATTTTGTTAAAACATCAACCGGCTTCAGCACCAGCGGTGCAACAATAGGGGATGTGGCGCTTATGCGCGACACGGTTGGCGACCAGATGGGTGTCAAAGCATCCGGGGGCGTGCGTACCGGAGAGGCCGCGATGGCCATGCTGCGTGCAGGCGCCAACCGCATCGGCAGCACGAAAAGCGTGACCATCATGCAGGATCTCCTGGATTAACTGCTGGAGAAGAGAATCTATAGTGCGGTGCACCACGCTGCAGGCCGGCGAGCAGCCAGTATGGGTTGAAGATGCGACGACCGGGCTGCAATCTCAAAGAAGTATACACGGGAAATCTTCCCACCAAGAGTAACGAAACTTGCAGCGCATGCTTTAGCTTGCGCCTGCAACCTGAAGGTCACGCTGCATTTTCGGGAGAGAGAGTTAATGAGTCATCAGAATAGTGCCAAGACGGTATGGAAAGGCGACGGCATGAATTTCACAGGATCAGTGGGTTCTGGATATGAGTTTGACGTCGGCGGGGGCAGCAATAAGATCGGCGGCAGCCCCATGGAATATCTCTTGATCGGCCTTGCAGGCTGCACAGCCGTGGATGTCGTGAGTATTCTACAAAAGAAACGCCAGGATATCGTTGGCGTCGAGGTTGAGGCGATCGGTACGCGCGCCGATGATTATCCCATGGTTTATACGGCCGTTACGCTGAACTACCTGGTTCAGGGGAGAAACGTTGACCCTCGGGCCGTAGCACGCGCGATCCAGCTTTCAGAAGAGAAATACTGTTCGGCCAGCGCCATGTTCAGCCGTTCGGGCGCGGAGATAACGATTAACTTCGCGGTCGAAGAGGTCGAATAGGGCGGCAATCGCCTTGTAAGCGCTGTGAACTATTCAAATACACAAAAAAACCCCGAACTGGATAAAGAAGCAGTTACTTGGTTAACAGTGATACGGAGTTATGTAGGTGTATCCCTTGGCGGCCGTTTTACATTTGTTGGTCTCGACCCCGTGGTTAAACTTGTCGAAACGTAAGGGCGCGCTAGTAGGGATCTCAAATACCGCTCAGTTGTTAACGCTACTCCTTCATTGTTCGGGGCAATATGGAGAACGTATAGAAGCATTATAATGGTTGCCTGTTCCGGACGTCAACCCTCAGATTCTTAAAATTTACTTCGCTGCTGAATGCCGGCTCAGAACCTCATCTACCCCCGGCAGTGGCGTGTTCAAAACCGATTTAGCGCGGCTTAGATCGAAGGTACAGTCCGCGGGCCATTTGGTGTGATCGGAGGTGCTGATCGTCAATGACGATCGCTCCTCGATGTCCCACCAGTCGAGCATCCGCAATCCGAATTCAGCGCGCGAAAGCACCTGTTCCCCCGCTACGTGCAGAATGCCTCGATAATCATTGGTCGCCAGTTCCAGGCATGACAATGAGAGCGTGTCAGCCCAAACCGGGTTGCGCCGCTGGTCGCTGAAAAGAGTGACGGGCTTTTTGTGATGCAGCGCATTGACAAGCCACGCTGTTCCATGATCCATCATCCGCAGACTGTAGATGAGTGATGTCCGTATAATGGCGCAGTCCGGATGCTTGGCGGCGAAAATTTCCGCCTCCGCCTTGGCACGGCCGTACGCATGGATAGGCGTCGGTGGCGCATCTTCGGCATAAGGCGCATCCTGCCCGTTGAACACCACGTCCGTCGAAATATGGATCAGGCGTGCACCAACTGCTTCCGCTGCTTTGGCGATGTGGCGCGTGCCGTTGACGATGACATTGACCATGTCTGCCGGACGATTGGAACCGGCCGTGTGGATGATGATTTCTGGCTGAAGCTGGTTCACGAGATTATTTACGGCCGCGCTGTCGCGCAAATCCAATGGGTAAGCTGAAGGAGTCGTGAGGGGATTATGCGTGTAATAGGTGTAGCTGGTCTGGTGCTGCTCCATGGCCATGGGCACCAGAAATTGCCCCAGATAACTGCTACCGCCGGTAATCAGTAATCGCGCCATATCTTGTAGCTAGCGGGTGCTAACGATTGCAGGATTTTCAGGCATCAACCGGCTTCATCCAGCACGGCATTGACTTTCCTTATTTCCTCCAGCGCTTCTCGTGCGGCCGCCTGAGCCGCCGACTGTTTGCTCGTCCCGCTTCCTGTACCCCATATATCCTTGCCAAGCAGCACGCGCACGGTAAAGATTTTTTGGTGATCGGGCCCTGATTCGTCGACCACTACGTAGTGGGGAGTTACATTGAATTTCGCCTGCGCCCAGACCTGAAATTCGCTCTTGGCGTCCTTGTGCAGCGATTTTTCGCGTATGTCCATCAGCTTAGGACCGATCATGGGCTCGACCAGTGCCTGAACTTCTTCCAGGCCCTTGTCCAGATATATGGCGCCAATAACTGCTTCAAAAGCGGCACAGAGTAAAGGCGTGCGCTCGCGCCCCCCATTTTCTTCTTCCCCGTAGCCCAGGCGCAGGTGATGGTTAATTTCGAGCTGCCGTGTAAAATCGGCCAGAGTGCTCGACCTGACCAGCGCCGCGCGAAGACTCGTCAGCTCGCCTTCCGCCATTTCTGGGAATCGATTATAAAGATAAGCGCCGACGACGAAGTCCAATACCGCATCCCCGAGAAATTCCAACCGCTCGTTGTCTTCCAGGATCGTTTCCGGATGTTCGTTAACATAGGAACTATGTGTCAATGCGCGTTCCAGCAAGGAATGGTCATCAAACGTGATCTGCAGATTCTTTTCTAACGGGTCGGTATTACTCACGATTCAGCCTGCCAATAGGCGTCCACTTACACCCGGAACGCCCTGATAACCAGTGTAGCATTATGTCCGCCGAATCCAAACGCATTGTTGAGACAGACATCCACTTTCGCCCGGCGTGCTTCATTTGGAACGTAGTCAAGGTCGCATTCAGGATCCGGTGTTTCGTAGTTGATAGTCGGGGGCAGGATTTGGTCGCGTATTGCCAGTGCGCAAAATACGCTTTCTATCGCCCCGGTTGCGCCCATAATGTGGCCAGTCATGGATTTTGTGGAGCTGACGGGTGTCGCATAGGCACTGTCTCCCAGGGCGGCTTTGATAGCGGCCGTCTCCGAGAGGTCGTTGAGCGGTGTGGCCGTGCCGTGCGCGCTGATATAGTCGATCTCGTCAGGCTGTACGCCGGCATCGTTAAGCGCGCGGCGAATGGCGCGCGCCGCGCCCGCGCCTCCTTCGGCCGGCGCCGTGATGTGATAGGCGTCGGTGGACTGCCCGTAGCCGACCACCTCGGCCAGAATCGCTGCCCCGCGCGCCTGTGCATGCGCCAGACTTTCCAACACCAGCATGCCTGCTCCTTCACCGACAACCAGGCCGTCTCGATTCTTGTCAAACGGCCGTGGCGTATTGCTGCTGGCCGGCGAAGTCGCCCCGGCCTGTTCAAATCCACCGACGGCGACATGGGAGATAATCGCCTCACTCCCTCCGGTCAATATCGCATCGAGTTCTCCGGCGCGAATGGACCTGAACGCATGCCCAATAGCGTCACTGCCGGATGCGCAGGCAGTGGCGACCGTATTGGAGGGGCCATGAATGCCATAGTCAATGGCCAGCATGCCGGCTGCTCCATTGGGCATGATCATGGTAATGGCAAAAGGACTGATGCGGCGCAAGCCTTTGTCGAGAAATGTGTTCTCCTGGTCAATCAATGTCTGAATGCCGCCCACACCGGTGCCCATGGATAGCCCGATGCGCTCGCGATTTTCGTCATTGATTGGTAGCTGTGCCTGTTCCATCGCCTCGCGCGCGGCCACTGTGGCCAACTGCTGGTAGCGATCGCGCCGCCTGGCTTCACGCCTGCCAATCGCCTCCGCCGGATCAAAGTCCTTCACCTCGCAGAGGCCACCGGATGTGTGATCTCCCTTCTCTATTTGTGTAAATGGACCCAGCCCAGATTGGCCGGCCAGAATGGCTTCCCAGGTGTCTCGAACATTGTGGCCCAGCGGGGTTATGAGGCCCATACCTGTAATAACGACGCGCTGCGGCTTAAACTGTCCGTTGTCCATAATGCTTCTCCAATCTCATTTCATTCGTTGTCAGTCGGGGTAGGTGTGTAATTTCCTTCAACCCACGTGCTTTGACCCGGCCCTACTTCTTTCTTCCAGACGGGTACGATTTCCTTTAAGCGGTCAATGCCGTATCGTGCGGCTTCAAAAACGCCCTGGTCGCGGTGCCCGGAGGCGCAGGCGACGAAGGTAGTAACATTACCTATATCAAGACGGCCGATGCGCTGCACAATGGCCACGCCTTTGACCTGCGGCCACTTCCGCCAGATCTCCCTGGCGATCTGCGCCATCTTTTCCTCAGCCATACCGCTGTACGCTTCATATTCCAGATAGAGCGTTTGCGGCGGAAGGCCGTCGCGGTTGGTCTGGCCGCGGACGAAGCCCGTAAAGCTAACGATCGCCCCTACGTCCGCACCGCCGATATGCTGGTATACAGCATCAAAGTCCACCTCGTCAGGCGATATAGCGAAATAAGTCGGGTGGGCCATCTCTCCCCCACTGACGGGTGGAAAGATGGCAATTTCATCGCCGGCTGCTATCGGCGTCTCCGGAAAGGCGAATTCTTTGTTGACCGCGACAAGCGCCGTTGGCAAGGCCTCAGCCAATCCGCCATAGGTGGCCGATAATTCATTGATCAGGTCCTGCACAGATGCAGGCTCGTCCAGGTCTATCTTTACTAAACTGCGCCCGACTTGGTCGCGCAGCGTCGCAAAGAGCTTGATTTCCAGATTCATGTGATTCCTATCAGGTCAGGTCGTGTAGCAAGACGCAGGGTTGGATGAATTACTCTACCTGATACGTGCCGCTTTGTCCGCCTGTCTTGTAAACAACGCGGATATCGCTCAGGCGCATGGCACGATCGACGGCTTTGGCCATGTCGTAGATCGTCAGCGCGGCGACAGAAACGGCCGTCAGAGCTTCCATTTCCACGCCTGTCTGGCCCACTGTCTTTACCGTCGCTTCAATATCCACCCGTGAACCTGCTTCATTTGGAGTGCAGGTTACATCCACCTTCGACAACTGCAGTGGATGGCAGAGCGGTATCAGATCGCTCGTGCGTTTCGCGGCCATAATGCCCGCCAGCTCGGCGACGGTCAGGACATCGCCTTTCTTCATTTCGCCTTCGATGATCAACCCTAGCGTGGTCGGGGCCATGATGACCGCGCCGCGAGCGGTGGCCACACGTTCGGTTGGTGGCTTGTGCCCCACGTCTACCATTTTGACGCGGCCAGCATCGTCTATATGTGTCAATTGTTTATCCATGTACGTGGTATTATAGTAAGCAATAGCTGATTGAAGCAACGGAACATAAAAAAGGGCTTGCAAAGGGCTGCGAACAGCGATGAAACCCGCCTACGATACTATCTATCTTGCGCCACATCTCGATGACGTCGCGCTGTCCTGCGGCGGGCAAGTTTTTCTGTTAGCAGAGGCTGAAAGACCTGTCCTCATTGTTACAGTGATGGCCGGCGATCCGCCACATCTCTTACCCTCTGATTATGCGCGGTCGCTGCACGACCGTTGGCAATTTCAGATGGACGCCGCGGCCATGCGCCGGGCTGAAGATGCCAGAGCCTGCCGCATTCTTGGCGCGGACTATATCCACTGGGGAATTCCTGATTGTATTTACCGAACTCTTCCGCAGGGTAATCAGTCCCTTTACAACTCGGACGAAGAACTTTTTGGCGACATACACGTGACAGAAATGGGCCTGGTCGAAATGATAGCAGGTTATATACAGGATCTGCCCCCGCACGAACGCTTAATCGCGCCGCTTGGAGTTGGCAATCATGTGGATCACCAGCTAACGCGTCTGGCCGCTGAACAAACAAATGCTCAGAGATTGCTTTTTTATGAAGATTACCCGTATGCAAGCGAACCGGGGGCAGTCACAGCGACCGCCAGGGTAGAGAACAGTTCCTGGGAAGTATTCACGGTACCGCTGTCAGAAGCCGCGCTTGGCGCAAAAGTCAAAGCCATTGCCGCATATGAATCACAGTTGAGCACCTTTTATCGCGATCTGGCTGAAATGGAGCAGGCGGTTCGCCAATACAGCAACGCTGCCGGTGGAGAGCGGCTCTGGCGCCGGGTTTAATTTCACGTCATCAAGCCGGTCGCCATCAATGATTCCTGGTGCATAAACTTTGAGGCTCCTGTGCTTATTTGCTCGCGCTTGATTATTCCGGTGTTGACCCTCTATAATTGTCATCCATAAAGAACTACGTTATTAAAGATGACACAATTGACGACACAACACCTTCCGGTTGATGATGGTAAGCAGGAGCGCGACTTGCGAACGGGCACTCTCCACCCCGGTACGGTTCTGCAAAAAAGATATCGTATTATATCAACGCTTGGGATCGGCGGGTTCAGCACTGTCTACAAGGCGCGTGACTTGCGTTTTCCCACGGTAGATAAATTGTGCGCCATTAAGGAGATGGTGATCTTTACGGCCGATCCCCAACTCCGTGCGCAGACCATCCAATCTTTCGAGCAAGAAGCGAGTATGCTGGCCGTTCTCAACCATCCCGCCATACCTGTGGTTTCTGATTACTTCACGGAAGGGGACCGCAGCTACCTGGTTTTAGAACTGGTCGAGGGGATGAACCTCGAACAGTGGCTCGACCGTACAAATGAGCCGCTGGACCAGCAGCATGCCTTGGGTTGGTCCCTACAAATCTGTGAAGCCCTGGTACACTTGCACAGCCAGAAGCCGCAGCCAGTCATTTTCCGCGATTTGAAACCGTCCAACATTATGCTGGATAACGACAAACGCGTGCGACTGATCGATTTCGGTATCGCGAAACTATTTGAGGCCGACCAGGTTCGCGGCACCATGATCGGTACGGAGGGATATACGCCTCCCGAACAATATCGCGGAGAAGCGACGCCGGCTGCCGACATTTACGCTTTTGGCGCCACGCTGCACCATCTGTTGACAAGGCAGGACCCCCGGCAGGAAACCCCGTTCACGTTCAAGGAACGGCCGATTCGCGCCGTTAATCCAACGGTGTCCGTGGCCTTCAACAACATCATTATGCGCTGCCTGGCCTATGATGCCAAAGATCGCTTTCCTGATGCGATGGTGCTGCAGGAAGAGCTCCTGACGATCACGGCCGCTGATTCAGAAGAAGCACCGGATCAGTTTGCCAGACAAGAGGGTGGATCCTTTCCAGCAATCCTGGTGGGCACCAGCCAGGTCCAACCGCTGTGGCTGTTCCGCTGCGAGGATGAGATTCGCTCCAGGGCGGCCGCGGCGAAGGGAATTGTTTTTGCTGCTGCCTATGACAATAATGTCTACGCTATTTCCGCCGATCGCGGCGAATTTCTTTGGAAATTTCCCACGGGAAATAGTATCGGCGCTTCACCTTACGTATATGAGGATGCTGTGTTCATCGGATCGGCAGACAGCAATCTCTACTCCTTACAGCTGCGAAACGGCCGTGAGAACTGGCGATTCACCGCGCAAGGCCCGATTTACTCCTCTCCTTCGGGGCGTTTTGACAATATTTTCTTTGGCGCGGATGACGGCTATGTCTATGCAGTCAATGCGATGCGAGGCACGATGTCCTGGCGAGCCAATGCCTACGCCGCTGTTCGTTCAACACCCCTTGTATCAGATGAAGGTGTGATTTTTGGAACGGACGCCGGTGAGATATACAACAAGGATTTGGTTAATGGCAAAACCCAGTGGCAGGTTCAGACCGGAAACGCCGTTATCTCTTCACCAACTCTGGTTGAGGATATCGTCATAGTCGGCTCGCTCGATGGTGCTGTTTATGCCCTCGATGCCAGTTCAGGATGGCGCATCTGGCGTTACCGGACGCACGGTGGCGTTGTCTCTTCTCCAGCGGTGCATAACGGCATCGTCTATATCGGATCTGCAAACGGGTACCTGCATGCCATTGATATCGATTCCGGTTCGAGCCTGTGGACGTACCAGACAGGCGGTCAAATTGCATCCTCTCCTGCGATTTGGAATGATGCCGTTTATTTCGGATCGGTCGAAGGCGCGATTTATGGATTAACGCTCGAGCGCGGCGATTTACAATGGCGATTTGACACAAACAGCCCGGTTGTTGCTTCACCTCTGATATTGGATGGGGTGATGTACATTGGCACTATGGGCGGTCAGCTTTTTGCTTTGCCCGTTTAAGCGTGCGTTAGTGAGACCACGTCCTCAGCTTCGTCAAGTTTGATTGGATAAGATGAAAAAACCTGCTGCTGACCAGGAGGACTTTGAAGTAGAAATTGAGATGCTGCCGGACGATCGGATGCATCTTAATGGTGCGCTGCGCAGTCACGTCGGGGTAGTTCGCCAGCGCAATGAAGATTCATGCCTTCTCTATCAGTTTGATTCCGGAGGCCATGCGCTTCTTCTACCATTTGGGCTCTACATCGTCGCCGACGGAATGGGCGGTTATGAGGGGGGCGACCGAGCGAGCAAGATCGCTGCCCACACCGCTGCTCATTACTTACTGCAGCAGGTCTATTTGCCCCTGCTCAACGATCAGATCCACCCCAACTCGCCGCATATCGAAGAGGTGATGCGCCGCTCTGTGCTGTCTGCACATGAAGCAGTGCGTCCTCCTGGCTTTTCCGGCAATGGCGGAACGACGTTGACGATTGCCCTCGCACTGGGCCAACAGCTTTTTGTGGCCCATGTGGGAGACTCTCGCGCGTACTGTCTGGTGGATGGGGACCTCCGGGCGCTTACAAGAGACCATTCATTGGTTCAACGGCTGCAAGATGAGGGCAAGCTGACCCTGGAAGAGGCGGAGAACTTTCAGTATCGCAATATTTTGCTGCGGGCGCTGGGCCAGGAAGAGGACCTGGAAGTAGATGTTTTCAAATATGACCTGCCCGCGCAGGGTAAGCTCCTGCTGTGCAGTGACGGTCTTTGCGGCCAGGTTTCAGATGTTGATATCAGGCGAATGATGGACGGTGACCAATCACCGGGAGAAATTGCAGATCGCCTGCTCATGGCTGCTCTGGATGCAGGGGGAGTGGACAATATATCGGCCATCGTAGTTGAATTTGAGAGCCGGGAAACCGCTTCCTCCGGCTGACACCGCGGCCCGAAGACGAGAGCCCCTTCATTGTAAATCAGTCCAAGCCCTCCTTATTAATGACTCTAGACGAATTAAACTACTACGAGGTTCTGGGCGTTGAGCCGGACGCATCTAAAAGCGAAATAGAAACGGCGTTTCGGGTGCGACGCTCAGGTCCCACCCAATTCGAAGGTGCCGATTTCGAATATTTTCGCCATGCTTATGAGGTGCTGAGCGATCCAGCACGCCGTAAACTATATGATGCGTTGTTGGCAGAGGTCCAGAAACCGGTTGCCGTTGACGTACGGGTAAGCCGTGAAGAGCTGCCGCTCGTTGATGAGCCGCAGTTAGTTTATTTACTGGCTAAACTTCAGCCCCCGGACGTGGGAAAACAAAAGGTTTTGCCCTTGAACCTTTGCCTGGTGATCGATCGCAGTACCTCCATGCGCGGCGATCGCTTGCAGCGAGTCAAAGAGGCGCTGCGATTGCTGCTCTCGGAAGTTTCATCCGGCGATATGCTATCTGTTGTTACCTTCAGCGATCGCGCGGAAGTTTTGCAGTCACCCAAAACGGTTGAAGAACTTAGAAAGTCGCTGGACTGGATCGACAGCATTGAAGCCTCCGGTGCAACAGAGTTATATCACGGCCTGTCGAGCGGCGTGAGGCAGCTTCGAAAGGTTCCTTTGAGCGACTACAATAACCAGCTCATTCTTTTGACCGACGGCCGTACATATGGCGATGCGGCGAACTGCCTCAAATTGGCCGAAGAAGCCAGTGCATTGGGCATCACTATGCACGCATTTGGCATCGGAAGCGACTGGGATGAGGACTTTTTAGACGTGGTCGTATCGCAGTCAGGTGGTTTGGTTGAATATATTGATTCACCGCAAAAACTGGTCTCAGCTTTACGGCAGCGGCTGCAGCAGCTTGGTCAGACATATGCACGGCAGGTTCACCTGGAGGCGAACTGGCCTCGCGGTGTCGAGTTCTTCGATGGTTTTAGGTTGATCCCCTATGCGCAGCCGCTTCGAGTCGCTGACGGTCAAATCATCTTGGGTGATATTGAAGGGGGAATGGCACTGTCCTTCGTCTTGGCGTTGGTCATCGGCCCCCAGCCCATTGCCACACGCATTCGTATCCCCCTGCAATTTTCGGCCGAACTGCCGGGTAAAGGCGTTCAAACCTTCGCCGCGCAAATTCAATTGACGCTGGCTGCTGCTCCGCCGGCGGTTCACCCGGCTCCGGACATCATTCACGCCGCGCGCCTGCTTGCCCTCTACCGCTTGCATGAGCGCGCCTGGCAAGAGGCTGAATCAGGGCGCATCGATCAGGCTGCGCAGCGCATGCACCGCCTTTCCACCCGTCTGCTGGAAGCGGGCGAACCCCATCTGGCTTATGAGGCGGATCTGGAAGCCCGGCGATTGCTTCAAACAGGATCCCTCTCAGCAGCAGGACGCAAGAGCCTCCGCTACGGAACGCGCGCATTGACGCGAAAGGCGATACAATTAGAGTGGGATGGCTGAGTGTGAGACATGCGGGGCCGCCTTTGTTCTGGGAACCTTGTTCTGTATGGAATGCGGTGCGCCACTTTTCAGAACGAGCCCAAAAGAGGCCGCTAATCCGCATCAATATGCCCATTTTCTGATCCTGGAAAACGGCCGTAAACAAAGAGTTCCCCTGTCCGAGGCAGAGCCCATTTTGATTGGGCGTGCGGACCCCGATGCGGATCATTGGCCGCAGCTCGATTTCAGTGACGACGGTGGACTCGAAAAAGGTGTCTCCCGGCAGCATGCGATTCTCCGGGCTGCGAACGGCCAGGTCCAACTTATCGATTGTGGCAGCGCCAATGGCAGCTGGATCGATAATGTCAGACTTGAGCCGGACAAAGCCTATCCGCTGCCATTTTCAAGCCGTGTGCGTTTTGGCAAGATAGATGTTCACATTGTTCTGGAGTGAGGTATTATGCGGCAGCACATAGCCATCCATCTGGTAGATCAGGAGATCATTATGGGAGAGGTGGAGTCATTGCCCAATCAGGCTGATCGGTTTATCATCCTCCATAATCCTGTACAACCGGATGGCAAACGACCACTGTTTTTGGAGGAAGGCGTAAATACCATTTTTGTGTCCTGGCACCAGATCGTCTATATACAGCTTTTGCCGGGTACTGGGAGCGATATGCCGATAAGCTTCGTACGTGAATAATTATGGTTGAAAAAATCCCTGAGTCATTTGAATCGACGGCGCCCCAGATAATCCTGATTGTCGACGACGAAGCGCGTATGCGCCGCTTCATACGCATGAATCTGGAGCTGGAAGGTTACCAGGTGGTAGAAGCTGAAAACGGCATCCAGGCGTTGGATCAGATCAGAAAGTACACACCGGATCTGGTTATTATGGATGTGATGATGCCTGAAATGGATGGCTTTGAAACGCTGGAAATGCTGCGGGAGATTTCAACCGTCCCTGTTATCCTGCTGACCGTGCGCAGTGATGAAGAAGATATCACGCGTGGTTTGAATCTGGGAGCCGATGATTACATCACCAAGCCTTTCAGCCCGCGCGAGCTAAACAGTCGCGTAGCGGCCGTTCTTCGCCGTGCCAGTTGGCCGTCGGCACCACCAAGAACCGTACTCAAAATTGACGATCGCCTATCCGTTGATTTCAACAGGCATCAGGTGATTGTCGAGGGCGAACGGATTGATTTACGGCCGACGGAGTACCGCCTGCTTTATGTCCTTCTGCAAAACGCGGGCTGGGTTGTACCGCACGAAACATTGCTGGCCAAGGTTTGGGGATATGAATACCGGGATGAAACACATTATTTGCGCCTCTATATTAATTACCTGCGTAAGAAGATAGAAGAGGATCCGGCTAATCCCAAATATATCCTGACCGAAAGAGGGGTGGGCTACCGCTTTGCGGATTTTAAGAAGCAGCAACCATGACTCCCGTTGTAGCGGCTACACGCGAGCAGTTCTTTGCGTGTATCCAGACCTACCTCGACCCTGCTGAAATCCAGCGTGTGGAAGAGGCTTGTGATTATGCCAACCAGAAGCATGGTGATCAGGTCCGCAAATCTGGCGAGCCGTTTTTCACCCATCCATTAACTGTTGCCTTCTACCTGGCCCAGTTCCGACTGGATGCCAATGCTATCGTGGCGGCGCTTCTGCACGATGTTGCCGAAGATGTGAGCGTTCCCATTTCTGAGATCGATGCACTCTTTGGTTCTGAGGTGGCGTATCTGGTAGATGGGGTCACCAAGCTCAAAGATGTTTCCGAAGGCGTCGCCAAGGGCCGTCATTTAACCAAGCAAGAAATTCAAGATCTGAGCACACAAAAGCTGTTTCGCGAAATGAGCAGCGATGTGCGTGTCGTTATCATAAAGCTTTTTGATCGCCTTCATAATATGCGCACGATCAAGCACATGTCGCTTGAGGGACAGGAGCGAAAGGCGCGCGAAACCCTGTACGTGTTCGCGCCTTTGGCCAACCGGTTGGGCATCTGGTCCTTGAAGAGTGAATTGGAATCGCTTTCACTTGAGGTCCTCGATAACCGGGCCTACCAGATTATCAGCCAGGGTCTGGAGGAACTGCATGACGATCAGCAGGAAACGTTCCAACTTATCAGCGGTCAGATAATGGATCATCTCCTGGCGGCAAATCTTGATGTGCGTAAAGTTGCCCTGGCGCCCGAAAACGTTTATACGGTTTACAGCGATCTGATGTCGCAGCACGCCTCGTTTTATGACATCGACCGGACTCTGCGGATGGTGGTCTTGTTGGACGACTGGATGTCCTGCTACACCGCGCTCGGTCACCTGCACCATCTCTGGCAGGCTGTCCCCGACCGCTTTGACGATTATATTTCCGTCCCACGGGATAATCTGTACCGGTCGCTGCATACGACCGTTATTACAGATAGCGGTCAGCAGATAAAGATCCGGCTACGGACCGAAGCAATGGATAAAGTGTCGCAGATCGGGGTGCTGGCGCGCTGGAAATTTGACGGTACAACGCTCTGGGAAAAGGGGATCGCCGAGAAAATTGACGCGCTTTCCGAAAACATCCGCGAGACGGTTTCGGCCGATTACCAGGATGCCAGCGCGACGGTTCGCAGTGTAATTGAAGACCTGTTCAGCGCCCAAATACGCGTCTACACGCCGCGCGGTGATACGATCTTGCTGGCTAAAGGCTCGACGCCGATCGATTTTGCCTACGCCATTCATACCGGCCTGGGAGATCAATGCCAGGCAGCCTACATCAACGAAATGCTCAGCCCACTCAACCGCGAACTGCGAGACGGTGACATGGTTCGCATCATAAAAGGATACCGTGCTGAACCTCAACGCGAATGGTTTGATGAAGATTTGGGTTACCTGGGGACCAACTATGCGCGCTCACATGCCCGGCGTTGGTTCCGCCGTTTGCCGCGCGATATAGCTGTCACTCAAGGTAAGAAGCTGCTCCAGGCTGAGCTGCGCATGCTTGGCTTTTCTCACTTCGATCACACCAGCGCCGCCGACCTGCTCGACTATCAATCGAAAGAGGATCTCTACTACGCTCTGGGTCGGGCCGAGATACTGCCGACAGTCGTGGCGACAAGCGTGCTTGACGCCAAATGGGCAGATGAACCGACCCGCAGCCTGGATAATATGGTCACCGGTCAAAGCGGTGAGAAATATATCATCACCCATGCCGACGGCCGTACACTGCGACTCTGCGCCGCCTGTGATCCACAGCCGCGTGATACCATTGTCGGCTATCTGCGTAAGAACGGTGAAGTGACGGTGCACAAGGAAGGCTGCCACAATCTGAGAGCCAACCGCTCATCCGGCCGTTTGCTCAAATTGGGTTGGGGGCAGGCAACGCAGCGCAAAGCCCGCCTGATTAATGTCCAGGTAGACGTTTATGATCGCGCCGGGCTGTTGTTTGATATCACGCGTCCTCTACAAGATGAGCAGATCAACATACCCTTTATTTATACGCCGCCGCCAAATCGGGCCGGTGAAATGCGCATCATCATGAGCCTGGAAGTGCTGCAGCCTCGCCAGGCTGTGCGTATCTTGCACCAGATTCGTGCTCTGGTCAACGTCTACGACGTACGATGTTTCCATGGGCAGACGGTTGCTCGTTTCGACGGCGCGGCCAACCCCTTCTACAAACCTGAATAAGAGATGATCGCGTTTCAGCGAACAGTGACCTGCCGATATAATCGAGGATTGGTTTAGTCACTGTTCCAGTTCGTCCGGGTTTGGGCTTGTCTGGTGACGCCTGGGACATCATTGAAAAGCTTAAAAAAATACAATCTATCAGGTTCTAGCCTTACCTGAAAACACGAATATTTAGGAGTATAGAAAATGATCACAAAGAGATTTTTTAAAACGGTTGATGACTGTGAAGTAACATTTGTCTACGATAACGAGAGCGCATCCGAGGTTTCCGTCGCCGGCGATTTCAACGGTTGGGAACCGGTGCCGATGTCAAAGGCCAAGAAGGCCGGCAGCCCATTCAAAGCCAAGGTACGCATGCCCAAAGATGGCGAATACCAGTTCCGTTACTATGTAGATGGCAGCTACTGGGCAAATGACGACGCCGCCGATGCTTATTGGCCCAACGAGTTCGGTGACACAAACAGCGTCGTCAATACATACGAATAAGTCGAAAACCTCAATTCATGTTTGCGGGGCGGCCTCATCAGAGGCCGCTTTTGCGTTAACGAGGATCTTACGGTGGCAGGATAACAAAGGCAGCTTCTTCTTGCAGCGTATCGTTCAGGTAGAGCTGAAGGCGATAGCTGCCCGACTGCAGTCCCTCCCCTTCAAAGTCAAAGATGGATAGATCGCGCACCGTGCCGTCGGCGCCGTATTTTTCCCAATCCCACTTCTCTTCACGTGGCAGCCAGATCAAATCGTCACGGATCCAGATTCGCCTGATCTGGTCGTCCGGCGCCATGCCGGCGTAATCCCAGATCGCGTAGATGATTTCCGTGCCGGCAGAAAAGGTGTCGCTGTCCTCGGCAAATGGACCGCCAGCGAATCGCAGGCAGCAGAAGCCATTGGCCGGTTCTGTGGCCGGCTCGACGGCCGTAGGCAGAGGCGCGGGCGCGGTGTAGATTGGCACGCCCGTTGACATCGGGACGGCGGAGGGCATGGGAGTGCTCACAACCGGCGAAATCGCCGTCGCAGAGGGTATGATGCGCGTGGCCAGCACGTTACGCACGGCCGTCGCCGTCGGGCTCGTCTCTACCCGAATGATATCCGCAACGCTGCTGCATGCAGTTGTTATCATGAGGAGCGCCGCAACAAAAATGGTCAGCCTCGCTCCGGCTCGCTTTACCATATTTCCCAAGTTTATCCCAAATTTGATTTGGGATAAGTTTGGGATAAGTTTTTCCCGCCTTCTTTCGGCATTCAGCATATGAGAATCGACCAAATCGACAATCCAGATTATGGATGACATGTTGTGAACGTGGTAGAATAAAGGGTCTTTATAGGACAAATGAGCTAATCTTCAAGCGTTACGGAACGCCAATCTGATTGGGGTATATTAAGGCCACGGGCAAAGCAGGTTTCCAGGTATGTCTCTCAACAAAATAGTTGTGCGCGGCGCGCGCGAACACAACCTAAAAAATATTGATGTAGAGATCCCCCGCGATAAGATGGTCGTGATCACCGGGCTCTCCGGTTCCGGCAAATCCTCGCTGGCTTTCGATACGATATTCGCAGAAGGGCAGCGCCGCTATGTGGAATCCTTATCAGCCTACGCGCGGCAGTTCCTGGGGCAAATGGAAAAACCAGACGTCGATCAGATTGAAGGCCTCAGCCCGGCGGTTTCTATCGATCAAAAGGGCGTCAGCCACAATCCCCGCTCTACAGTGGGCACGGTGACGGAGATTTACGATTACCTGCGCCTCTTGTTTGCCCGCGCGGGCGTGCCGCACTGCCCGAAATGCGGGCGTCCGGTTATGCCACAATCGGCCGAACAGATCGTTTCCGACGTGCTTCATATGCCGCAGGACAGCCGCATCCAGATCCTGGCGCCGCTGGTGCAGGGCCGCAAGGGACACCATCAAGGTGTCATCGACGATGTACGCAAGGCAGGCTTTGTTCGCGTGCGCGTCAATGGCGAAGTCTATAGTGTAGATGATCAGATTGAGCTCGACCGTTACAAAAACCACAACATCGAAGCCGTCGTCGATCGTTGGATCATCCGCCATGATCCGCATGATACGAGCGAGGACGCCGCGGCGGACCGCTCACGGCTGACCGATTCGATCGAAACGGCACTGCGGCTTGGCGGGGGCATCGTCATTGTTAATGATATCAGCGATGCTGAAAACCCTTCCGACCACCTGTACTCGGAACACCTCTACTGCCCTTATGACGGCACGAGCATCCCACCGATCGAGCCGCGAACATTTAGCTTCAACAGCCCGCATGGCGCCTGCATCGAATGCCAGGGTCTGGGAACAAAAAAGGAGCTGGATCCCGAACTCATCGTGCCTAACAAGGAATTGTCGCTGGCCGACGGCGCGATTATTGGCTGGCCGACGGAAGATAAGTCGGGTTATTACTGGCAGCTTCTAAAAGCCACGGCCGATCATTTCCATATCCCTGTCAACGTCCCATTTGGCGAGCTTTCGCCGGCCCAAACGCGCATTCTGCTCTATGGCAGCGGGCAGGAACAGGTGGTAGTAACCTACATAAACCGCGAAGGGCACAAGCGTCATTACAATACGCGCTATGAAGGTGTGATACCTAATCTATGGCGGCGCTATAATGAATCAACCTCGGACTACGTACGCGATAAGCTCGAAGGTTACATGGTCGACCGGCCGTGCAGCGCCTGTGGCGGCAGCCGTTTGCAGCCCGTTGCCCTGGCCGTGACAATCGGCGACTGCAACATCTCCGAGATCACGCGGCAGCCAGTTAGCAATAGCCTGCTCTGGGTCGAGAATCTTAAAGACGAGACGCGAACGCCGCTCACCAGGCGCCAGCAAATGATCGCCCGGCCTATTTTGAAGGAGATCCGTGAACGTCTCTCCTTCATGATCAACGTCGGTCTCGATTACCTGACCCTCGATCGTTCGGCGGGATCGCTCAGCGGCGGCGAAGCGCAGCGCATACGCCTGGCAACGCAGATTGGCAGCCAATTAATGGGCGTCCTGTATGTACTCGACGAACCAAGCATCGGGCTGCACCAGCGTGACAACGGCCGTCTCATCGATACATTGAAAGGCATGCGCGACCTGGGCAATACAGTGCTGGTGGTCGAGCATGATGAAGACACGATGCGCGCGGCCGACTGGATTATTGACCTGGGACCGGGCGCCGGTAAACACGGAGGGCAGTTGGTAGCTGAGGGCCCGCCGGAAAAGATATCCAATGACAGGAACTCGCTGACCGGCGGCTACTTAAGCGGCCGGATGCGCATCCCCATACCAAAGAAGAGACGCAAAGGGACAGGCGAGGAGCTTGTCATCCGCGGCGCACAAGAGAATAACTTGAAGTTACTCGATCTACATATCCCACTTGGGAAATTTGTTTGCATCACCGGCGTCAGCGGCAGCGGCAAGAGTTCGTTTCTAATTGAAATCTTGAGCAAGCGCCTTAACCAGCATTTCTATGGCTCCAAGGTTCTCCCGGGCAAACATGATGACATTGAGGGGTTGGAGCATCTGGACAAGGTCATCGAGATCGATCAAAGCCCTATCGGCCGTACGCCGCGCTCCAATCCGGCCACTTATACCAACCTCTTTAATCCCATCCGGGAACTGTTCGCCAGTATGCCCGAAAGCAAGGTGCGCGGCTACAAGCCGGGCCGTTTCAGCTTCAACGTCAAGGGTGGGCGCTGCGAGGCCTGCCAAGGGCAGGGGCAGAATCGCATTGAGATGCAGTTCCTGCCGGATATCTATGTGCCCTGCGATGTTTGCGGCGGCGCGCGCTACAACCGTGAGACGCTGCAGATCACCTACAAAGGTCTTAATATCGCCGAAGTGCTGGACCTGACAATCGATGAGGCCCTGGAGTTTTTTGCCAATGTGCCGCGAATTCGTCGCAAGCTCAAGACCATGGCTGATGTTGGATTGGGATATATTCACCTCGGCCAGCCGGCGCCGACGCTCAGTGGTGGGGAGGCGCAGCGCGTGAAACTGAGCCGCGAATTATCTAAGATCGCTACCGGCCGCACGATCTATATTCTTGATGAACCCTCGGTCGGCCTGCACTCGCACGATGTGGCCAAATTGATACAGGCCCTGAACCGGCTGGTTGATAAAGGCAACACGGTGGTCATTATCGAGCATAACCTGGATATCATCAAAGTCGCCGATCACATTATTGATCTTGGCCCGGAAGGGGGTGACCGCGGCGGCGAGATCGTCGCCGAAGGCACTCCGGAGATCGTGGCCGATGTGGCGAGCTCTTACACAGGGCAGTACCTAAGACCGCTTCTCAACGGCAGTAAAGCATAAGCACAAACCTTTCGAACAACCGCATGAAATGCAAAAACGGCCGTTCCCGCACGGGAACGGCCGTCTTCACAAAAGGAGAAGAGAAATCTCTACGACACTGTTCGGCTAAGCCCAATAATAACGATTGGACTTTTTACGCGGCTTCAAATTCACCTTCAATTACATCATCTTCCGGAGAACTTTCCGGGGTTTCCGGTGTCGCGCCGTAGCCGTTCGCGCCGTTCTGAGCGGCAGCCTGCTGTGCTTGATTCAGGGTCATTGCAACCTGCTGCAATTCTTCGGTCAGCTGTTTGATGCGGTGAACATCTTCACTATTGACGGCTTCTTTCAATGCCGTGATCTTCGATTCGACCTGCTCGCGATCCTGTGGCGCAACCTGTCCATTCATGTTCGCCAGACTCTTTTCTATCTGGTAGATGACCTGGTCGGCCATATTGCGCGCTTCAATCAGCTCGCGCCGTTTGCTGTCCGCGGTCGCATTTTGCTCGGCTTCACGCACCATGCGGTCGATGTCAGATTCGTTCAGGTTCGTGCTGGCGGTAATCGTAATCGCCTGGCTCTGACCGGTTGCCCGATCTTGCGCGGTCACGTTCAATATACCGTTCGCATCGATGTCGAATGTGACTTCGATCTGCGGGATGCCACGCGGCGCTGCCGGGAGGCCTTGCAGGCGGAACACACCAAGGGTGTTGTTGTCCGTAGCCATCGGCCGTTCGCCCTGCAGGACGTGTACATCTACCGCAGTCTGGTTATCTTCGGCAGTGCTGAAGACCTCAGACTTGCGCGTTGGGATCGTGGTGTTGCGCGGGATTAGCGTCGTCATCACGCCGCCCAGGGTTTCCAGACCCAGGCTCAACGGGGTGACATCCAGGAGCAGTACGTCGTTGACGTCACCGGCCAGCACACCACCCTGAAGGGCAGCGCCCATCGCTACGACTTCGTCCGGGTTCACGGTCTTGTTCGGCTCTTTGCCGGTCAGGTCCGCAACCAGTTCCTGAACCATGGGCATACGCGTTGAACCGCCGACCAGGACGATCTCATCCAGGTCTTTTGCCGTCAGCTTGGCATCCTGCAAAACACGGTTGACAGGTTCTTTCACCCGGGCCAGCAGATCTTCAGTCAATTGTTCGAACTTGGCGCGTGATAGCGTCATCTGCAGGTGCTTCGGCCCTTCGGCGTTGGCGGTGATGAACGGAAGATTGATCTCCGTCTCCATGACACTGGACAACTCGATCTTCGCCTTTTCGGCCGCTTCGCGAACGCGCTGCAAAGCCTGGCGATCGCCCTTCAGGTCGATGCCCTGGTCGCGCAGAAATTCGCTCGTGATCCAGTCCACGATGGCCAGGTCCCAGTCGTCGCCGCCCAGGTGCGTGTCACCATTGGTGGCCACAACCTCGATCAGGCCCTCGCTGACGTCAAGAATAGAGACGTCAAAGGTGCCACCACCCAGGTCGAAGACCAGGATGGTCTCATCGTTCTTCTTGTCCAAACCATAAGCCAGTGCGGCAGCAGTTGGCTCGTTGATGATACGGAGCACATCCAGACCGGCGATACGCCCCGCGTCTTTGGTAGCCTGGCGCTGGCTGTCGTTGAAGTAAGCCGGGACGGTGATGACGGCTTTGTCAACACTCTCACCCAGGTAATCCTCAGCATCTTTCTTCAGTTTGCCCAGGATCATGGCCGAAATTTCTTGCGGCGTATACGTGCGATTCTTGAGAGGAACGCGAACCAAAATATCATTATGCGGTCCCTTCTCAATGGGGTAAGGCAGGCGCCCACGATCTTCGACGGTTTCCGCGTCGTCGAAATGACGGCCGATAAAGCGCTTGACCGAGAAGATAGTGTTTTCGGGGTTGATGGTCGCCTGGCGTTTGGCCGTCTGGCCTACGAGGCGCTCCCCGTTCTTGTTGAAGGCAACCACGGATGGCGTTAGCCTGCCACCCTCTGAAGTATTGACAACCGTCGCTTCGCCGCCTTCCATAACGGCCAGCACAGAGTTGGTGGTTCCTAAGTCAATTCCTACAATTTTGCTCATTCCGAATTCTCTCCTAAAGTCAGCAATTTCGGATTGCTGAAGTTTATTTTTTTATTTCCTAAAGTTTAGGGGCCTGGCTGCTCTCGCTCCAGGCAGCCTTTTATAGAATAGGCGAAAATCGTTAGAATTGTGTATACATTATGTATATTTTGTATTAGTAATAGTGGAGGGGATGGCGGATCAGACCTGGAGGCAGGGCAGGTGAATATGGAGTGGATCTCGGCCGTTGGTCCAATTGAAGGCGCTTCAATTCACGCCCTGGGATTACCAAACGCGATTGGTTCCTTCAAAAAGGCTCCGTTTGACACCCTTGAAGACACCATGCGCGGCACACGCGGCATCATGCTCGACATGTACCGCCAGCCTGATAAACTACTGTCGGCCCTGGATAGACTAGTGCCCATCGCCACTGAAATGGGCGTGAGCGGTGCGACGGCCGGCGACAACCCCTTCGTGTTTATACCGCTTCACAAGGGCGCCGATGGGTTCATATCAGACAAGGATTTCAAGAAATTCTATTGGCCGACGCTGAAAGCCGTACTGCTGGGCCTCATTGAAGCGGGCACCATCCCCTATCTCTTTGTCGAGGGCGACTAGATCATGGCTAATGATGCTGTTCTCGAAGACGGCACCGCCGAAAATGTGCACGCGATGATCGATACTGCAAAGGAATTTGGTAAGTATTCGATCGTTGTTCAAACAGCCAGGTAGTAACACTTCTTGGCAAAGTAAACTAAACCCGGTTTTTCATAGTGAGCTGGATTGGCCAGGTGGAAAAGCCGGGTTTTTGAATTGTAATGCTTTCAACAAAACAAAAAGTTGATCCTTCGTTCGCCGAATTTGTGATCATCATCTCCCTGATGATGTCTCTGACCGCAT
>JBJYWZ010000534.1:0-1637 GCA_046259725.1 Promineifilaceae bacterium (SeqCode) | reverse complement strand
TGCTGTACTAACCAGCTATTGAAAGGTATCTATGGCTCCAGATGCAGCGCGGCCGGCATTAACAACCCTGATTGTGCTTTTTACAGATTTAGAAGGGAGTACGCTCCTGTGGCAGCAGTATCCACAGGCGATGCAGACCGCCCTGGCACGGCACGACGAGATTATCCGCACGGCCGTCGAACGCGCTAACGGCCGTATCATAAAGTCAACCGGAGATGGCTTCTATGCCGTTTTTGATAACGCGCTGGAGGGTTTAGACGCCTGTATCTCCGCGCAGAAACATCTGACTGAGGAATCATGGCCGGAGACAGGTCCGCTGCGCGTGCGCATGGGGCTGCACGCAGGTGAAGCCCAGGCACGAGGAGACGACTACTTCGGTACGGCCGTAAACCGTGCTTCGCGCTTGATGTCTGCGGCAAACGGCGGGCAGGTGCTGCTCTCAGCGGCGGCAGCCGAAATGGTGGCAGGCAGGCTGCCCGACGGCGTCTCCCTGCGCGATCTGGGAGAACATCGCCTAAAAGATCTCTTGCGCCCGGAACACATTTTTCAACTGGTTCATCCAGGGCTTCCGGCCGACTTTCCGCCCATCGCCTCATTGAATCGCCAACCAAATAATCTACCAATGCAGCCCTCGATTTTCGTCGGGCGAGAAACCGAACTGGACGAGATCAAATCCCGGCTCATGAGTGAGCAGGTCCGCCTCTTGACACTGACCGGGCCGGGAGGTACGGGCAAGACGCGCCTGGCATTACAGTCGGGCGCCGAACTGAGCGATCGCTTCATTGATGGGACTTATTTCATCGATCTGGCCCCCGTACGCGACCCCGATGCTGTCGTGGTCAGCATCGCCAGAACGATTGGTCTGGATGAGTCAAGCAACGGCTCCATGCTCGCCGATTTGAAGAAGCAGATGGGCGACAAGCAGATTTTACTGCTGTTGGACAACTTTGAACAAGTGACCGCCGCCGGCAGGCAGCTGGTTGACCTGCTGCAGTATTGCCCGCGGCTGAAAATGCTGGCGACAAGCCGCGAAGCGCTGCACGTGCGCGGTGAACACCTTTATCCTGTCCCTCCTTTAAGCGTGCCTGAGATGAACGGCCGTCACCTGGACCTGCAGGAACTGGCCCGGTTCGAGGCGGTGCAGCTGTTCCTCAATCGCGCCCAGGCGGTAAAACCCGATTTTGAGTTGACGGCCGAAAATGCCGCAGCTGTTGCTGAGCTCTGCTTACACCTCGACGGACTGCCGCTGGCGATCGAATTGGCCGCGGCGCGCATCCGCCACTTTTCACCACAAGCGCTGCGCCAACGTCTCGGCAGCCGGCTCAATCTGCTGCGCGGCGGCGCTCGCGATTTACCTGAGCGTCAGCAAACGCTGCGCGACACGATAGATTGGAGCTACGAGCTTCTGTCAGAACAAGAACAAAATTTGTTCGCCGTGCTCTCCGTGTTTGCAGGCTGCACGTTCGAGGCCGCCGAGGCGGTAGCCAGTGAGAGCGTAATTTTGGCGGAGGCGGAGGTGGAGACTTTAGAAGCAGTGGAATCGCTCGTTGACAAGAGCCTGTTGCGCATATTGGATGATGGTACGGCCGAACCGCGGCTGCGGATGCTGGAAACGATCCGCGAATATGCAGGCGAAA
>JBJYWZ010000533.1:0-18176 GCA_046259725.1 Promineifilaceae bacterium (SeqCode) | reverse complement strand
AGCCAGAAGCCTTCTGAATCGGATCAGAAGGCTTCTTTATTTTTTGATCTGCTTCGTAACAGCTTCTCCGGGGTAATTGGAGTAAAACATGAAGAAGTTTTTGTTTTCTGTGATTTTGCTGGCGCTGGTCCTGAGCGCGTGCGCTGCACCCGAGCCGGTCACGCTGCGCTTGATGACCCATGATAGTTTTGACGTCTCCGCCGAGACCATGGCGCAGTTTACTGAGGAGACCGGGATCGCGGTAGATATCTTCAAGTCGGGCGATGCCGGGACCGTTGTCAATTTGGCCGCTCTGGCCAAGGATGATCCGCTCGCCGATGTGCTCTATGGTGTGGACAATACATTCCTCAGCCGCGCGCTTGAAAATGACATTTTTATCCCCTATGAATCACCGCTTATCGCGGAACTCCGTCCTGATCTGCTGCTCGATCCGCAGTATCGCGCGCTGCCGGTTGATTTTGGCGACGTGTGCCTGAACTACGACCGCGCATGGTTCGCAGCCAGTTCGCTGGAACCTCCACAGTCATTAGATGACCTGGTCGATCCAGCTTTTGCCGGGTTAACTGTGGTTGAGAATCCGGCGACCTCTTCGCCCGGCCTGGCATTTCTGCTCGCGACCGTGGACAGTTACGGAGAAGACGGGTACCTGGATTATTGGCGGCAGCTTGTGGATAATGATGTGCTGGTGACGGATGGCTGGGAGGACGCCTATTACGGTGCGTTTACGGCCGCTTCCGATGGCGATCGGCCGATTGTTGTCAGCTATGCCAGCAGCCCTCCGGCAGAGGTTTATTTCGCGGAGACGAAACTGGAAGTTGCGCCGACGGCCTCTGTCATCAGTGACGGAAGCTGTTTCCGCCAGGTGGAGTTTGCAGGCGTATTGAAGGGCACTGAACACGAAGAAGAAGCAAAAATGCTCGTCGATTTCTTACTCAGCAGGCAGTTTCAGGAAGATGTGCCGCTGCATATGTTTGTTTTCCCGGCCAATGAGAGGGCGGAACTGCCCGAGGTATTTCTGAAGCACAGCCAGATACCTGATAATCCGGCAACGATGTCGCCGGAAGAGATCGCTCAGAATCGTGAAGCCTGGATTCAGGATTGGACCGCGGCGGTCCTGCGTTAATAGACCTGCAAGCAGGCGGCGCTCGCCCATAGGGCAGGCCCGCCGCCTGCATAAAGGATTTACCTGATGATTCGCGGTTTATGGCCATACTCAGGGCTGCTCATCTGGCTGCCAATCCTGTTCTTTGTCCTCTTCTACTTCTATCCCCTGGGGACGATTTTCAGAGTCAGTTTCTTTCCCGATGGAGAACTGCAGCTTGGGGCGCTGCGCGATATTATTTCCACGCCCCACTATTGGCACGTTCTCTGGTTTACGATATGGCAGGCTTTTTTGTCGACCTTTTTGGTGCTGCTGCTGGCGCTTCCCGGCGCCTATGTCTTCGCCCGCTATCAATTTGCCGGTAAGGAAACGATTCGCACGATCAGCACCTTGCCTTTTGTGCTGCCGACGGTTGTGGTAGCCAATGCCTTTCTTGCCCTTATTG
Organism: Promineifilaceae bacterium (SeqCode); assembly: GCA_046259725.1. Lineage (GTDB taxonomy): Bacteria > Chloroflexota > Anaerolineae > Promineifilales > Promineifilaceae > JAACFF01. Next base: position 16,629 of record JBJYWZ010000533.1, on the reverse strand, counting down.
GGACGCGAGGCATCCTAAATAGTCTCCTGATGGGGTTGTTCAATCTTGAAAGCCCGCCCATTAACCTGCAGTACACGATCTGGGCAATCCTGCTGGCCCACATCTTCTTTAACTACAGCGTAGCGCTGCGCATTATCAGCACCGCCTGGCAGAATATGGGAACCGAACTTGGCGAGGCGGCGCAGATGCTGGGCGCTTCACCGCGGCGCGTTTTCTGGAAGATCACGCTGCCCCTGCTACGGCCGTCAATTATGGCCGCCGGCGTGCTGGTGTTTATCTTTTGTTTTACCAGTTTCGGTGTTGTCCTGATCCTGGGCGGCCCTCGCTACGCCACCCTGGAAGTAGAGATATATCGCCAGGCCGTGAACCTGTTTAATCTGCCGGTCGCCGCGGCGCTTTCCATCTTTCAAATCCTTTTCACCTTCGCCTTTATGTGGCTGTACACGACGCACCAGGCCCAGACAAGCCGCCCGCTGGATCTGAAGTCGACACAGACGCTGGAAAAGCCGGTTCGTACCCTGCGTGATCGCCTGATTGTATATGGCAATTTACTCTTGATGCTGCTTTTGCTGGGCCTGCCGCTCGCCGCTTTGGTTCTGCGATCACTGCAAGGCGTGGATGGATGGACGCTGCGTTTTTACCAGGAGTTGTTTGTCAACCGCCAGGGATCGCTTTTTTTCGTCCCGCCGGCGGAAGCGATATTTAATTCCACGGCATTCGCCCTGGCGACGGTATTGCTGGCGACCTCGCTGGGCTTGATCAGCGCCTGGTTTCTGGCCGGCAAGCGAATGCTGGCGGCGCCTGCAAACAGCGAGAATGGATTGATCGCGCGGCTGCAAACGGCCGCCCGGCCCCTCCTGGATCCCATGTTTATGCTGCCACTGGCGACATCGGCCGTGACGCTCGGTTTCGGCTTCGTCCTGGCACTTAACAAGCCGCCCCTGAATTTGCGCCGTTCACTCTTACTGGTGCCAATCGCCCACACATTAGTAGCCATGCCCTTTGTGATACGCAGTGTGCTGCCGGCGATGCGCCGCATTAATCCCAGGTTGCGAGAAGCGGCCGCTTTGTTGGGCGCGGATCCGCAAAACGTGCTCCTGCAAGTGGACTGGCCGTTAATCAGACGGGCGCTGCTGGTGGGCGCCGTCTTCGCCTTCACCATCAGCATGGGCGAATTCGGCGCTACTGTATTTATCGCACGGCCGCAAACGCCGACCATGCCCGTTGCCATCTTTCGCTTTCTGAGCCAGCCGGGTCCGCTCAATTACGGCCAGGCCATGGCTATGAGCTGTCTGCTCATGCTGGTCTGCGCCGCCGGCTTTATCGCCATTGAGCGTTTTCGTATCGGGGACGAGGGTGAATTTTAGTCGCGGGTCAGTCTGCGATAGGTGATGCGGTGCGGCCTGTCGGCGGCGTCACCCAGCCGCTGGCGGCGATCTTCTTCATATTCGCTGTAGTTTCCCGGGTACCAGACCACCTCGCTGTCCCCTTCCATGGCCAAAATATGCGTAGCCACGCGGTCGAGGAACCAGCGATCGTGAGAAATGATGATTGCCGATCCGGCAAAATGCTCCAGGGCATCCTCCAGCGCGCGCAGCGTGTTGACGTCCAGATCGTTGGTCGGTTCATCAAGCAGCAGCAGATTGGCGCCTGATTTCAGCATTTTGGCCAGATGAACGCGGTTTCTCTCCCCACCTGAAAGATCACCAACCTTTTTCTGCTGGTCGCTGCCGGTGAAGTTGAAGCGCGCCACATAAGCACGCGAATTGACGCGCCGGTCGCCAAGCTGCAGTGTTTCCTCTCCATCCGATATTTCTTCCCAGACCGTTTTCTCAGGATCGAGTGTGTCGCGGCTCTGGTCGACATAGGCAAATTCGACCGTGTCGCCGATGCGCAGCGTCCCGCCGTCGGGCGCTTCTTGTTCGGTGATCATGCGGAACAAAGTCGTCTTGCCCGACCCGTTGGCGCCGATAACGCCGACGATCGATCCTGGCGGCGCGTCAAAGGTGAGGTCTTCATATAGGAGATGGTCATCGTAACCCTTGCTGACGTGTTGGGCGTTGACCACGATATCGCCAAGGCGGGGACCCGGTGGGATATAAATTTGCAGGTCCTTGATCGACTCCGCCTGGTTTGCATGCAGCAGGTCCTGGTATGCTTTGACACGCGCCTTTGACTTTGCCCGCTGGCCTTTGGGCGTCATCTGCACCCATTCCAATTCCCGTTCCAGCGTTCGCTGGCGCGCCGCTTCTTGCTTTTGCTCCTGCGCCAGGCGCTGCTGCTTCTGCTCCAACCAGGAAGAGTAATTTCCCTTCCATGGAATGCCGTAGCCGCGATCCAGTTCCAGGATCCAGCCAGCCACATTATCCAGGAAGTAACGATCGTGCGTGACGGCGATAACGGTCCCCGCATAATCTCGCAGGTGTCGTTCGAGCCAGGCCACGGACTCGGCGTCAAGATGGTTGGTGGGCTCATCCAGCAGCAGGATGTCCGGCTGCTTCAGAAGCAGGCGCACAAGCGCGGCCCGGCGCCGTTCGCCACCGGACAGGATGGAAACCGGCGTATCGCCAGGCGGGCAGCGCAGAGCATCCATCGCCAGCTCCAGCCTGCTGTCAAGGTCCCAGGCGTTCAAATGCTCCAGTTTGTCCTGCAGCTTGCCCTGCTTTTCAATGAGATCGTTCAGTTCATCGTCGGACATTGGTTCGGCAAACTTGAGATTGATCGCTTCATATTCGTTCAGGGCGTCTACAACTTCCTGGACGCCTTCTTCCACGATTTCGCGAACTGTTTTGTCGGGATCGAGCCGGGGTTCCTGTTCAAGTAAGCCAACCGTATATCCTGAATTGAGCACGGTTTCGCCGAGATAATCCTGATCGACCCCGGCCATAATGCGCAGCAGGGTGGATTTTCCGGCGCCGTTAAGACCCAACACGCCAATTTTCGCACCGTAGAAATAGGATAGAGAGATGTCGCGCAGAATGTGCCGGTTTGGCGGCACGATCTTGCCGACGCCCATCATCGAGTAGATGACTTTTTTGTCGTCGCTCATTATGATTCTTTCGCGGTTGATTCGGCCGTCTGCTTCAACAGCGCCAGTTCTTCATCGGCGACGGCAGGCTCCAGACGCTTAAAGAGCGGCTGAGGCTTTGGTAGTTGCCGTCCGACCGGCACCGGCAGTCTCAACCATGTGCCTACCGCCTGCGAGCCGTCGTAGGTCAGGCCAATGTGCGATCTCGTCGATTCTTGATAAGTCTCAATAAGCTGCTCGCCGAATAACTTCCCTTCCTCACCCAGCATCTGGTGAAGCTGCTGGCTGGAGAAGGGCAAAATGGGGGCCCATAATATTTTCAGTCCGCTGATGGCCTGCAAAGCCGTGTAGAGCGACCTCGCCGTGGCCTCCATGTCCGTCTTGGCCGTGGTCCAGGGACTGGTCTCCTCCAGATACTGGTTGACCAATGTCGAGAGACGCAGACATTCATTCAGGGCGGCGCGGAAGGTGCAGGCGTCATACAACTTGCCGACTGTGGTGAAACCTTCATCAATCGCCTGTAATAGCGCTTCATCAGTGGGCGTCAACTGGCCCGGATCGGGCACCACGCCCTTGAAGTAGCGATTGATCATATTGAGGACGCGGTTGACCAGGTTGCCCCAGTTGGCTACCAGCTCGCCGTTGTTGCGTTCGACAAAGGCACGCCAGCTCCAATCACTGTCGCGCGTTTCCGGCATCACGGCCGTCAGGTAATAGCGCAGCGGATCGGGATCATAGCGTTCAAGTGCATCTAACATCCAGACAGCCCAACGGCGGCTGCCGCTGATCTTGCGCTGTTCCATGTTCATGAACTCGTTAGCCGGTACGTCATAGGGAAGGTTCAGATGAGCATCCGGATTGTCAGAATAAAGCCCTCTGGATCCCAGGAGCTGTGCCGGCCAGAAAACGGCATGGAAAGGTATGTTATCCTTGCCGACAAAGTAAACGGATCGCGCCTCCGGGTCCTGCCACCAATGGCGCCAGGCATCTTCGTCGCCCTGGTTTCTGGCCCACTCAATAGACGCGGATAGGTAGCCAATGACGGCCTCAAACCAGACGTACAATACCTTGCCGCTAAAACCTTCAACGGGGACCTGAATACCCCAGTCCATGTCGCGCGTAACGGCACGCCCGATAAGGCCCTGATCCACAAAATTGCGCGCGAAATTGATCACCTGCGGCCGCCAATGGGCCTTATCCTCATCGTGCAGCCACTCCGAAAGACCGTCATCGGCGATTGCCGGCAGATCGATGAAGAAATGCTCCGTGTCGCGCAGTTCCAGGGCTGTATCGTCTGTCTTGCTGTGCGGATTGAGCAGTTCGGCGGCGCTTTCAAACAAGGTATTACAGTTGTCACACTGGTCGCCGCGCGCATGCTCATAACCGCATACGGGGCAGGTGCCTTCGACATAGCGGTCCGGTAAGAAACGGCCCGTGGATGGCGAAAACATCTGCGGCGTTGTCTTGCGGTAAAGATAGTCGTTATCGAGCAGACTCAAGAACAGGTCTTGCGATACGCGATGATGGTTCTCAGTATCAGTATGGGTGAAAAGATCGTAACAAAGTCCGAGTTTCTGAAACAGCTCCAGAAAGCGGCTGTGGTAATAATTGAATACCTCATCAGCGGACGTGCCCGCCTCGTCGGCTGCTACCGTCACAGGCGTACCGTGACTATCCGTTCCGGAAACCATTAAGACGTTGTCGCCGTTCAGGCGATGGTATCGGCCGTAAATGTCAGCCGGCAGGTAGGAGCCGGTTACATTACCCTGGTGAATATCGGCATTTGCATAGGGCCAGGCGACGCAAACAAGTATATTTTCTCCGGCCATAATTTAATCGCTATCCTCGTCGAAATCCTCGTCGTCATCGACCATATCTTCATCTTCGTCATCTTCCACTTCCTCGCTGATCTCGGTCAGCAGTTCCGAGAGCAGTTCAAAATCATCCTCGCTGATGGGGCAGAACATCTCGGATTCCGCGGGAGATGCAGAAAAATCGGGACAGCTTTCCAGTTCCACCGAGTCCAGGGTAAGGGCTCTGTCGAGCGAGCCGGTATCGGCGTCTATATCGATCTGGAAGAATGTCGCCTCGTTTTCGGGAACGGTGAAGGTATACTTCTTGGGGTTGGCGGTGAACGCATCGCCGGTTACCGTAGCGACGGCGAAAAAAGCCAGACCGTCCTGCGTAAAGTAGATCAGTCGATCACCCTTTTTGATCGAGTTCGCTATTTCTTCACCCGGCGCCATGACGACCCGCTCTTCCCAGCCCGGAAAGGCCAATTCTTCACCGGGTGTCACGTTGACGACCTTAATAAAGTGCTTGGAAGCTGTTGGCGAGCTTCGCCTTCTGGTCTTCTTGTGTGTGCGCTTGCTCTGTAGTTCTCGCTCGGCGACAATGTTTTCCCAGATTCGTTCCTGGATACCCATATGGAGTTCGGCCGTTGTGCCGTCCTCGTAGCGGACCGTCATCATCAGCCCATTAATCGTCAGAACTGTATAGTTTCCTTTTCGGTTTGCATAATTGCCGTCAACTTCAAACATGCAACTTCTCCCGGCCAAATGTGAGATTTCAAGCGTGCATAGTACCGTTTTCACAGGCTCTTGGCAAATAGATTTAGGGCAAGTGAAAGAGAGGAGCGCGCCCGCACTCAGCCGGAGGCCAATTGAGCTTTATCGGAGCCGCGCATAAGCAGGACGAGGCAGACCAGAACAATCAGCAGACAGAGAATCTGCAGACCATGCCAGCCACCGGGCACAATCCAGGTGTTAGCACGAAAGGTGTCCACAAATAACCTGCCGGCGCAGTAAACGGCCGTTGTAATCAGAAAGAGCTGCCCTTCGAATTCACGACGCTTCTGAAAGAACCACCAGGCCAGCAAGGCGAAGCCGGCAGCTATCATTTCGTAGATCTGAACCGGGTGGCGTAGCGTATCGTAGTTATTGATGCCCCAGGGCAGTGTCGTGAACGTTCCAAAGCCGGGCCCGCCAAGAAAGTCGGCCAGGCTGGCAAACAGCAGACCGATCACGAGGACCGGAGCGAGCCCATCCAGATAGGGGAGGGGTGGAATCTGCCTGTAACGGCCGAAAAAGAACATGGCCGCCGCGCCAAAGAACAGACCGCCCCATAAATTAAAACCTGAATTGATGGGCCAGATGATGCCCAGGAGATTGTCTTGATAGGCCGGCCAGTAAAGAAAAACAAACGTCAATCTGGCTCCTATGAATCCGGCGATAATGCCTGTTGTGACCAGGCCCGACATAACGTCAGGATCCAGGTCCAGGCGGCGCGCGGCGCGCTCGGCCATTACGAGACAGATCCAGATGCCGATCAGGTAGGTGAATGCCGCGGTAGGTAGCACAAGGGGGCCAAGATTAATCGCCGGGTACATGATTTGGGTTGTCCTACTCCGGCAGCAGAGCGTTTAGCTTATCCTCAAGAACTGCCTGATTCATTGTGCCCACAAACACTTCGCGAATGACGCCATCACCGTCGATGAAAATGGTCGTGGGAAGATTGGAAACGCCGTACTTGTTGTTGACCACCCAATCTTCGTCGACAAGGAGTGGATAGCTGACGCCGGTTGTTTGCGCGAAACGATTGATCGTCTCGGCCGATTCCGCCTGGTTGACGCCAAGGATTTTCGCGCGATCCGCATAGGCCAGACTGACGCGTTCAAAGGCCGGCATTTCCATACGGCAGGGCCCGCACCAGGATGCCCAGAAGTTGAGCACAACCGGACGGCCGCTGCCGCCTTCCTGGTCGATGAAGTCACTCAATGCGTAGGACTCACCCGCTGGGGTCTGGGCGACAAAATCAGGCGCCAGGTGGCCCACAATCGGCGCCTCGGTCAGTAAAAAGTTCTGCGGTTCACGTGCATCTTCGCGCGAATCAACGATCCATGCCCCACCAAGCAGCAACACGATCACAATTAATATCACCCATTCAAAGCGCGATCTGAGCATTGTCAATTCCGCGGTTCCAGCGCGCCGATGTCGATAGTCAAACCGTCGTTCGCGGTATCAATCCCTTCAGGCGTGCCAGTCAGGTCATAAGTCATGGCCCCGCTTATATGAATTGGAACCATTTCTCCCAGCGGCAGTTCTCCCGGAACCACAACATAGCCATCAATTTCAGGGGCATCACGATAGCTTCTGCCGATGCTCAGACCGTTGTCGAACCCTTCGACCAGCACCGGCAGGACACGGCCGACTTGCTCCTGGTTGCGGGCCAGCGAGATGGACTGCTGCAAGGTCATTAGTTCATCCAGTCGTGCGTCTTTGATTTCTTCGGGCACCGGCCAGGAAACAGTCGCCGACGGCGTCGACGCTTCGTAGGAATACTTGAAGGCGCCCACACGGTCAAACTGCAGATCGCTTACCATTTGCTTCAAGGCGTCGAATTCTTCATCCGTTTCGCCCGGATAACCGACGATGAAGGTAGTACGGATGGCGATATCGGGGATTGCCGAACGCAATTTGCCGATTGTCCCATATACCCACTCGATGTTGGCCGGGCGGCGCATGCGCTTCAACGTTTCGCGGTGTCCGTGCTGTAAGGGAATATCCAGATAGTTGACTATTTGCGGATTGTCAGCCATGGTCTCGATCAATTCATCCGTGACGTAACCGGGATAGGCATACATGATGCGGATCCAGGGAAGGTCGGGGGCGGCGCTGACGATCCCTTTCAGCAGTTCGCTCAAACCGTTTTTCATTCCCAGATCATGGCCGTAATCGGTGCTGTCCTGGGAAATGATGATCAATTCCTGGATACCGGCATCCTGCAAACGAACCGCTTCGTCGATGATTGTCTGCGGCGGCCTGCTCACAAGCGTGCCCTTGATCTGGGGGATGGCACAGAAAGCGCACGGCCGCCTGCACCCGTCGGCGATCTTCAAGTAGGCGCTGCGCCCTTGTAGAGAAACACGTAAGACGCCGCGTTCATCTTGACCAACTGTTTCCGCTTCGTCGGGCAGATGGTAGAGGGGCTGCGGGTGTTTGCGCTGCCGCAGGCGACGAATAAAGGGTACGATATCCATCCAACGCCGCGTGCCGATCACACCATCAATGCCGGGAACCCATTCAACAACCTCATTCCCATAGCGCTGGGCCATGCAGCCGGCGGCGATGAGCAGTTGATTTTGTCCTTTTGCTCCGGCCAATTCCTGCAGCGCGGCAATCGATTCCTGCCGTGCTGATTCGATGAAGCCACAGGTATTAACAATGAGAACAGACGCGTCGTCGGGATCGACGACCCCGCTAAAACCAGCCCGCTGCAGCAGGCTGCCCATGCTTTCCGAGTCGACTGTATTCTTGCTGCAGCCCAAACTGAGCATATAGAACTGTTTTTTATCTTTTCTGTTCATGATTGGAGTGAAATCGGATGCAAATGCCCCAGGATAGGCGGAGTCTTGGCTGCGGAATTACTCTTGTGTTGTGCGCCAGATTTCTTCCTTATTCTGCCCGCGATCGCCCAGACGGCCGAGCGGGATATCGTTTATGGTGACAAAGACCCCGATGGCATTTCCGGTCAGGAGTTTCGCTTCCTCTTCGGCCGTCCATTCAAATGTGTCACCGGCGCGGGCGATGCCCGAAAATACTACTTCGCCATCTATCGTGGACTCAAGCCAGGTACGTTCCGTGATTTCGGCTTTCAGATTAATCTCATCAAGCGTGGCCGGCAGGGTAGGTCGGGTTGGCGACGGGGTAGGAAGGATTTCAGTATCGGGGCCGGTATTCGAGCGTCCTGTAGAATTGATCACGTCTTCTCCCGCACCTGGCGTAGCCGAGGCTTCGCCCATTGCCCCACTTTCTTCTGCTCCTTCTTCCTCAGGCTGCTCGTCGCCCATCAGATCCTGCACGACGTTGGTAATGCCGTCGGTGATTGCTTCACTGCCGTCGTTATTATTGAACAGCAGTGGAAGAAAACGGTTACCGACAAGCGCAAGTGCAATGATCAAAGCGGCGATAATTACCAGCCGCACCGCGGATTCTGGATCGCGCCTGGAGCCCAGGTCAACTTCAACGTTAACAGGATCAAAAAAGGGCTGCTCGTCGATCTGGGGAGCAGGAAATGATGTGGACGGGGTTGCGGCCGGCGGCTGCGCGGCGGCAGGCCTTGACTGGTTGGCCTGGCTTTGTACGTATCGCTCTACCAGCGGCTGCGGCTCAAGATCGAGGAACCGCGCATAATTGCGCAGGAATCCCCGGGTATGCGTGGCCGTTGGTAGAGCGGAGTAGTCGCCGTTTTCCAGGGCCTCCAGGTATCGCACGCTGATGCGCGTCTGCTCATTGACTTCCTCAAGAGAAAGCCCTTTGTTCTCACGCGCCTGGCGCAGGATTTGCCCGAGTTCGTCCATATTTGATTGGAACAGCGCTGCCGGCGAAGCGGGTCAGTAATGCCCACATGTCAGCCGGTCATCGTGTGCCACTCGCTGGCGACGCTACTCCAACTCGTCTAGTTCGTCTTCGATTGTAAGGTCTTCTGCCAGATCTTCTTCCAGGCTATCCAGGATATCTTCGGTTTCGTCAATGAGGTCCAGATCTTCTTCGATCTCGGCCTCAGTTTCCATTTCCTCGACAACTACTTCGACGGCCTCCGCTTCGGTTATCATCGCTGCCGGCGAACCTTCCTCCGGTTCAATGATCACGGTGATATAGGGCTGGAAATCAGCGCTCAGGCGCACAATCACGTCATGCTTGCCGAGCTGGCGCAGCGGCTCGACCCCGACCTTGCGGCGGTCGATGTCTGTGCCCAGGAGCTCGTTGAGATCGTCGGTGATCTGGGACGTGGTTATTGAACCGTATAGCTTCCCGGTTTCGCCGGCGCGTGCCACATAGTTCAGTGTCGCCTGCTCGATCTTTTCCGAAAGCATCTTGTATTCCGCTCGCAGTTCCTCGCGACGTGCTTCCGCTTTCTTGCGCCAGACATCCGCCTGTTTCATGACACCGGGCGATGCCAGAACGGCCAGTCCCTTTGGAATAAGGTAATTACGGCCGTAACCGTCGGCGACTTTATAAACCTCGCCTGCATAACCAAGATTGTCTACGTCTTCTTTAAGCAGCACTTTCATAGCTGTAAATTTTCTCCAAAATTGATGTTTGCCAACAGACGATGTTATCAAAGGGCCGCTTATTTGACAATAGGAGCCGCTGCCAGGGCTTTCTTTGGTTTACAAATGCTAATAAATGGGGTCTTAGCCCTGCATATTGGATGTGTATACTTCGTCCATCGCCAGCAGAATGTCCTGGATTTCATCTACTTCGTCAGAGATTTCCAGCCGCAATCGACGCGCCTGGCTGCTGTCGATATCCTTGGCGTCTACGAGCATGGTTTGCGAATAAATCGTGGCTAACTGCGAGATCGAGGTCTCCAACTGCAGCTCCGCACGCCGAATTGTGTCGCTCAACTTTTCGAGCGTTTCCAACTGGCGTTTTTTACTATCCAGGGTCGCCTCAATCTGCGCCTGTACCGCCGGATTGTCTTCGGTGGCGAGCTGGTTTTCCAACTCGGCAATACGCTTTGATGTGCGGTCGTAATCTCGCACGAGCACCTCTCGCCCCTGGCGGTAGCGATCGATGCGCAGAGCCAGGTCATGGATGTGCTCCAGCCACTCATCCATCTGCACGGCCGTCTGGCTCAACTCATCCTTTATCAATGAGTCGTCCTGCTGGCGGATCGCCTTTTCGATGCGCACGCGATAATCAAGCGCTTCGGCCATGCGCTCTCGCAGGCGCGGATCTTGCAGCTGCTGCGGCTCGAATTCCTTGCGCAGGACCTTTGCGGCGACTTTTCGTCCGAATTCCGGATCGGTCAGGCTGCTGTAGACTAGGGCGGCCTCCGCACCGACTCCGCCTAGCAGCCAAACCCAGAAGGGGATGAAATCTAAAAACCCTACCTGCGGTGCAAAGACAGCCAGAAGAAGAGCGATAGAGATTACCAGCGCGCTTTCCGGCCGGAAAATCGCCTCGCGGAACATCGCTTTCTGCACACGTTCGCGCAGTGATTCATCTTCCTTGCTGGCCATTATTAATTGTTGCCTGAACAGCCGTCCAACAACCACCAATCAGCGGGGCTTATTCCATATCCGCACTGGCTTCCTCTTCCGCCTCGTCCTCAACAACCGGGGCTGGTTCGCTCAAACCCAGCCGGCGCTTGCGTTCTTCCAACTGCAAGTCCACTTCCGCGCGGCCAAGGGCTTCATCCATCTGGCTGTCCAGCCGATCGGCATAGAGCTCGCTGTACGCGTCCGCTTTATCGAGACGGTTGCGGATGGAGTCACGCAGCCGGGCGATGTCGCTGTCTGACACTCCCTCCAGATCGTCCAGGCTCTTAATTGTCTTGACCGTGAGCTCTTTAGATTTGGCCAGCATCAACAGCGACTCCATTTCCTTTTGTTCTTCACGGATCATACGCACCTTGGCTTCAAGTTTCAGGCGGGCGCTTTTTAATGTTTCATACTCGCGCTGCTGGCGCACCCACTGATCCTGGTACTGCTCCTGCAGCTGCCGGACAGAGTTCAGTTCAGTCTGCGCCGCTGCGGCCAGATCGGTCTTGCCCTGCATCAGCAGCATGTCGATATTGCGATCGAGCTCGTCGGCGCGTTTCTTGTATTCGCGGTATTTGCGTTCCAGCGTTCTCACTTCACCACCGACGGTGGCTGTCGCGTCTTCTAATTCGTCGAGGTTATTTTCGGCATCGCGGATATATTGTTTCATGACGGCGACGGAATTCGCTTCCAATGCGCGATCGACCATATCGTGCAGATTCGCCTGGATTAATGTCTGGGTTTTTTCTAAAAGGGAGGCCATTTTTTACTCCTTAAGTGCTGCGGCATAAATGAAGACAACTGTCATTGTAAATCAATGGTCCTGGATTATCAACGATTGCCAGCAGGCGATAATCCAATATCATTATGCATTATTGTGCAGCGGTACAGCGGACCGGAGCGCACGCCCATCGCAGGCAATGCATTGTTCTAATCTGGCAGTTCAATAAAGTATAATCGAGAAAACTTCGTGCCGGTTGGTGAATTGATAGGAAATGGCCGAATTATGTCCGTAAAGGTTATTCTAAATCCCAATGCCGATGTCGGAAACGGTATTAATTATCTGGACTCGATTAGAGAAGCGATGCGCCCGCTCGGTGATGTGGATGTCGTTCTGACAGAGGGCCCGAATCATGCCAGGCAGCTCGCCGAAGAGGCCGTTAACGAAGGTTGGGACGTGATCGTCGCCGCCGGGGGTGACGGGACGGTCAATGAAGTTGTCAACGGCATAATGGCTGGCGGAAGTGACGATGTCAGGCTGGGTATTATTCCCATCGGCACGGGAAATGATTATGCTCACGTGCTCGGCGTGGGAGCGGATGTGCCAACGGCTATCGCCACGATTATCAGAGGGGATACGCGCCGGGTGGACCTGGCCTTGCTGGAAGATGACCTGGATCGCAGACGCTACTTCATAAATAATATGGGCGCCGGCTTTGACGCTAATGTCGTCATTCGCAACGCGGCCATTACCAAGCTGCGCGGCTTTCCGAAATATATGGCGGCTGTTCTGACCGCGCTCACACGAGATTTCCGACCGCTTCATTTACATGTACGCTATGACGACGAAGAGGTGCCCGATCAGAGATTGTTTTTTCTCTATTTCGGGATTGGCACGCGGGGAGGCGGCGGTTTCCTGCTGACACCGGATGCGCTACAGGATGACGATCTGATTGACACCTGCACCGTACCCATGTTAAGTCGCTACAAGGCATTGTCGTTGATTACCGCGGCCATGGAAGGCACGCATGTGGATACGCCGTATGTAACTATGCGGCAGAATAAGGAAGTTGTTGTCCATTCGGAGGAAGGACTGCCCGTTCAGGTTGACGGCGAAATCTACGCCTATCCTGAAGACGGGGTCCATCATCTGGTGATCACCAGCCTGCCCGAGGCACTGCTGGTCATTGCCTAGCTGCAATAAATATGCGTAATTTAGAAAAGGCGCTTCTTGATCACGAATTGATCACCCTGCGCGTCATCGGAGAATGGTGGGAGCTGGATCTGAGCGGGCTGGAAAAGAGTGAGGCCGTTGAGGTTCTGGCGAGGGCGCTGGATCAACTGGACATGGACCATGAGCTGCGGTTTTTGCCTCCCGAGGAGTCCGCGGTTTTGCATGAGCTAATTGCCCAGGGCGGGCGCGTGCCCGTGGCCACACTTAACCGCGCCCATGGTGAAGTACGACAGATGGGGCCAGGACGCATGGAACGAGAAGAGCCCTGGCTGGATCCGGTCAGCCCGCTGGAAGCGCTCTGGTACCGTGGATTCCTGTACCGTGCTTTTGATGAGACGGCCGAAGGAATGATCGAGTTTTATTACCTGCCGCAGGAGCTCCTGGAACAGTTTCCAGAAGCCTTCGTTGAAGACGAAGTGGAGGACGCTGCCGCGCAGCTTGACCCGGTGCATCCGCCTGATAGCGCCTCGTCGAAAGGCCAGGTTATTGCCGTCGATGATTTGACCACGCTGCTCGCCCAGGCGCTGCATTCGCCGCAAATGGGAGATGAAGGCGGCCTCCTGCTCGATGGAAATCGGGATCGCCGCTCGCTTTTGCTCAACCTGGCCGCCGAGCAGGGCTGGCTGCGTGAGGATGAGGGTGGATTACGGCCGACACGTTCGGCCGTTGACTGGTTGAAGAAGGGACGTCAGGCGCAGTTATTCGAGCTTGCTGATGCCTGGAGCAACAGCAGTTGGAACGATCTCTGCCACACGCCGGGCCTTATCTGTGAAGGTGAAAGATGGCAAAACGACCCCATCATCGCCCGTACCGCGCTGCTGGAAGCCCTGCCGCACACGGAGCACTGGTATTCCCTGGAGTCGCTGGTAGACCATGTCAAGAACAGTAATCCCGATTTTCAGCGGCTCGATGGTAACTACGATACCTGGTACATTCGCGACGAGCAGACCGGCGGTTATCTGACGGGTTTTGAATCATGGGATTATGTGGAGGGACGGCTGCTGCGCTTCCTCATCCTTGGGCCCATGAACTGGCTGGGCATCACGGTCACGTCGGGCGCTGCCGATAACGCCCTCTTTCGGCTCAGTTCCGGCGGGCTGAAGTGGCTGGCCGGCCAACGGCCCGATGGCGAGGATGAAAAGATACTCGTTATCATTCATCCGGATGCCAGTATCCTGGTCGCCCACAATGCAGATCGCTATTTGCGCTTTCAGGTTGCACGTATCGCCGAACTGGAAGCGGTTGACGGCCGAAAACCATATCACTATCGTATTACCCCTGCCGCACTTGCCGGGGCCAGCGAGCAGGGCATTACGGCCGAAAGATTGCTGCGCTTTCTCAATCAGGCCAGCGGATCGGCGCCCCCTAAGAGCGTGCAGCGGGCCATCAGCCGCTGGTATGAGAAGGGCGTGGAGGGGCGGCTGGAGTCGGTCGTCGTCCTGCGCGTCAAGGATGCCGACATATTACAAACCCTGCGCAGCAATCCAAAAACGCGCGACTTTCTCGGAGAATTCCTGGGCGAGATGGCCGTTGCCGTGAAGCCTGGAATGTGGCCACAGTTTCGCGCGGCATGTGCGCAGCTGGGATTGTTTGTTGATGACGCGTTCTGAGATGGGAGGATCATCGCGCCATGAGCGGCGGCTGAATGCACTGCGCAGGCAGATCGGCCGTCTGGATCGTTGCCTGCTTGAATTGGAAGGGCACAGCGAGCGGATCTCTCGCGGGCGGCTGATCACTTTCATTTTGCTGCTGGCCCTCAGCGCGGCTGCTTTGCTGGCTTTGGGCGAGGTCGCGTTCCTGCTGACCGGCCTTGTGCTGCTGACGCTCTTTATTTACCTCGTATATCGCCATCGACGGATTGAAGCCACCGCCGCCCGCCTGAGGATCTGGCGGCAGCTCAGACTGGATCAGATCGCTCGTATGATGCTGGACTGGGATGATATACCGCCAACCGAGCCGTTGGGCGAACGTTTTGAACACCCATTCGGCCGTGATCTGGATATTGTAGGCGAACGTTCCTTACAGCGAGTTATCGACCTGGCCATCACAGTAGAGGGAAGCGGAAGGCTGCGCCAATGGCTGCTGGAGTTCGAGCCGGATCTGGCTGCACTGCCGGCAAGACAAAGTCTTGTGCGCGAACTCATGCGCATGCCGGCGCTGACTACGCGCCTGACACTTAACGCTCTATTGGCATCAGGTCATGATGGCTCCGTGACACCCGAACGATGGTCCAGCGCCCAGGTGCTGCAATGGCTGGCCCAGCAGAACAGCGGCGGCTCGCTGCGCACGATTCTCGTCATTCTGCTGCTCATGGTGCCAATCAATTTCGCGCTGCTGCTGGCTTATTTGCAGGAGTGGCTTCCGCCGCTCTTTTTGCTTTCCTGGTTTATTTACGGCGCCATCGCAATCAGCCAGTTAAGGCATATTGAGCCGGTCTTTCACAGTGCCTCCTTTATTATTGAAAGTTTGCGACAGCTGCAGTCCGTCTTCGCCGCGCTGGAAAGACGGTCCTTTTCCGGGTCGCCGTCCCTGAGTGCCTTGACCGAACCACTGCGCGTTGACGGCCTCAGCCCTTCGGAGATGCTCGCGCGTACGAACCGGCTCCTTGCTGCGGCGGGCCTGCGTTACAATCCGTTTGTCGCTTTCCTTATCAACGCCATTTTCCCGCTGGACGTGCTCGTAGCCTACCGCCTCGATTCGCTAAAAGCTGAACTTGCGGACGTGATGCCGGGATGGCTCGCCATCTGGCACCAACTTGAGGCGTTGGGCAGCCTGGCCAATTTCGGCTATCTCTATCCGGGTGCGAACTTTGCCGATATTCGCGTGGCAGACAGGCAGGCTGAGACGCCATTTTCGGCTGCTGAACTAGGCCATCCTCTGATAGAGACGGATGATCGGGTCTACAATGATTTCACCATCGATCGGGTTGGGACGATTGTCATGATTACCGGTTCCAATATGGCGGGCAAGAGTACATTCCTGCGAACACTGGGCATCAATGTCCGACTGGCCCTTTCAGGCGCGCCTGTTTTGGCCCGTTCGCTGTCTTTAATACCCCTGCGCGTCTTCGCCTCGATCACGGTTACTGATTCAGTGACCGATGGTTTTTCATTCTTCTATGCCGAGGTACGCCGCCTGAAAATGCTGCTTGATTGCTTGCACGAAACCGATAACGTGCCTCTCTTCTTTCTCATTGACGAGATTTTTCGCGGTACCAATAATCGTGAAAGATTGACCGGCAGCCACTATTACGTCGATGCATTAATTGGAGAAAACGGCTGTGGGGCTATCGCCACACATGATCTGGAACTGGTGAAGCTCGCGCTTGATAACCCGGCGGTGAGCAACTACCATTTCCGGGATGATGTGATCGGCGGGCGTATGGTGTTTGATTACAAGATCCATCCCGGTCCCTGCCCAACGACCAATGCGCTGCGCATTATGCGCCTGGCGGGACTGCCGGTTGGGAGTATTGATGATGAGGGTGCCTCGTGATAGATACAAAAAACGGCCGTCTCTGGTAAAGCAAAGGCACGGCAGTTTTAGCGTTTACAATTTGTTACGTAATGCGCGGGCTGCCATACAGCCACCAATAGTCGC